>DAOUIX010000060.1:0-33161 GCA_034423235.1 Chloroflexota bacterium | reverse complement strand
CTCTGGGGGGCGGGCTGGCGAGAGATAGCTCCCCCCTTCACCCCCCGCCGATTTCCGTTCCCGACCTTCCGTCCGCAGGCCCATCCGATCCCCACCGCTGCCGCTGCGCGCCCCTCGAACCTCAAAATGACCCACGATCGAACCGTCGCAGGGACTGCCGACCCCTCTCGATATACTCGAATAACGCCCCGCGCCCGCCGCGGGCGCTACGGCACTTAAGCGACCGGCATGCCGCTGGGATTCCTCAAAAAAATCGTCGGAGACGACGCCAGCCGGACGGCGCGTCGCTATGCGTCGCTGGTCAAGCGCGTCAACGCGCTGGAACCGGACCTGCGCGCCTGCTCGGACCGGGAACTGCTGGGCAAGACGCCGGAATTCCGCCAGCGCCTCGACGCCGGCGAGAAGCTGGATGATCTGCTACCCGAAGCCTTTGCCACCGTGCGCGAGGCCGTGCGCCGGCATACGGGCGAGCGGCAGTTCGACGTGCAGCTCATCGGCGGCGCGGTGCTGCATGGCGGCGACATTGCCGAGATGCGAACCGGCGAAGGCAAAACCTCCGTCGCCACCCTGGCCGCCTACCTCAACGCCCTCCCCGGCAAGGGCGTGCATATCGTCACCGTCAACGACTACCTGGCCGACCGTGACGCCAACTGGTATGGCCGCGCGCTGGACGAGCGGCTGGGGCTGAGCATTGGCGTTATTCAACACGGCCTGGCGCCCGACGATCGACGCGCCGCCTACGCCGCCGACCTCACCTACGGCACCAACAACGAGTTCGGGTTCGACTACCTGCGCGACAACATGGTCCACGCGCTGGACGAACGCGTGCAGCGCCCGCTGCATTACGCCATCGTTGACGAAGTCGACAACATCCTGATCGACGAGGCGCGCACGCCGCTCATCATCTCCGGCGCGGCCGAGCAGTCCACCCAGCACTACTACCAGATGGCCCAGGTCGTGCGTCGGCTCAAGGAAGAGGCCCACTACACCCTGGATCTCAAGCTGCGCACCGCCAGCCTCACCGAGACCGGCATCGCCACGCTGGAGCGGATGCTCAACGTCGACAACCTGTACGACGAATCGTCGTTCCAGCTCGTCCACTACGTGGAGCAGGCCCTGCGCGCCCACGCGATCTACGCCCGCGGACGCGACTACGTGCTGTTCCGCGACAGCCGCGTCGTCGAGGGGCGGGACCGTCGCGCCGAAGTCGTCATCGTCGACGAGTTCACCGGCCGCCTCATGCACGGCCGTCGCTACAGCGAAGGCCTGCATCAGGCCATCGAGGCCAAGGAAGGCGTGGAGGTGCAGCGCGAGAGCCAGACCCTCGCCACCGTCACCTTCCAGAACTACTTCCGGATGTACGACAAGCTGGCCGGCATGACCGGCACCGCCAAGACTGAAGAGCAGGAGTTCCAGTCCATCTACGACCTGAACGTTACGGTCGCGCCTACCAACCTGGACATGGTGCGCGACGACCGGGCGGATCTGGTCTACCGCACGGCCAAGGCCCGTGATGAAGCCTTGATCGATGCCCTGGGAGAGATTCACGCCAGCGGCCAGCCGATCCTGGTCGGCACCACGTCGATTGAGAAGTCCGAAGCGCTCAGCCAGCTCATCCAGCGGCGCGGCATTCCACACAACGTCCTCAACGCCAAGTACCACGCCCACGAGGCCGTGATCGTGGCCGACGCCGGCCGCGAGGGCGCCGTCACCATTGCCACCAACATGGCTGGCCGCGGGACCGACATCATCCTGGGCGGCAAGCCTGAGGGACTTGCCACCGCCGACTGGCAAGCCGCCCACGACCGGGTATTGGAGCTTGGCGGCCTTTATGTGCTGGGCACCGAACGCCACGAAGCGCGCCGTATCGACAACCAGCTCCGCGGCCGCTCCGGCCGCCAGGGCGACCCGGGCTGCTCGCAGTTCTACCTGTCGCTTGAAGACGACCTGATGCGCCGCTTCAGTTCCGACAAGATCAAGGGCGTCATGCAGCACCTGGGCGTGGAGGAGCACGTGCCGATCGAGAGCGGCATGGTCTCGCGCGCCCTCGAGTCGGCCCAGACCAAGGTCGAGGCCCACAACTACGAGATGCGCAAATACGTCCTGGAGTTCGACAACGTCATCAACCAGCAGCGCGGGGTGATCTACGACCAGCGCGAGCGGGTGTTGAACGCCGAGGACCTGGAAGCACTCTTCCTGGAAATGCTGGGGGAGGAAGTCGAACGGGTCGTCGAAGCCCACGGCATTGAGCCGCACAGTGACGTTGCGGAACTGCAGCAACTCCTGCAGGCCTACGCTGCGGACATGGCCGCTGACGGTCAGCAGCCCGTTGCTACCGATGCGCTGGAGGGTCTGAAGGGCGAGGACGTGGCCGAACTACTCACTCAGGATGCCGAAGCGCGCTACCGGCAGCGCCTGGCCGAAATCCCGCCGGACCTGGCGCCGCGGCTCCTGCGCTGGATGATGCTGCAGACCATCGACTACCTCTGGGTCAATCACCTGACCGCTATCGAGGACGTGCGTCAGGGCATCGGCCTGCGGGCCTACGGCCAGCAGGACCCACTCGTGGCGTTCAAGCGCGAAGCCTTTGGCATGTTCAACGAGTTGATCGTCTCGATCCGAGCCGACATCGTTCGACGCTTCTTTCGGGTACAGATTCAAGACCCGGTTGAAGAAGCCACGGTGCTCACCCGCCACCGCGACAGCCTGGCCGACGCCCCCGCGGCCACCGAGGACCGTCCGGCGCCGATCGCGCAGCCGGCGGCCACTCGTAACGGCAAGGGCCAGGCGCCCCGCCTCAGCCGACGCCAGCGACGCGCCCAGGAACGCGCCCGCAAGAAGCGCGAGCGTCGGCGCAAGCGCCAACGCGTCCACTAGCCCGGAGTTCCCGTTCCATGACCGAAGCCGTCGACACCGCCGATCTCGAGGGGCGCGCGCGCCGCGCCCGGCAGCGGGTCACCGAGATACGGAGGCATCTTTGACCTGTCGGCAAAGCGCCAGGCGCTAGCCCAACTCGACCAACAGGTCGCCGCCCCCGACCTCTGGGACGACCCCGACCGCGCCCGCGACGTCATGCGCCGCCACCGCCGCGTCCAGGATGAAGTCGTTCTCTGGGACGAGTTGGACGGGCAGGCGGACGATGTGGTTGGCCTGCTTGAATTGCTCGACCCGGACGACGCCGAGCTTCAGCGAGACGTCGCGAGCGAAGTTGGCGCGCTGGAATCCCGTTTGGCCTCCCTGGAGTTCCAACTCCTGTTGGGCGACGAGTACGACGAGCACGACGCCTTCCTCACCGTCCAGTCCGGCGCGGGCGGCACCGAATCGCAGGACTGGGCCGAAATGCTGTTGCGCATGTACTCCCGCTGGGCCGAGGCGCGCTCGTTCGCGCCCGAGGTCGTCGACATCTCCCACGGCGAAGAGGCCGGTATCAAGAGCGCCACGCTGCGCGCTTCGGGCCGCTATGCCTACGGCTACCTGAAGGCCGAGCGCGGCGTGCATCGGCTCGTCCGTCTCTCGCCGTTCGACGCCAGCAACCGCCGTCACACCTCCTTCGCGCGCGTGGATGTCGTGCCCGTGCTGGAGGCCGTGGACGAAGTGGCGATCAGTCCCGAGGACCTCCGTGTCGAGACCTTCCGCGCCAGCGGCGCCGGCGGCCAGTACGTCAATAAAACCGACTCCGCCGTCCGCATCCGTCACGAGCCGACAGGCATCGTCGTCTCCTGTCAGAACCAGCGCTCGCAGCATCAAAACCGCGAAGTCGCCATGGAAATGCTCGGCGCACGCCTCTTGGAACGGCAGATCGCCGAGCGCGAGGCTGAACACGCGCGGCTTCGCGGTGACCAGGCCGCCGTCGATTTCGGCAGCCAGATACGCTCCTACGTCCTCCACCCCTACCGGCAGGTGAAGGACCTGCGCACCGGCCTGGAGGTCGGGAACGCCGACGCCGTACTGGACGGGCGGATCGATCCCTTCATCGAGGCCTGGCTCCGCGCGTCCATTTCTTCCGGAAGCGAGACCCGCGCGTGACCCTGGAGCGGCCCCACGGTGTGGGCAGCCGCCGGCTGCCGCGGTGCCTCGTGCCAGCTGTTGTCGGGCTCGTTGCGGCCGGGCTCGCCTGGCTCACGCTGGGGGTGGCCCCGGTCGGCGCTGCCCCGTCGATCCCGGCCGATCTCCACGCGAAGGTGGAGATCCGATCCGCCATCACCTTCCATCTCGACGCGCCCTGGACCGGCCCGCCGCCGTCCCGGGTCTCCATCCTCTTCGGCCTGCCGCACGGTGTCGCGACTCGACGCGGGCGCGCCACGTTCGAAGTCGGCGACGGGCGCCTGATCGCCTCGCACCGCTGGCGTCCCCGTGGAACGATCCTGCCCGGCGCCGAGATCGAGTATCAGTTCGAGGTGCGCAGTTCGGACGGTACGGCGCACACCTCCACCAGCACCGTCACCTACATCGACCCCAACCTTCCCTGGCAGACCCAATCCGAAGGCCTGGTGGACATCTGGTGGCACGCCGGCGGGGACAGTTTGGCCATCGACGCCGTGCGCGGCATTCGTCGCGGCCTTGCCGCGCTTGAGGAAGACTTCGGCCTCGAACTCCAACGCCGCACGCGGCTGGTCTTCTATGCCGACGGCGACCGCATGCGCGCCGACATGGGCGGCGGCACCCGACCTTGGGTGGGCGGCGTTGCGGCCGCCCGCTTCAACCTGATCGTGCTCTATGCCTCCGAGTTCGAGTGGGGCCGGACCACGCTGCCCTCCACGATCGCCCACGAGTTGACCCACATTGCCATCGAACACGCCATCGGTGAGCCACCGCGCAACGTTCCCAGCTGGCTCCACGAAGGCGTGGCCACAGTCGTCGAGAGCGCCGTCGGCGAGCGGTTTTCGTATCAGGACATCGTGGATACGGCGTTCGAGGCTGATCGCCTGATCTCCTTGCGTGGCCTCACCGGGTCGTTCCCCGTACGGAGCGGCGGCGCGCTGCTGGCCTACGCCCAGAGCAACTCCTTCGTGAGGTTCATCATTGACCGCTGGGGCGAATCCACGATCACTGAGATTCTGGGTGCCTACCGCGAGGGCGCGTCCCAGGACAGGGCCCTGCGCCAGGCCATCGGACTCAACCTCAATGCTCTGGAAGCAGAATGGCTCGCTACCCTTGACCAGACCGACGCCACACCCACCGCGAGCGCCGGCGTCATGACTCCAGCTTCGGCCTTCGCACTGCCCCTGCCGCAACCATGATCGTTCTGCAGAACGTTACCAAGGTCTACCCCAACGGAACCCGGGCGCTTGACGACGTAAGCCTTCAGATCGACGAGCGCGAGTTCGTCTTTCTCGTCGGCCCCAGCGGCGCCGGCAAGACCACCCTGATCCGGCTCATTAACCGGGACACCACGCCCGACCGCGGCAGCGTTTTCGTCGAAAACTCGGACGTCACGCGCATACGGCGCCGCGAGGTACCCAAACTCCGCCGGCGCGTGGGCGTGATCTACCAGGACTACAAGCTGCTCCCGGGTCTCAGCGTGCGTCAGAACGTGGAGTTCGTGCTCAAGTCCACCGGCGAATTCAACGGCCGCACGGCGGCCTGGGTGGACGAGGCGCTGGCCTTGGTCCAATTGAGCGACCGCGCCGACCACCATCCCCACGAACTGTCCGGCGGCGAGCAGCAGCGCACCGCCATCGCCCGCGCCATCGTTCGGCGCTGTCCGATCCTTGTCGCGGACGAACCCACCGGCAACCTGGATCACAGCACCAGTTGGGACACGATTCAACTATTGGTGAGAATCAATGCGCTCGGCGCCACGGTGCTCATGGCCACCCACAATCGGGAAATCGTGGACACCATGCGGCGCCGCGTCATCGAAATCGCCAACGGCAAGGTGGTCCGCGACGAACTCGGCGGCGGCTATGACAGCTAAGCTGAACGTCCTGCGCTACGTCCTGGGCGCGGCCATGCTAGGCCTCTGGCGCAACCGCACCATGACCCTGGGCGCCGTGATCACCACGGCCGTCATGCTCGTCACCCTGGCCGCCTTTCTGGCGATCAACGACACGCTCAACGAAATGGTCACCGCGCTGGGGCGCAAGAGCAACCTGATCGCCTACGTCCGCGACGACGCCCGTCCCTCCCGGGTCACGGCCATCATGCAGGACCTGGAGCAGCGGCCCGGTGTTGGAGAAGTCGTCTTCGTGACCAAGGACGACGCGCTGCGCATCTTCCAGGAACGCTTCTTCGACCAGCGCGATGTCATCGACATCCTGCAGGCCAACCCGCTCCCCGCCAGCGTCGAACTCCGCATGGACGACCCCGCGGTGCTTCCCGGACTGGCCGATGAGCTCCGTGGGCTGACCGAGGTGTTCGAAAGCGTGGCCGTGCCTCTTGACGTGGTCGAGCGCTTGATATCCATCAGCAACGTCTCGCGCGCCGCCGGCACCGCCATGATCGTGGCCCTTACCGCCGTCGCGCTGTTCGTTATCGCCAACACCATCCGCATCGCCGTCTACGCCCGCCGGCAGGAAATCGAAATCATGAAGCTGGTCGGCGCCACCGACTGGTTCGTCCGCGGTCCGTTCATCATCGAAGGCGCGTTTATTGGTCTCGTTGGCGCCACACTCGCGGCGATCGCCCTGGTCGTGCTCTACCTGCAGGCCGCGCCCACGGTTACCCGCATCATCTCGTTCCTGCCCATCGCCACGGATGTGACGTTCGTCCGCAACCTGGCCATCTTCATCGTCCTCGTTGGGTTCGTCGTCGGCAGCATCGGGAGCTACGTCTCCGTGCGTCGCTACCTCGCCGTATAGGAGTGCGCCGCTGATCGTCGTTCAGGGAGTCAGCAAGAGCTACGACGGCGTGCCCGCCCTCGCCGATGTGTCCATCGCCATCGCCCGCGGCGAGTTCGCCTTCCTCATCGGCACCAACGGTGCGGGCAAGACCACCCTGCTCCGCATCCTCCTGCGCGAAGAGGCCTTCGATTCCGGTGTCGTCCTCGTCAACGGGGTCGACGTCTCGAGGATTCGCGGCGCCGCTCTCACCAAGTTCCGCCGCCGCATCGGCATGGTGTTTCAGGACACCCGGCTGCTACCCAACGCCACGGTGCGTGAGAACGTTGGCTTGCCGCTCCAGGTCCGAGGGCACGCCAATCGCGAGATTGATCTGGCGGTCGACGTTGTGCTCGAGCGCGTGGCCCTGTCCGACAAGTCCGAACGATTTCCCCGCCAACTCTCTGGCGGCGAACAGCGCAAGGTCGCGCTCGCCCGCGCCGTCATCTCCAAGCCTGACATCCTGCTCTGCGATGAACCGACCGACAGCATCAACCCCAAGCACGCGCGCGAAATCATGGCCTTGCTGCTCGACATTAACAGCGAAGGCGTCACCACCCTGGTCGCCACGCACGACAGCGAAATCGTGAACGACCTCCGCCGCCGCGTCATCCGCATGGACGCCGGCACCATCCTCGCCGACGAACCCGTCGGCGTATTCAGCACCAACTGAGGCGTGGGGAGGGGCGGTTCGCGAATCGCCCGCGCGCAGCCGAGGTCGGTATCCGCATCGCGCAACGCTCAATCTGGTTGCCTAACGCAAGTTGTACCAGGTCCGTATGTCCAACTCACGTTGGACGCCACTTTCGATCCGCAGCCTGGACTGCGCCGCGTATTCATTGTTCAACTCGATGAGAATCGCCCTTCGATTCAACTCCGCCGCTGCAACGCCAGTCGTTCCGGACCCGGAAAAAGGATCGAGCACCGTGTCTCCGGGTCGGCTGCCCAGGCGGATACAGCGTCGCGCCAACTCTCGGGGAAAGACGGCGGGATGGGCCGCCCTGTCTGAATCGGGGCCCAAGAGCCAGGAGTTCCTGAGATTGGCCCCCGATTCCTCGCGGACGGCCTGATTGTCATAGAAATACTTCGGCCGCTTCGAGAAGAGGAAGACCTGCTCGGTCGCGTTCGACGGTCGATTCGTGACGCTTTCCGGCATAGGCGCATTCTTGATCCAGGTGATATTCGAACGCAGCAGCCAGCCGTCCGCTTGCAGCGCAAACGCGACCCGCCAGGGAAGCCCCACCAAGTCGCAGTCCTTCAATCCCCAGCAGTCGGGCACCCTGCAATTCCGCTTCTGGATCAGCTTCTTCGTGTTTCCCACCTGCGCGTTTGGACCGCTTCGCCCAGTTTCCACGTTGTGCGCATACCCGTCCCCGACGTTCAGCCATAGCGTTCCGTCATTGGACAACACGCGACGAACCTGACGAAAGATCGCGACGAGACGTCGTACGTACACGTCCGGTGATGGCTCAGCGCCAATCTGCGCCTCGTGGTCGTAGTCCCGGAGTCCCCAGTACGGGGGCGACGTGACGCAACATTGAATGGACGAGGCGTCCATCCCGGGTAGAAGCGTCCGACTGTCGCCGACCAGTATTTCAATTTCGCCGTAAGCGAAACGGTCCAGTGATGCGTCGCTCATCGTGATTAGGGGGTCGCGCTTCACGTCGGGTCGATTCGTTCACGGCATATCGTCACATAACGAAGTTCGCCCCAGGGTCAAACACGTGCACCACGTTTCTGGACGTGGACCGGCAGCGTCCACGTCGCAGCGCAAGTCGTCCCGGCCCGGACGCAGCGCGCTCCGTCAACCGCCGTCGCCGTCCGGGCGCCGCAGAGCCGGACAAGCTGCGCTACGGTGGAATGAGCAGCCTCCGATCTTCGTCCCATGCAACGCCCCGTCCGCACGACCCTCATGCTGGCCGGTTCGGTCATCGCGCTCTGTTTCACGTTCTCCATCGGCTTCGTCGCCGGCGCTACCGCCCTTGGTCCTGGCATTCCGCCCCCGCAGGTCGTCGCCGGCGACCCTCCGCCCGAGGTCAAGGACCAGACGGACGAAGTCGACTTCGGTTTGTTCTGGGAAGCCTGGCGCGTCCTTCAGGACCACTATTACGAGGGGCCGCTGGCCGCCGACGTCTTGCGCGAAGGCGCCATGCGCGGCCTGGCTCAGGCCACCGACGATCCCTACACCCGCTACCACGACCCGGAGCAAGCCCGGCGGTCCAACATCAGTCTGTCGGGTGCCTACGTCGGGGTCGGCATCCGTGTGGAAGTGCGCGACAACTTTCCCTTCATTACCCAGCCGCTGCCGCGTTCGCCCGCCGAGGCGGCCGGCATCGAGGCCAACGAATACGTGCTGGCCGTTGACGGGCAGCCGACCAGGGGCATGAGCCTGTCAGACTTCGGGCGGCTCGTCCGTGGCGAGCGGGGCACGGCGGTCACCCTCACCCTCCGGCGCCAGGGCCAAACAACCGAGCGCGACGTGACGATCGTGCGCGACCGGATCATCGTGCAGTCGGTCACCACCAAGGTCATCGACGACGTCGGCTACATGCGCATCGCCAACTTCTCGTCCCGGACGTCCGGCGAGGTTCGCAGCGCGCTCAACGGCTTTCGGACCGTCGGCGTCGAACGGCTAGTCGTCGACCTCCGCAACAATCCCGGCGGGCTGCTCGACGCCAGCATTGCCGTCACCAGTCGCTTTCTGCCGGAAGGCGAGTTGATTCTGCGCCGCGAAAGCCGCAACGATCCCACCCACGTCTACAACGCCGTTAGCGGATTCCGCGACCTGCAGACTCCGATGGTCGTCCTGGTCAATGCCGGTTCGGCCAGTGGTTCGGAGGTCTTTGCGGGCGCCCTCCAGGCTCACGACCGCGCCAGGCTCATCGGCGCACAGACGCATGGCAAGGGCTCGGTGCAGGAACTGCACCGGCTCACCGATGGTTCCATCATGCGCGTCACCACCGGCATCTGGTTTACACCGGCTGGCGTCGCGCTGGCGGGCCCCGGCAGCGGTCTGACGCCGGACCTTGAGGTCGCGATGTCCCAAGGCCAGATCGGTGGCGATGACGATTCCGTGCTCGCGGCCGGCCTCGAAGCCGTCCGCGCCCTCCCGCTGGACGTCAGCCGCTAGCCGGCACCGGGCTCGGGGCAGCGGACGGTATCGCCACGATCAGGCGCACGCCATAGCCGCGCGCCACCTTGGCTCCGGGTCCGGGTTCCTGGCCGACCACGATCTCGCCGGCGGCGCCGGGGGTTGGGACTAGCCGTATCGATCCGACCAGCAGACCGTTGTCAAAGAGTGTGCGCTCAGCCGTGTCAATCGTCAGGCCCACGAGTTCGGGAACGACCACCTCGCCGATACGCACAACCGTCAACAGCACCTCCGACCCGCTCGGCGCGCCTTCGCCGCTGGCCGGAACCTGTGCCACCACCACGCCGTTCGGCGCCGAGTCGTCCTCGACATAGGTGGTCTCGCCCACGGCAAGCCCCACCAGTTCGATCGCGCGGCGTGCGTCGTCTTCCGCGCGCCCTACGACCAGCGGCGCCGGCACGATCTCCACGCCTCGGCTGATCTGCAGCACCACCACGGAGCGACGGTCCACTACCGCCCCCGGCAGCGGTTCCTGGCCAAGCACCGTGCCGGCTGGCACGTCGTCGTTGAAGGCGGCGACGACGATCACCTGGAACCCCCGGCGATCCAGGTCGGCGCGCGCAACCTCGGCGGCCAGCCCCACCACGTTGGGCAGCGGTGCCAGCGACGGTCCACGGCTGACCGTCACGATCACCGGCTCCAGCCGCTGAAGGAACGCTCCGGCTGCGGGTTCCTGCCTGATCACCAGCCCCTCCGCCACCGTGTCGTCAAAGGTTGCCTCGAACTGCGGCCGGAAGCCCGCGTCTTCCAGGCTCCGCCGCGCCGCCTCCTGCTCCAGGTTCAGAATGGACGGAACCTCCGCAACATCGGCATTGGGATCCTCGCGCCGCGGGACCAGACGTTCGTCGCTGGTCGTCACCGGAGCGCGCGGCTGCAGCAGCGCACCGGAGTCCTCCACCAGTGGCCGCAGCCCGGCCAACGGATCGGCTAGAGCCGTCAGCACGAGCATGAACACAACAGCGGCCGCCCCAACCGCGAGGGCCAGTCCCCATACCGGGACCGGGGTCCGCCGCACCTTCGGTCGAACGCGACGTTGCGCGCGGCGGCGAGGTTGATGCGGGGAGCCGAAACGCCGCCGGCGTCGGTCAACAACGGTGCTCATCTAATCGGGTCAGCCAGGAAACGGTCGCGTACGGCGCGCTGCTGGGCCAATCGCCTCACGCGGCGCCGGCGGTACTCCGTCGCTTGGCCGCGCGTCCCGTCGGCGCCTGTGCGTGGCCGTTGCTCGTCTCACCGTCCGTCGGAACTCCATCCAGGCGCAGCGACAACAGCTCCGAGACACCATCTTCGCGCATGGTCACGCCGTACACCGTGGAGGCCGCTTCAACCGTAACGGCGTTGTGGGTAATAAGCAGTATCTGCGTGCGTTCGCTCAGGTTATGAATCTGGCGGCAAAACCGTCGGACGTTCTGATCGTCCAGCGCGGCGTCCATCTCATCCAGGATGCAAAACGGCGGTGGACGGATCTTCAGGAGCGCCAGGATCAGCGCTGCCGCGACAAGCGCCCGCTCGCCGCCGGACAGGGCGGCCAGCTGCTGGGGCCGCTTGCCCGGGGCGCGTATCGAGAACTCCACCCCCGTCTGTTCGACGTCATTGGGCGAGGTCAGCACCATGTGCGCCTCGCCACCGCCGAACAAGTCGGTGAACATCGCGCCAAATGCCGTATTCATGGTGTCAAAGGTGGCCATGAACTCGGCGTGCAGTTGCTGCTGCAGGTCGCGTGCCAGCGTCTGCAGGTTCGTCTCGGCGCCCTCCAGATCCGCGATCTGCCGCCGAGCGTCCTCGACTCGGCGGCGCTCGCGCTCGTACTCCTCCGGTGCCAGCGGGTTGACCGGCCCCAGCCGGTCCAGCATCCGCCGCAGGTCGGACGTCCGGCGCTCGAGCTGACCGACCGGTGTGGTGGACTTTGCCGCGTGCAGACGGTCGATGCCCAGATCGTCGCGGGCCTGCGCCCGAATCTCGGCGCGTCGTTCCACCAGCCGTTCCGTCTCGCGCTGCGCCGCCGCCACCTCTGCCTCCGCCCGGACCTGCTCCTGGGCCCGCACGTCCGTTTGCATTTGCAGGCGCTGAAGCTCCAGGCGAGCCTCCAATGCTTCGGATTCCATCTGTCGCACCAGGTCCTCGTCCGGCACGTTGGTGTCGGCGGCGTGTGCGTCCATCTCCTCCAGCGCGTCCGTCGCCACGGACCGCGACCGCTCGGCGTCCTGCCGCTCGTGCTCCAGGGCCTCCGCCTCCGCCTTGGCCTGTGCGGCGGCGCGGCGGCGCTGGGCCGCCTGCGTTCGCAGATCGGTCGCGCGCCGCTCGTTCACGTTCAGCGCCGCTTCAAGGGCCGCCAGCTGCGCCTCGGCTTCCGCCGTGCCCGTTGCGGCGGCGCCAGCCTGATCGAGTTCCTCGCTCAGCCGTGTCACGTCCAGTTCCGACGCCTCGATAATGGGCGCCAACTCAGCTTGGCGTCGTCTGATGCCGCCCAGCCGATTCTCGGTGTCCTGCTGTCGTGTGCGCAGGATCTCGGCTTCGGCGTCGTGACGCTGGTGCCGGCGTACCGCGGCGGTGCTGGCGGCGTGGGCGCGCCGGTGCGCGCTGCCGGCCGCGGCGCTGTCCGCTTCGGCGCTGCGCAGGGCCGCGTCCGCGGCGCCCAGCACCCGGTCGGCGGCGGTCGCCGCGTGTTCGAGGTTCGGCTGCCGGCGACGAGCTTCGTCCAGCGCGCGTTCCGCCGTGGCGAGCCGCTTGCCGATATCTCGTCCCGCGGCGTCCTGCGCGCTCATCCGCACCGTCCCGTCGACATCAATGGCATCGCCGTCCAACGTGACGATCTGGCGGTTGGCAAGGTCTGGACGGTCTTGCCGCGCCCGCAGCGCGGCGTCCAGGTTCGTTGCCACGAGCACGCGGTTCAGCAACCGCCGCACCAGGTCGGCGTCAGGGCCGCTGGCATCCACCATGTCGGCCAGCGTTCCGCGCAGGCCCGCCGGCGATTCGTCGACGACATCGCCCTCGTACGGCCAGCCTCGGAACCCGGTGGCGGGGCGCCAGCGCAGGCGGCTCAGACGCAAGTCGCGCGCAGCCGCTCGCAAGGGGGCTCCGTCCGCAGGGCGTGCCACCAGCAGAGCGTCGAGCCCGTTGGCAAACGCCGCTTCCAGGAGTCGGGTGGCCTCCTGGCTGCGCGGGCGCATGCGATCACGCAACCGGACCGTGTCCGGTTGCGCCGCCCGCAGCGCGCGCAGCGCCTCGTCGGATCCCCCGGCTTGCGCGCTGGCTTCCTGTAGCGCCTCCAACTCTCGCTGCCGCGAGATGCGGGCGTCGGCGCCCGCCCGGAGATCTGCCCGCGCTCGTGCCTGGGCCTGCTGCGCGGCCCGTGCGGCCTCAACCGCGGCGCGTTGCGCGTGCGCCGCCTGGTCCACGGCTGCCGCGGCTGCGTGCGCGTCGCGCTCCGCCGTCTCCATGGTCACGCGCGCGGCCAAGGCCAGTTCGCGAATAGCCGTGGCCTGGTGCTGAAGCCGCGCCAGGTCCGCCGCCAGCGTCTCGCCTTCATCTGCCAGGTGCCGCTGGCGTTCCCGCAACGCCGTGCGCCGGTCGCGTGCGCCGGCCAACTGGGTAGCCAGTGTCTGCATGCGGCGTCGCCGCTCACGCTCCGGCGCCAGATTCTCCAGCAGCCGACGTCGTTCCGCCTGAACCTGCGCCACGTGCGAGTCGAGTTCGGCCAGCGATTGCTCCGCAACGCGCGCTTCCTGCGCCAGCGCCTCGGCGCGGTCCGCCAGACTGGCGCTGCGTGCGCTGAGGTCGGCGTGTCGGCTGTCCAGGTGTCGCTGCCGCTCCACCAGGCGCGCGCGTTGTGCCGAACGCTGCGCGGCCGCCTGGCGCGCTTCCTCAAGCTTCCGCCGCGCCTCGGCCAGATCCTGCTCAAGTTCGCCGCTGTGCAGTGATGCTTGCACGGCCAGCCGCCGCAGTTCCTCCGCCGGTTCGGCCAGCAGCGACGCCAGGTGCTCGGTGGCCTGTTGTTCGCGCGATTCAGCGGCATCCAGCTGTCGGACCACAACGAACAGTCGGTGACCCGCCAGTACGGTGTGTCCCTCGCGCAGTTCACGCTGCAGGTCCGCCCCCCGTTCGGCGACCTGCGCCTGCTGGCGCAGCGTGTCCAACCGGGATTCGATTTCTGCGGCTAGGTCCCGCAGGCGCTGGAGATTGCGCCGCGTCTCGGTCAGGCGGCGCCATGCCTGGTCCCGTCGCGCATAGAACCGGGCCACCCCGGCGGCTTCTTCCAAGAACGCCCGCCGGTCTTCCGGCCGCTGCTGAAGCATCTGGTCGACTTGGCCCTGGTTGATCACCGAGTGCCCGCCGTGGCTGGCGGCCCCAGCGCTCATCAGGTCCAGTACATCGCGCAGGCGCACCCGCGCCCCGTTGATCGTGTATTCCGACGCGCCCGATCGGAACAGTCGTCGCCCGATCACGACCTCGCTGAACTCCGTCGGCAGCCAGTCCTCGGCGTTGTCGAACGTCAGCCGCACGTCGGCCATGCCCGTCCGCGACCGAGACTCCGAGCCACCGAAAATCACATCCTCCGCCCGGCGGATACGCAACAGGCGCGGCGCCTGTTCGCCCATGGCCCAGCGGATCGCGTCCGACAGGTTGCTCTTGCCCGCGCCGTTCGGACCCACGATGGCCGTGACCCCAGGTCGGAATTCCAGCGTCGTTCGACGCGGGAACGTCTTGAATCCCTGGAGGTCAATCCGCCGCAGGTACATCCATCGTTCCTTCGGCCTTGAGGATCGCCGTCAACGCCGCGCACGCCGCGGCCTGCTCCGCGCGTTGCTTGCTCGAGCCTTCGCCCCGCGCCAGCACCGCGTCGCCGGATCGGACCGACATCGTGAACAGGCGGTGGTGGTCGGGGCCTTCCATCGCGACCAGCTCGTATTCGGGCGTGGCGTCCGCGTTGGCCTGCAGATGCTCCTGCAACTGCGACTTGAAGTCCTTCGCTGGCCCCTCCCAGCCGTAGCGGTCGAGTTCTCCGATCAGGATTGGGCTCAACAGTTGCCGCAGCGCGTCCAGTCCCTGGTCCAGGTAGATCGCGCCCAACACCGCCTCCAGCGCCCGACCCAGTACGCTGCGCCGATCGCGGCCGCCGCTGAGATCCTCGCCGCGCCCCAGCTGAACGAATTCGCGCAGCCCCAGCGCACCGCCGATCTCGCCCAGCGACTCCAGGTTCACCAGCGACGCCCGCGCGTGCGTAAGCCGGCCCTCGGCCTGGTCCGGATATCGCCGATACAGCAGTTCCGCGGCCACCAGACCCAGCGCCGCGTCACCCAGGAATTCCAGCCGCTCGTTGCAGTCTGCGTCGGCCAGGTCCGCCTCATTGACCAGGGAACGGTGCACCAGCGCCTGGGCCAGCAGCGACCGATCCTTGAAGCGAACGCCCAGCCGAGCTTCCAGCCGTTCCAGCGTCGCGTCGTCCAGTTTCAGGTTGGCCACGGCTCAATCCCTGGGCCGACGGTTGAGGCGGAAGCGTCGGTGAGCTACGGATCGGGAGTCAGTCGGGCTCAAAGTCGTGGGCTGGCGGAGGCGTGTCGCGATCAGCGCGGCCGTGCCTCCTCTCGCCTCCCGATCATGCGCGCTGCGCGGCGGCCTGTTCCTGCACGCTCAGACACCACCCACGATACTTCGGCGAGCGGCCGCGCACGATGTCAAAGTAGAGATCCTGCAACGCGCCCGTTACCGGACCAATCTCGCCGTCGCCGATGATGCGTCCGTCGATCTCCCGCACCGGCGAAATCTGGGCCCCGGTTCCCACTAGGAACAGCTCGTCCGCGATGTAGAGCTCCGTGCGGTCGATCGGGCGCTCGATGGTCTCGATCCCCAGATCGTCCAACGCGATCTGCATCACCGTGGCGCGCGTCACGCCTTCCAGGATGTCCTCGCTCAGCGACGGCGTCAGCAGCTTCCCGTGCCGCACGATAAACAGATTCTCGCCCGAGCCTTCGCTCACGTGTCCGTCGTGCGTCAGCATGATCGCCTCGTCGAACCCAGCTTCCAGCGCCTCCGTCTTGGCCAGCGACGAGTTCACGTAAATCCCCGTCACTTTCCCGCGCGCCGGGATCATGTTGTCGTTCACCCGCCGCCACGCCGAAATCGTGCAGCGAATCGGCTTCTCGATGTCCAGGTAGTTGCCAAACGGCAGCGCGAACAGTGTGAACCCGTTGTCGATTGGCCGCAGGCCGTCCGGCCCCATCGCTACCATGTTCAGCCCCACCTGCAGCGCGCTCTTGAACGCCAGCGGCCGCACGTACACGTCCTCCCGGAAATTACCGGCCCGCAGCACGTTGACGCAGATGTCCACCAACTCGTCCACCGAGTAGTCGATGCCGATACGCAGGATCCGAGCCGACTGGTGCATCCGCTCGAAGTGCTCGCGCACCCGGAACAGCAGCAACTGCTCCTCTTCGTCGTCCCAGTAGGCGCGGATGCCCTCGAACACCCCGGTCCCATAGTTCAACGCGTGCGTCATCACGTTGACCTTGGCGTCCGCCAGATCCATGTATTCGCCGTTAAGAAACGCTTGCATCAGGCCCCCCGCCGGCGGGCTGGCGCCCGCGAAACACACGCAACCGCGCCACGCTCATGGGGCCGGCGCGGACGCGCCGCATGGTATCACCGGACCGGGGCCGGAACCGGCGCCTCAAAGACCTCCCGCCGCATGAAGATCAGATCGCCCCGCAGATCGAAGCTCTCGTAATAGCGCTCAAATCCCCACTTGGCGTACAGGCGCCGCGCCGCCTCATTCGGCCGGTCCACGCCAATCGAGACGTGTGTGCATCCCCGCTCGACAGCCAGAGCCGAGGCGCGCCGCACCAGCCCCTCCGCCACGCCCAGCCGCCGGAACTCCGGCATCACCACCAGCGTATGCACGTAGGCCACCGCCAGCCCGGCCTCGATGGACGGGTCGATGTGGCGCAGCCGCACCCACAATTGCCCGATCGGATTGCCGTTGAAATCCGCCACCAGGCCGCGCTGCACGCCGTCCGCCTGTTCGCGGAAATAGCGCCGTAGATGCCGCAACCGCGAGGTGGTGCCCTTGGGCCCCCACAGCTCGCTCAGACGGTGCAGCTCGTCCACCCGCGCCGTCCGCAGGGTGACAGGCACATCGATCGTGATCTGATGCCAACCGTCCGCCGCCCGTCCCACCGTCATGGCCTAACCTGCCCCTGAAAGCCGTAGGAGCCTACTCGGTTCGGACATCCCGTGACCGTCGGATTGCTGGCGGGTCGGGTTGATCAGACTCCAATCCCCGGAGTGGTCCGTCGTCTCTCCATCTCTCGCAGGTAGAGCAACGGTGTGCGTCGGCTCAAAGTGACCCACGACCAAGATGGCGGTCAGCCCGGATCACCAGGTCATGGCTGACGCGCGCTCGACCGCCCGCCGGCTGCTGAACCGTGTCGTACAACTCGAACCCCGCCTTCTCAAACGCCCGCCGGCTCCCCCGGTTGTAGTCGGCGACATCCATCGCGAAGATGAGGTCGGCACCCTCCGTCTCGAATCCGAACTCAACCAGCAGCCGAATCACCGACGTCCCGATTCCGCGACCCCAATACGCCTTCTCGATCTCCAGGGGGACGCGCCGGCAGTCCAATCCCGGGTTCCGATCCAAAATCCTTTGCACGTTCATCGCCTGCAGCCAGCACTCGCCTACCGGCCGGCCCTCGAACTCGATGACAAAGCAATAGGCCTCTTTCGAGATGCCGCGGACGATCACCCGCACCTGCGCCAGCGTGTACTCGCCCTCGTTCGATTCGGCGTAGTAGGCGATGTCCGGATCGTTCCACCACCTGAGCACCAGGTCCCAGTCGTCCTCGGTCAACGGGCGAAGAACAACCGACCCCGCCTGAAGCGTGACCGCGTGCGTGCGGAGCCTTCCGCTTGTCATAAGCCGAACCGACCTAGCCGGCGCACTCGGCCTCACCAGACATCTACGCTAGTGCCAGCGCCTCGATTTCCGCCCTTGAGACTTCGACCCGATCCGCGGCCTGGAGCATCCCTTCCCAGGTCGGCTCGGGAATCTGCAGCGGGCCGCCGGCGAGGGCGGCGCGGGAGCGGCGCTCGAAGTCGCCGGGCACCTGTACGTCGCTGAAGCCCTCGGCGGGCGCCGCCGATCGCACGCGATCGAGCTGATGCTGGATGAGTTCCCGCGTCTCGTCGCCGCAGCCGAAGGCGTTCGGGTCAATGGCGAAAGCAAACACGGATGCGCCCTCACCGATGTCCTCGCCAGCGCTGGCCGTGACCACCGAGAAGAGCGTCGTCATGATGGCGATAGCTGAGCCCTTATGCTCCCCGAACGTCAGCATCGTGCCGCCGTCGTAGAAGTCGTTGGGGTTGGTGGTGGGGCGACCGTCGGAGTTGCGGATCCAGCCTTCCGGCACGGACTTGCCGCTGTCGCGCGCCACGCGGATCTTGCCCTCCGCAGCCGCGCTGGTGGCGAAGTCCATCACGAAGGAGTCGTCGTCCAGTCCGGGCGCGCCAAAGGCAATCGGGTTGGTACCCAGCCGCCCTTCAGCGGCTCCGAACGTGGCCGCCATCGATCCGCTGGCCGAACCCAGCGAGATGTACAGCAGCACGCCCAGGTCCGCAGCCAGCTCGCCCCATTCGCCCAGGCGTCCGATGTGACGGCCGTTGATGATCCCGCCCATCGCAATCTGCGAGCTTCGGCACCGGACGGCCAATTCGCGAGTCAGCTGGTCCGCGGCGAAGTGCCCGAGTCCGGCCTGGCCATCCAGCACGACCGTGGTGTCGGTTTCCACGTGCACCCGCGGTCGGGCGGCCGGGTCCATGCTTCCTTCCTGGATTTGCCGAACGTACTCGGTGACGCGCTGCAGGCCGTGGGACGGGTGGCCCGAGAGATTGGAGGTCACCAGCCAGACGGTCAGTTGCGCGGCCATGTCGTCGGGGACCCCGGCGGCCGTGAAGATTCGGGTGCTGGCGGCGCTGACGCCGTCGATGGAGAGATCGATCATTGGCGGATCCGGCGGGCCTCGGTCCAGCGCATGGTAGGGCGTTTGCCGACATAATGATCGGCCCGCCACCCGAGAATCAGCGCATGGCCATCCTGCTCGACCGCTGGACCTATCGCACCACGCCGACCGTCGTCTTCGGACGCGGCTGCCTGGAGGAGTTGCCCGACCACGTGCGGCGCATCGCCGACGGCCCGGTGCTGATCGTGACCGACAAGGGGCTGGTCAAGGCCGGCGTGGTCGAGCGCGTGACGGACGAGTTGGCTCGCGCCGATATTGTCGCCACGGTCTGGGACGAAGCGGAGCCGGAACCACCCACCGTCAGCGTGGACGCTTGCGCTCAGGCCATCCGCCAGGCCGACCCCGCCGTGGTGCTGGGCCTGGGCGGCGGCAGCGCCATGGACACCTCCCAGATCGCCGCTTGCGTGGTCACCAACGGCGGAAAGGCGGAGGACTGGATCGGCGTGGAAGTGCTGCGGCAGCCGGGCGTTCCAACCATCAGCATTCCAACGACCGCCGGAACGGCCTCTGAAGTGACCGGTAACGCCGTGATGGTGCTGCCGGACCGCTCCAACAAGCTGACGGTGGTCAGCCCGTTCATCTATCCGCAGACGGCGCTGATCGACCCGGCCCTGACCGACTCGGTCCCGTCGCACATCACGGCGGCCACCGGCATGGACACCTTCTGCCACGCGGCGGAGTCGTTCATTACCCGGCGCGCCACCCAGCACACCCGCCAGCCCGCCGCCGACGCCCTGCGCCGCACGCTGGAGTTCCTGCCGCGCGCCGTGGCCGACGGGACCGACCGGGAAGCGCGCGACCAGATGGCCTACGCCTGCCTGCAGGCCGGCTACAGCCTGGCCAACGCCGGCGTCATCCTGGTGCACGGACTGGCCCACGCCATCGGCGCGCGGGCGCGCATCCCGCACGGGGTGGCCAACACTGTTTGCCTGCTGCCGGTGATGCGGCTGGCGGCCGAGCGCAACCCGGCGCTGATGGCCGAACTGGCGGAACCGCTGGGCGTTACCGCTGACGTGACCGGGAAGGCGGAGCGAGCGCAGGCGGCGGTGGGGGTCATGGAGCGGTTGGTGGAGCAGGTCGGGCTGCCGACGCGGCTGCGGGAGGTCGGGGTGGAACGTGGCTGGCTGCCGGACGTTGCGGCGGCGACTTTGAGCAACACTCGAGTGGCTTCTAACAGCCCGGTGCAGCCGGATGCGGACGCGTTGACGAAGCTGCTGAACGAGGTCTTCTAAGCGGGACTCTCGCGAGGCTGGCCACGGTCGCCGAGGCGCCGGGTGCGTGGGGGATGAAGGGGGAACTGTCTCTCGCGGCCCGCCCCCCAGAGGGGGGCGGGCCGCGAGAGACAGTTTTTGGCGGATTTTTCGGGCGGATTGGCGAGTATTGACGGTACGGGGCCGCGGGCGTAGGGCAGGGGCGCCACTGGCGCGGACGGACGCCGGGAGGACCGCCGGCGGGCGACAACATGACCGGGCGGACCAATGAGGAATGGGGGCGTTTGAGGCGGCAGCGGGGGATGACGCGCCTGGTGGGGACGTACGCCGAGGGCGGGATGCCAGAGGGACCAGACGAGACAACAGGCGGACAAGGCGGAGGGCCAAATGGACGAGCGGCGCGAGCACGGGGAGTCCCCAAGGATGGGTGCGAGAGATTGCCACCTAATGTACTCCGATAGAGTACCGAACTCAAGGGCGAGGGCGGCGTCCAGTGCCGGGTTGGTCGCGGCTGCGGAGGGAGCGGCGAGACGAGGGCATTCCGTCGGATGGTGAGGGCGGGCAGTTGGCCGAACCGCAGCTCCGGGCTTTCTCGTGCAAATCGGGGACCCGACGAGCCGGTGATCCAGACATGTGTTCACCGGAACCCCGACCAAGTGTTCACTTTTTCTCCGAAAGTGTTCACTTTCGCCCCAAATGTGTTCAGTCCGACTGGGGATGTGTTCACTTCGTCCGCGGTCGACACACCCCAGCAGCGCACGGATCCGAGGCGGGAGCACCGGGGTTGGGCTGCGGTTCGGGTGCTTAAGGGACGCGGAGTTACCGGAAGGGAGAGGCGGGCGGGGAGGCCTCAGGCTTCGGCGAGTTCGGACATGATTTCGACGTTGGGAAGCAGGCGGCCGTCGCGCTCAATCAGCAGCCGCCGGTCGAGAAGCAGACGCAGGTCCCGCTGGATGGTGCGTTGGCCGACGCGACCGTAGATCGAGGCCACGACACCGAGGGATTCCACGCGGTCTTCAGCGACACCACGAAGCAGCGCATCGGTCAAGCGACGAATAAGAATCAGCATTCGCACGCGGCGCTGGTTCCCAAGTCCGGGAGTCGTTTCGAGGCACTCCCACGCGTAATCGCGGAACGCAAAGACGCGCACCATTGCCAGCAGTTCGTTACGGACAGCCGCAAGTTCGCTGGCCAGCCCCTGCGCCGCGAACAGCACGAAGTCCGTCAGGTCGCCGTCGGACCTGAACCGCACCGCCGATAGCGCGCGGATGTACTCGCCACGGTGCTGGTAGTAGAAGTTGGCGAGGGAGTAGAAGCCAAATGCATGGATGCCGGCGCGGCGGAGCATGAAACTCTCGACGGCGCGCGAGGTACGCCCATTGCCGTCGCCAAACGGGTGGATGCTGACGACGAAAAAGTGAGCAAGCGCCGCACGCACGATGGGGCCCCAGCGCAGCGCTTCGCCCTGGTTGAACCAGCGCAGGAACTCGGCTAAGAGCCCGCGGACCTCTTCGCCAGTGGCCGGCGGTCGATAGTCGCCGACGATGACAGCGTGACTCCGGTATTCGCCGGGCACGTTTCCCGGGTAGGCAAGGCCGTCGGTGGTGAGCCGGTGGATATCCCTGATCAGCCTTTCATCGAGCGGCCGCTCAGGATCCGCTCGCACGGTGTGCTGAACGAATTCCAGCGCGGCCTGCGCGTTGCGGGCTTCGCGCTCGTCTCGCTCGCGATCAGGCGGTAGCACCGGCCGGTCTGAAGCAGCGTTAACCACCTCCAGCGCTTCGGCTTCGGAAATGCGCGTACCTTCCAGCGCGGTCGTGCCGTACACGGCGCGCGCGAGGTTCAGCGCGTTGAGGCGTTCCCGGACGCCGGTGCTGACCGGGATGCCGCGCAGGGTCTCTGCGAGGGCGAGCGAGCGCTCGACGGCTCGGATCAGCCGGGGATCTGCCGTGCGGACGCTTACGTTGAAGTGGATTGGCCAGCCCGGCATCGGGGTTCCCTGCAGTGCGACAGATCAGCAGACAATAACAGAGACAGTGACGCTAGCATTGTCAATCGATTCAAACCTGTTAAAAGGCACTATCTCATGCGACGATGTCAACGTCAATATCGTCGTCAGTGTCGCAGATATTGCACTCTGTCCGACGTCAGTGCGTGGTCGAGGTTGGTGTGGGCGTTGGGGTCGAGCGCTTGCCAGTAGTGGAGGGTGAAGAGGGCGAAGGCGAGGCCGTTGGTGGTGTGGATGGCGGCGGGGTCGGTGGCTTGGCGTTCGGTGAGTTCGTAGTAGAAGCCGCCGTCGGATGAGGCGAGGCGGCGGAACATCGCGGCGACGCAGCGGCGGGTGGATTGGGTGGCCTCGGCGCGGCGATGGCCGGTGCGGCGGCCGTATTCGGCGAGGAGGTGGACGGCGTCCATGTTGGCGCACATGCCGCCGTCGTGGAACAGGCCGTCGGGGCGCCGGCAGGCGAGGGTGGCGTCGATCATGCGTTCGACGGCCGGCTCGTCCACGCCCAGGGGCCAGAGCAGGTTGAGGGCGAGGTTGCGGTGGCCGCGCATGGCCCAGCCGAGATCCACGTCGGGGCGCATGCCGATGAAGCCGGTGGCGGGGTCGCGGCGGGACTCGAGGTAGGCCAGGACTTGACGGGCGTGATCGTCGAGGTCGTTGACGTGGTTGGTTCCCGCGAAGCGGGTGTAGAACCAGAGGTACTGGAAGGCAGCCTTGGCGGCGGCGCGGGGATCTTCGGCCCAGACATGGTCCAGCCAGGGCCGCCAGGCATCCTCACCGACGGGTGCCCACGGAAGGTCGGACAGGCGTTCGAGGCCGCGCGGGAAGGGCCGCGGATGCTCGTCCAGCAGCTCGAAGCCTATGCGAACGACGGCGTCGAAGTGCATGCGCCAGGTGCCGGGTCCGCCGCCGGTCTGGGTTTCATTGGGTTCGTAGATGCCAAGGTCGGGGTTGTGGGCAGCGCGCAGGGCGGCCAGCGCGCGGGACCGCGCGCCGTCGATCACGTCCTGGGCGCCCACCTGCCGCAGGGCGGCCAGCGCCCAGACGGTGGTTTCGATGTTGGCGGGGGCGCCGGGTTGGGGGTTGTCGCGGAAGGGAAGGAGATTGTTCGGCTGAGCCTCGACACTCGCCACGTAGCCAACGACCCGGTCGCGCAGCCAGGGCGGAGGGTTGTGGAGGCCGTCGGACTGCGAGATCAGGGGAGGAGGAGACGCCCGATCCGTTGAGTCGTCCTGGTCCGCCTGCACTTCTCTCATCCTCGCGACGGCGCCTTGGCTTCAGCCCTCGCGCACGTAGGCCAGCATCCGGTCCCGATCCATTCCGTCGAGCCCCAGGTCAGCCAGGGTGCGGCGGTTGGTGTCGAGAGGTTCGTGAAGGACGGTGAGGCCGAGGGTGATGACGGCGTCGATGACGGGGGTAGGGACGTTGAGGGCGGCACCTAGGCCGGACCAGGCGCGCAGGCCGTAGGGGACGTCTTCGGAGAGCCAGCGTGTGTCAAGCTGGCCAGGGGCCTTGAGGGCGGTGAGCATCCGGCTGCCGTTGATGGTGGCCCAGAGATCGGGCGGGTCGGCGGCTGGGCCGAAGCCGGCGGCGTGGAATGCTTGGGCGGCGTCGGGCAACTGGTGGCCGAGGGCGGCGGCCACCGCCCGGCGCTCCTGATCCAGCGCCATGATGGCGTCCACGACGCCTGGGGTGACGCCTTCGTCGTAGAAGTAGAACTCGCCGCGGGAGCGCTCGATGCGTCCGGCGTTGAGCAGCACGCCGGGCGGATGGACTACCGGGTTCATGGCGCCCAGTCCGCAGGCGAATACGTCGGGCAGGGGCACGATGCCCGGAAAGAACCGCTCCAGCGCCGCATGCACGCGCTCGGTGGAGGTGGCGGGCACGACGCCCAATCCCAGGTGCGGAACCACGCCCCAGATCGTGGCTTCGGCGGGACCAGTCTTGCGGCAGACGTAGGGGGCGGTATCGGTTTCAGCCACGGGGATGGGCGGCGCGCCGGCTTCGCGCAGGATGCGGGCGACTTCCAGCGCGCCGAGGGTGCCAGGCATCAGGGTGAGCGTGTGGTCGGCGCGAAGGTGGGGCGCGAGCGCCCGCGCCCAGGGCGCGTGGCCGTAGGCGGGCACGATGACCATGAGCGTGTCCGAAGCCACGGCAGCGTTCGCAACGTCGTCCGTGATGTCGGCGATGCGGGCTTCGCCGGTGCGCGCGACGCCCAGCAATTCGATGGTGCGCGAATCGCGCACGGGCGCGATGGCCTCGGGGAAGTCGGGCAGTTCGGCCAGGGTGACCGAGTGCCCCGCCAGCGTCAGGTTGGCCGCCACCGCGAAGCCGGTGTTGCCGGCGCCGAGCACCGTTACGTCCGTGGTCATTCGTTTCTCCCCGCCGGCACGCGAACGCGCGTCTAGGGTACGGCCAGAGGAGGGAGTGAGCTAAGAGAAGTGAGTAGTAAGAAGAGAGGAAGACGGAGGGACAAGAAGTGAAGAGCGAGAGGACGAACGAGCTAGGGGGTGTGGGTCTGGAGGGTGGTGTGGCGGGCGAGAGTCTGAAAGTCAGCGTCGTGGTGGAGGATCGGCGATCCGCTGCGAATGGCGACGGCGGCGATGAGGCAGTCGATCAGCTTGCGGACGGTGGCGCCCTGCCGGCGGCAGCCGCGGAAGAGGGCGGCGGCGTCTTCGTAGTCGGTGGGGCGCATCGGTAGGACGACGGCACGGGCCAGCAGGCGACGGAGGTTGAGCAGGTGGGCCTCGTCGCGGGCACCGGCCAAGACTTCCATGCGGATGGGGTCGCAGATGGCGATTTCGTGGTCCAGAAGCTCATCGACCTGGCGGCAGGCCGCGGATCCGGTGTCGCGCAGAAACTCGATCCAGGCTGTCGTGTCGATCAGGATCACGAGGGGCGGGCAGAACGCATGGCGTCGAGGTCGCCTTCCCAGCCGCTGCCGCGGAGGGCCCGAGCCTCGTCAACCGACAGGGGTTCAGCGGCCAGAGTGCGGAGGGCGAAGTTGACGGCGGCGCGCTTGGTGGGGAGCCGATAGCGGCGCATGACTTCAGCGCACGCGCGGTCGTCGATGTCAATGTTTGTGCGTGCCATACACCAAAGCTACACAAGAGGCGAGGAGTGAGTGGATGGCGGACGGCTGGCTGCCATAGCGCGTGGTTCGAAACGGGTCCGCTCGGCAGGCTCAAGGCCAGCTCTCCGAAAGACTTCGGCCCGGCTCGCCATGAACGGTTCAGTGAGAGATCTGCGAGCACCCCTCTCCGTTCTGTACCGCATCTGGTATAGTTATAGGAATAGTAAGCGCCGACGGAGCTCGGGCTGCGACGATTCAGTGATGAGCGTGGAATCGAGGTTCGGCTTACGGACGAGCGGCTCCGGCACACGCTGCGACGACATCCAGAGATGGCCTTTCAGATGCATCGGCTTGCCGAGACTCTCGCCGATCCAGACGCGGTTCGGCCGTCGCGATCCAACCGATCAGTCAAGCTTTCCTACCGGCTCTACCCGGATCTGCGGGGCAGGCATCGCTACGTCTGCCTGGTGGTGAAGCGGGAGCGGACCTATGGCTTCATTCTGACCGGCTATCTGACACGCAGCATCAAGGGAGCATGAGCATGGGCGGCAGAAACGTATCTGTCTGGTACGACGACGAAGGCGACATGCTGGAGGTGTTGTGGGGTCTTCGGGAGGGTTACTTCACCCCCACCGACGACGAGCGCATTCTCAAGCGGCTGGATGACGATGGCGAGGTGATCGGCTTCCTGATCCACGACATGAGCACGCTCAAACAGCCCGACCCCGTCGAGTTCGAGCTGGCTTCCGAGACCTCCGCCGATGACGTGGCCAACGTAACGGTGCGGCAGGCCGCCCTTGAGCTGGGCGTCTCGGAGCGACGAGTCCGGCAGCTGGCCGGGGACGGCCGCATCCAGGGAGCGACCAAGGTTGGAGCGGAGTGGTTGATTCCCACGCCGGTCGAGCTAGTTCCGGCAAGGCGAGGTCCCATCGGCGTGGCAGGACGCGCAGACTCCGCAGCGGGCTAGTTGCAGGAGCGTCCCCGAATCGCGCCGAGGCCAAAGCCAATCACGTCGGCCGCGAGGTAGGAGTTGGCGGACGCAGCCGAGCCTGACCGCAGTGCATCTCCTATGCCGGGCGCCGCAACAGTTCGATCAGCATGATCTTGGGCACTAGGTCGTCCGGCAGATGCGGGTCGGATGGGTCGGACGGGACGTCAATCAGGCCGCGAATCAAGAACCCCGCTTGCCGAACCGCCGCTACCCACTCCTCGAATGTCCGGTAGTAGAACGGAACTTCGTATTCGGCTCGATCCGTGCCGAACGTCTGGGTGAGCGGTCCCGACGCGAAGTAGTCGTGGACCTTGCCGCGGGTGACGAGGGCGTAGGGGTTGTTCATCGACAGCAGCAGGCGGCCGTTGGGCTTGAGGGCGTCGGCGATCCCGCGAAGGACCCCCGCCAGGTCCTGGCAGTCGTCGAGCATCATGTTCGCCGTGGCCAGCTCAAATGCGCCTCTGTGCGAAGGCAGTCCCTGGGCCAGATCCGCTTCCACGAACTCGATCCCGTGCGGATCCTTTTCCTCGAGCGCCCGTGCGTGCTCCAGAAGCCGCGGTGAGATATCCACGGCCACGACCCTGGCGCCATGTCGAGCAAACAGCCGCGCCACATGGCCCTCCCCGCAGCCCGCGTCGAGGACTCGCCTGCCGGAAACGTCGCCCGCCATCCCGAGGAGGCGGCGTGCAAGGTTGTCGTGGAACCGGCGCAGCGAACCTGTGCGGGACTGGGCGGCGTACCAGTCGGCGATGGGGTCGTATGCGGGCATTAGACCGCTGAGATCCCTGCCGTGTCCGACCAACTCGGGTCGCGCGGCTCGAAGGGCGCCCACTCGAACTCGATACTCCAGCGGGCGAAGCCGGAGAGTGAGCCACCGCGGTCGGTGAGCGCGCAGATGCCCTGGTACCAGGGGCCGGGGCCGGAGCCGGGCAGGTGGCCGGAGCTACGCACGACCAACGCCGCTCTGCGGTTGGGCAGTGTGATTCGGAGCAACGAGGGACCCGGGGTGTGGCCGCACAGGATCAGGTCGGCCGAGGCGACGGCCGGTCGGGACAGCGCGGCGTCGATCTCCTCGGCAGTGAACTCAGGCGTGAAGGCGGGGTCAGTGTCCCAGATGGTGGCGAAGGGGTTGCCGGGCATGCCGTGGCAGACGTAGACGTCGCCCTGGCGCGCGCCGTCTAGCGATAGCTCCGCAGGCAAGGCTCGAAGCCACACAAGGTCCGCAGGACTGAGTTCAGCTTGCCCCTGTTCGATGAGCGAGAGGAAGTAATCGGGCGAGTCGGGACGCCGCCTGCGTTCGTCGACAGTCGCTTGCCAGCGCGGTGTCCCCCAGTCGCGGAAGTACGCCTCGTTGTTTCCATAGATGACCCTGACGCCCTCCGCACGCAGCAGGTCAATCGTCTCGCGCGGCGGATCCGGCGAAAACGGCGAGGTCAGGAAGTCGCCGCAGTGCACGATCAGATCGGGCGCATGACGCCGGCACGCCGCCAGCGCGGCCTCCAGGCCGGGCACGAAGCCATGGGTGTCGCCAATCAGGCAGATGCGCAGGCTGCTCACGTTCGGCTCAAGCACGTCGCGAGCATCGTTCCACACCTGCATCCCGCGCGATGGCAAGGTATGTGGAGAGCCGCCGGGGTACGCAAGGGGTTGCACCATGTCCGACGAGACGACGAAGTCATTTGCGGCGCACGCCAAGGACGCCCAGTGGGGACGGGATCTGCGTCCCTACTTTGCCTACCGCGACCTGGGGATCAAGGAGGCGACCAAGGGCAAGGTCCTGGCGCACATTATTCGCGCCGAGCAACCCTGCGACGGCCCCATGGGCTATCACTCGCATGCGCTGGACTTCCAGATGGTGTACCTGATTAGCGGCTGGGCACAGCTCGACTTCGAGGACATCGGCGAAGTTCGCGTGGAAGCCGGCGACGCGTGGTACCAGGCGCCGGGGGTCAGACATGAGGTGCTGGAATACTCCGATGACTGGCAGGTTCTGGAGATCACCATGCCGGCCGAATTCGCCACCCACGACGAAGTGCGTTAGGCGGGTCAGGGGAGGGTCAAGCGCCCAATGCGAGTGGACGTTCGGAAGGAGTCGCTCGCGGCCTTGTTCGACTACGCCTCCATTCCCATTGCGTTCTCGACCTCGACGGTCCTTGAGGTCGAGTGGAGAGCGAACGGGCTTGGCGGCGTGCGCATGGTCGACGCGCCGCTCGATCAGCCGCTTACCAAGGACTTTGACGACGATGAGCCTGTGGCGGGCTGGCACAGCCTTGGCGATATCTCGCACTGGGGATTCTTCGCCGCATTCATTGATGGGCAGCGAGTCGGGGGCGCCGTGGTGGCCCACAAGACGCCGGGCGTTCACATGCTGGAGGGACGCGAGGACCTGGCGGTGCTGTGGGATATCCGGGTGCATCCCAGCGTTCGCCGCCGTGGCGTTGGGACGCGCCTGCTCAATCGCGCGATTCAGTTTGCGCGCGCGTCAGGCTATACGTTTCTAAAGGTCGAATCGCAGAACACGAACCCCGCCGCCTGTCGCTTCTACGTCAATAACGGGTTTGCGTTGGGCGGCGTGCGGCGGGGCGTGTATGCCGAGTACCCGGATGAGGTTCAGCTGCTGTGGTACCTGGATGTGCAATCAACGAGCCCGCGCGCATCAGGGCAGCTGCGGACTGAGTGAGATGCCAGAGTCACCGGTAAAGGCCGTGTTCTTTGACATCGACGACACGCTAGTGGATGACGCCGCGGCGACTCGAGCGGGGGCGCTCGGCATCTTTGAGCGGTACAGGGATCGACTGGGCGGGTGTGATGAACGGCTGATGCAGCGCTGGATCACATTGCTGGACCACCACTTCGAGCGATACCTGCGCGGCGAGAGCTCGTTCATCGGGCAGCGCCGCGCACGGATTCGCGATCTGTTCGAACTGACGCCGGATCGGATGCCCGACGCCGAAGTCGACGCCATCCATGCGGTCTACCGTGAGTTCTACTACGGGGCCTGGCGGCTCTTTCCCGATGCCGTCGAAACCCTGGACGCTCTGGATAGTTTCCGGCTCGGAGTCATCAGCAACGGCACGTCGGCGCAGCAGCGGCAGAAGCTGGCGGCGGTCGGGGTCCTGGATCGCTTCGCGGCCGTGATGATCTCCGAGGACATCGGTGTCGCGAAACCTGATCCGGAGATCTTCGAGACTGCCTGCCAGGCCGTGGGCGCGTCGCCGTCGGCCTGCGTTCACGTGGGCGATCGGCTGGACACGGACGCGCGTGGGGCGCGCGACGCGGGGCTGACGGGCGTGTGGCTGAACCGACGCGGCGAGGATGCCGGGACCTCGGACGTCCCGACGATCGAGCGGCTCACCGAACTGCCGGCGCTGGTTACCAGACGCCGAGCGTCCTGAGCAGCTCGGCGGCGAGGGGCAGGGGCCGGGACGGGCGACCGGTGATCCGGATTGACGTCTGGACGTCGGGGGCCAGGCGGATCAGGTCGCGAGCCTTCAACGCTTCGGGTAGTACGCCGTTGAAGTAGCGTCCCCACCACGCTTGGGTGACGACCTGGTTGAGGCCTTCCAGCGAGTGTCCGCCGGCCAGGGCGGCCGCGGCGCGCTTGGGCCCGATGCCGCGTACGCCCGGGATGTTGTCCGAGGTATCGCCGACGAGGGCCATGTAGTCGCACCATTGCCAGGGTTCGACTCCGAAGCGCGTGCGGACTTCGGCGGAATCCACGATTTGCTGGCCGCTCTTGCGCATGGTGTTGGCGATGACCACGTGGTCGCTGATCAGCTGATAGAAGTCTCGGTCCGCAGACACGATGACGCTGGCGCGGGTTGCCGAAGCTCCGCGGACAAGCTGGGCGATCACATCGTCCGCCTCGGCGTCGGTGGTCTCGTCGAACTCAAGGCCGATGGTCCGCAGGCCCGTGTAGATGGTGGGGAGCCAGGCCAGGTGCGAGTAGTCGGCGCCGGCGCGGTTGGCCTTGTACTCGGGCGCCATTTCCACCCGCGCATCCGTTGAGCCTTCCCCATCGAAGACCACCACCGCCTCGCAGGGCGATAAACCGTGGATGGCCTTGCGTAGGAGGGCGAAGAAGCCGAAGGCCGGCGTGACATCCTCGCCCTCGCTATCGCGGATTCGAGCGGGGAATCCGTAGGCGGCGCGCCAGAGGAGGTTCAGACCGTCGACGAGGACGAGCGGTGGGGGGCTCGCAGCTGGACTCTCGTCGTCAGCGGGAGTCACCGAAGGCTGGCCCGCCAGATTTCCTCTCCTTCGTCGGTGCGCTCTCCGCTCTTGCAGAGTCCGATAGTTCGAGCCACCCGGTGCGAGGCGACGTGGTCCAGGTGAATATTGGCACGGACTTCATGCACACCAAGGTCGTCGCGAAGCCATCGCAGGACCCTTCGACTTGCCTCAGAGGCGTAGCCCCGGCGCTGGAATGGAACACCGACGACCCAGGCCAGATCGGCTTTACCCTGCGTTACGCCTGCCTGCAGGTAGCCCACGACTGACTGGGTTTGCCTAAGCCGCAACGTCCAGTTGAGCCACAGTTCGTCGCCGGCGGGCGAGCGGCGGGATTCGCGGCGACGGATTCTTTCCCTCACGTCGTCGGCGCTTGCAGGTGGACGGCCTCCCGTAAAGACGTGGATCTCTGGATCCGTCAGCAGCGCGAAGAGCGCGTGGCCGTCGCGCTCAACCATTGGGTCTAACAGGAGCGCCGTGTCTCAAGCGTCCGATTGGCATCGCAGGGAATGCTGAGTCTGGGCACTCTGAGTGCTCTTCCACCTCGCACGGCAATTGAAGGCAGCGACCGCCGCGCACGCCAAAGATGGCCAGCGACGTGTCCAGGCCACTCGCCGATATCGTGCCCGTGTGCGTCTCCCACGGCGAATACCCTGGGCGGCGCGGGTTGCGGGTCGAGCGAGAGCATAGACTGGCCCCGGGCGGTGATCCGGCGGGCGGCGTGGTGGCGGCGTCGGCTGAGATTTCATCTGGCGAGGATCCGGCACTCATGGCGGTAGCGAAGCGGCTACTGGCGTTTTACCTGGTGGCTATCGGTCTTGCCGTGGCCGTGAGCTTCATCCTGACGCCGGTCTACAACGACGGGACAACCGACTACCCGGTCTGGCGGATCCTGAACTGGTTCATGGTCGCCGCGGCGATGGTGATTCTCGTGATTGGCTTCCGTCGGCGGCGCGACCCGGAACGCGCGGACGTGACCGCCGTGGAGTACCTGCGGGGCAGCTTCGCCTTCTACGGGGCCATCGTCCTGGTGATGCTGATGCTGTGGGAGTGGTATTGGACGCTGAATCCGTCCAGCGAAACCGGCGACGCGGTGACGGCGCACCTGATCTACTTCCCGCTGGTGAACGCGCTGTTCGTGGTCCTGGCCCTGGCCAGTGGACGCTATCTCTGGAATGAGGCGGGCGGCTCGTCGGACTAAGAGCCGCAGCGCATACGGGTCGGCGGATGCGTTACGGTTCGGCGACCTTAATGCGCGGGGCCGCCCTTCAATGTCCGACGATTCGTTTCGCGTTGCCCTGACTGACGGCTTGCGCCACGAGCGGGTGGTGGAGCATCGCCAGCCGCTGGATGCGATTGGCGCGACGCTGGACGTGGTGCCGGCGCCGACCAGCGACGAGGAAGCGGTGGATCGCCTGGCTGGGTACCAGGGCGTGATCTACTCGCACGGGCATTACCGCCTGCACACGTTCGACGAGTTGCCGGACCTGCTGGGCGTGATCGCGCCGACGGTGGGGGTGGACCACGTGGACATCGAGGCCGCGACGGCGGCCGGCGTGGTGGTCGGGAACATCCCAACCTTCGCCACCGAGCAAACGGCCGACACCGCGCTGTATTTGATATTGGGCGCGGTGCGTCGCATTCCTCAGATCCAGAACGAGTGGGAGGCCGGCCATCGCAACATCGCCGAATGGGAACGCCGGATCAATCATATCGGCGATATGCGCGCGAGCACGCTGGCGCTGATTGGGCTGGGTCGGATCGGCCGGGCGGTGGCGGTGCGGGCGCAGGCCTTCGGCACGCGGTGCATCGCCTATGCGCCGACGGTCTCGCCCTGGGAGGCGCAGGGGCTGGGCGTTGAGCTGGTGGGGCTGCACGAGGCCTTTGAACAGGGCGATATCGTCTCGGTCCACCTGCCCTACACGCCTCGCACCCACCACTTCGTCGACGCCGACCTGCTGGCGCGCATGAAATCGACGTCCGCGCTGATCAACGTCTCGCGCGGCCCTATTGTCGACGAAGCGGCGTTGGTGTCGGCGCTGGAGTCCGGCGCCATTGCGGCCGCCGGCGTGGACGTGTTCGAGTCCGAACCGCCCACCCCCAACACGCCCCTGATTAACCTGCCCAACGTCATCTGGACCCCTCACATCGGCGGCTCAACCTCCGTCAGCGTCCACCGCGTCGGCCAGGGCTCCGCCGAACAAATGGCCTGGATCGCCCAGGGCTACTGGCCCCGGGATACGGTGAATCCGGAGGTCGAACCGCGGAAGCCTTTGCGGCGGCGGGGGTATCCGGAGCGGACTTAGGGTGACCTTCCGCGTGTCCAGCTTTGGCAGGCAGGAGCGGCAGCGGCAGGCAGAGTTTCGAGACGCTTCACCAACGATCAGCGGGGAGGCCCGAACTCCCAGTGATCCCAAGGGCCAACGGTACGGCTACCTGCTCGCGCTGGCTTGCGAGGATGAGAACCTCTACCCAGCCCTGCGCGGTGAGAACGAGGCTCGCCGTTATTTCGAGAGTCGCGGGCTGGGCTGGTGGCAGGCTTCGGCAAGCGGCGACAACTCGCACGGAAAGCGGCCGACGCGCAACATGGCGAGTTCGCAAATCGCCTGCGTGAACTTCCTGCTGCCCCTGCTGGAGATTCCCGGATCTCTCACTGCAATGCTGAGGG
>DAOUIX010000059.1:0-5661 GCA_034423235.1 Chloroflexota bacterium | reverse complement strand
CCCCCCATGCGCCGCCGGCGCCAGCCCCACCAGCAGCACCCGAGCCTTTGGATCGCCAAACCCGGCCACCGGTCGACCCCAGTACGTCTGGTCTCTGAACGCCGCCCGCTTCGTCCGCGCCGCCTCTTCCCGCCAGGCCACCAGCCGCGGACAGCGGCGACAGGCATGGATCTGTCCCGCCACCGCCGCCAGTTCGCTCACGCGGCCGCCGCCGAACGCGTCACCCGCTTCAGGAACGGCCCCGCCAGCGCCAGCAACTCCTCCGGCCGCTCCTCCTGCACCAGGTGCCCGGCCCGCTCGACGATGCGGATTTCCGCGTCGGCAAACTGCCCGGCCAGCGCCTCCGCCTGCGACGAGGCCGCCGTCCGATCCGCCTCGCCCCATACCAGCAGCACCGGGCACCGCGTCGCCGCAATCGCCCCGGCATATTTCGCCGGATCCACCTCGCGCAACATCGCCGGCAGCGCCTCGAAAAACCCGGGACTTCCGTACGGTAAATACTGCCGGTCCACGTCCGCCTCGGTTACGTCCCACGAGTCGTACCGCCCCAGCATCTGGCCGATGCGGACGTACCACCGCTGCCGGTAAAGCAGCCGCCCCATCGCCGCCGACTGCGCCGGAATCAGCGTCCCCAGCTTGATCGACCAGCGAATGTATCGACCCGCCACCAGGAACGGATCGACCAGCAAGAGGCCCAGCACCCGCTCGGGACGATCGGCCGCCAGCTTCACCGCCGCTTGGGCGCCAGCCGAGCTTGCAATCAGCACAACCTGTGAAAGCCGTTGCGCGTCCAGCCACTCCACCAGCCGCTCCGCGTGCGCGGCCCCGTCGTACCGTGCGTTCGCCGGCTTGTCCGAGAGACCGTGCCCCAGTGGATCCAGCCAATGCACGCGGTACTCGCGTGCCAGCGCCGGCGTGACGAATTCCCAGGTTTGCGTGTTGCCGGCGAATCCAGGCAACAACACTAGGTCGGGCCCCGAGCCGAACGCGCGGCTATACAGCCGGCCTTCGCGCAGCGGCGTCCGATGCCCATCCGCCAGGTGATCCGTAATGTCATACGGTTCCGGGCGGCCGCGAAACGCAAACCACGCCGCCACCAATGCCGCGGCAACTGCCAGCTTGCTCATTCACCGTCTCCCAAAGGGCCGTCGAAGCCTCTCCCTATGCTAGACTCCAGCTTCACAGCCCGTCGCGCCGGGCTTGCCGTCGCGCGACGCAAACCACCCCCGAGAACAGTCCGCCCGTGCGCACCTACGAGCTTGTGGTGATCTACGGGGTCGAGCAAGTCCCCGAACTCACCGCCGCCCACATCGACGCCGTAACCGAACGCATCAGCGTGCACGGCGGCGAAGTCGATACCGCCAACACCTGGGGCCGCCGCAAGTTCGCCTACCCCATCAAGAAACAGCGTGAAGGACACTACGTCCTCCTCAAATTCACCATCGACCCCGCCAACATCGGCGAACTCGAAAGCTCCCTGCGTCTCGTCGAAGACGTCACCCGCTTCCTCATCGTCGCCGAAGATCCCGACGTGGCCGCCTACGAGGCCAAGCAACTGGCCGAGCTTCATCGGTGACCGACCAAAGCGGCCAGCGCCGCGGTCGCTCGCGAGGACTCAATCGCGTGCAGATCATCGGCAACCTGGGGCGCGACCCCGAGATGCGCTTCACCCAGGGTGGCACCCCGGTCACCAACTTCACAGTCGCCGTCAACCGCAGTTGGCAATCGCGTGATGGCGAAATGCGCGAAGAAACCGAGTGGTTCCGTGTGGTGGCCTGGACTCGCCTGGCCGAGATTGCCAACGAGTACCTCCGCCGCGGCCGCCAAGTCTACGTGGATGGCCGCCTGGCCACGCGCACATGGCAAGACCGTGAAGGCAACGAGCGGACGACCACCGAAGTCGTCGCCCAGGAAATGATCCTGCTGGGCGGACGCGACGACGGCGGCCAGCGCGACGACTACGATGGCCAGCGCGGCGGCCAGCATGGCGGCTATGCTGGTGGACAAGGCGCCGCACGCTCGGCGGCCCAGGACGACGAAATCAGCCCCGACGACCTGCCGTTCTGACGGCGTGTGACACAGGAACAACTTCGATGACCCAGGACGGCCAGCCAACCCAGGAAACGACCACCCAGGAACCCCGCACCGGAACGTCGGGTGACGGCCCGCGCGGCGGAGGCCCCCGGGGCGGCGGAGGTCCACGTGGTGGCGGCGGCCCCCGCGGCGGCGGCGGCGGACGAGGCCGAGGCCGTGGGCGCGGACGCGGCTTCCGGCGTCGCGGCGACTACTTCAAGCAGACCGGCGAACCTATCGACTACAAGAACTCCCAACTCCTGCGGCGATTCATCGCGGACAGCGGCCGCATTGAGTCCCGCCGCAAGACCGGAATCACCGCCAAGAACCAGCGCAAGCTCGCCATCGCCATCAAGCGCGCCCGCTACCTGGGGCTTCTGCCCTACATCGTGCGGCGCCGCCTCCGCGGCTAGCCTCAGGCCGCCGCGCGGATGCCCCCGCGCACCAAGGCCCAACGCCGTCGCGCCCAACGCGACCGGCGGCGCGCCGCCCGCAAGCCCGTCCAGGCCCACGTCCGCTGGCGCGATGTCCCCAACGCGGTCCGCGACTGGAGCGAGCTGACTCGCGCCCAGCGCACCGCCGCTGCGGCCAAGATAGTGGCCGTTTCCGCTACCCTCATACTCTCGGCTGTAAGTGTCCTCATCGGCGTGGCGCTCTACGGCGAACTGGTCGTGCGGCCCGCCGAGCCGGTCTCCTCGGTCAACGGCCAGCCGATTCCAGCCTCCCGTTACGCTGAATTTCTGGCCCTCCGCCGGTTCGAGCTCAGTCGCGAGCTCGCCGACGCGCCAACGTCCAGCGACCCTCGCGATCCCAGTCATCCCCAGGCGCAGCTCTCCACGCTCACCATCAGCGCCGTCACCGAGCTAACCAATGTTGAGCTCATGCGCGCCGAAGCCGCCGCCCTGGGCGTCTCGATTGACGACGCCGCTATCGACGCCGCCCTGGACGCGTTCGTCCGCGGCCCGGGCGACCCCGCTGAAGATTTTGACTTCCAGGAGACCTTCGCCGAAGTCCGCGACCAGACCCAACTCGCCGAAAGCACGATCCGCAGCTTCATCGCCGACCGCGCCCTGGCCGACGCCGTCGCCGACCACTTGGTGGCCAGGCTGGACCCCGTGCCCGCCCAGATTCGCGCCGCCCAGATCGTTGTGTCCACCGAGGCCGACGCCGACACGGTTGTCGCCCGGCTGGACGCCTTCCAGCCGTTCGATCTCGTGGCCGAACAAGCCTCCACCGACACGGAAAGCGCCGCCAGCGGCGGCGACCTTGGCTGGTTGCCGCGCGGCCTGATGCCCGAAGCCTGGGACGAAGCCGCCTTTGCCCTTCGACCGGGCAACCGCAGCAAGCCGGTGTCCACGTCGCTCGGCTGGCACGTGATCCTTGTCCACGAATTCTCCCCCTCGCGCAATCTGGACCCCGACACCGCCGAACGGCGCCGGCAGGTCACCTACGACAACTGGCTCCAGACCCTGCGAACCACCGCCGACGTCGAGTTTCTGCTCACTCCCGAAGTCATCGACTGGGCCACGCGGCGCTAAGCGTCCGGCTCCCTAGCCTCCGCGTCCTGCGCGCCTACGAGCCCGTCGCGGCCGCTGCCGGTGCGGGAACCGGCACATCCCCCTTGCGTCGCACCAGCATGCTCAGCATCAGCGCCATCACCGCCAGTCCCGCGCCGCCAATGAACGGCACCTGGTGCCCGAACGCCTCCCACAGGATTCCGCCGGTGACCGGAAGCGCCACCGCCGCCACGTGATTCATCGTCTGCCCCGCCACCAGGCTGGGACGAAGGTCGTCCGGGGTTACCAGGATTCGCCGCAGGTAGGTCGTAATGCCGACCTCCGCGCTGAAGAACAGGTGGTCCAGGATGTACAGCACAAACAGCACGCCCAGCCACGGCACCACGGCGTATCCCACAAAAATCGCCGCCAATGCGCCAAACGCAATGACCAGGATCGGCCGCTCGCCCACCCGGTCGATCAACCGGCCAAACACATAGGCGCCGCCGATCGACACCATGCTGTTGATCAACGCCAGGATGGTGATCGTCCGCACCGACACCCCGTAACTGTCCACCAGCAGAAAAATCGCGAACGTCATGAAAATGTGCCGGCGGCCGCCGTCCAGGAACGTCAGCGCGTAGTACAACCAGTACTGCCGCCGCAGTACCACGCGCGGCGGCTGCCCGATTCGCCCCATTGTGCGCAACTGCCACACCGCCAGCGCCGCCAGCGCCGCTACGCCGCCGGCCAGCAGAAACAGCGGGCGGATTCCGGTCGCCAGCACCGTCACGGCCAGCAGAACGACCAGGATGCCAACCAGGTTCGCCCCCGCCATCAGCGAGCGCAGTTGCCCCAGCCGCCGCCCCTGCGTCTCCACCGTGCTCAGCCGCAGCGCAATCGTGTTCGCCACCGGCCACCACAAGTGAAACCCGATGCTCTGCGTCAGCGAGAAGATGATCAGCACCTCGATCGTCTCCACGTGAAAGAAGTTGACATAACCAATGCAGAGCAACAGCAGCGCCACCGCGCCCACCACCGGCTCCGCAATCGTCATGAGCGCCGCGCCCATCACAATCGTCAGCAAGCCGGGCACTTCGCGGATCGTCTCCAGCAGGCCCAGTTCACTGGGCCGAATGCCCAACTCCTCCACCATGAAATTGGTGGAGACGGTGATGAACATCGAAAACGCCAGGCCAAAGCCCACCGCAGCAGCCGCCAGCCAGGCAAACGGCGGAATCTCGCGGCCGCCAAGGACGTTCAGGTGGCGCACCTCAGTGGCTGGACGTTGCCAATGGCATGTGCGCCGAAGCCCAAACGCGGCCCGGCGTCAGCGCCTCAGCGACGCAGCCGCCCCTTACCGTCGCACTTCGGGCACTTCCCACTCAGCTCGTGCCAGCCGCCGGGCTTGGATGGATCCGGCCAGCGCTCATTCACCGCGCCGGTTCCCTCGCAGCGCGTGCAGATGGGTCCGGTCGGCGGCAGAATCCGCGGCAGCAGCAACACGGCCGCCACCACCAGGGCCGTGAAGATAATCCACACTTCAAGCGGCATAAGCGGCCCCTCCCCCTCAGCCGTCCCCATCCCTCACGGCCGCCAGTATAGGCAGCCCAGCCCGCATCTCGGCATCGCGGCGCCCGCCCGTCGCGCGCCGGCGGTGCCCTAGGAGGCTGACGCCACCTCCACCTGGGCGGAGGTGGCGTGGAGGTCCTGGTAGTGGTCGCCGATGGTTTGTTGGGCGACCACGGTGACCTGGTAGGTCCCGGCCGCCAGGCCGGTGAAGGTGTGCGCGCGGGCGGCGCCGCCGAGGAAGACCTGGTGGGACGCGTCGCCGTCCACCTGGTCGGCGAAGAGCACGAAGCTGGTGGCGGAGGCGGCGCCGCGGATGCTCTCGCCCGCCAGGCCGCCGGTCTCGTTCCCGCCGGTCACGTCCACGGCCCGCAGCTCCAGGTTCCGGAGGACGCCGCCGCGCCCCAGTTGGCCCAGCAGGCCGACCTCGGCGGTGGCGGGGCGGGCGATGACGAGGTGGGCGATGGCGTGCCCGTTGCCGTCCAGGGTGGCGGTGAAGGCGGGGCCGCCGGCGGCGCCCAGC
>DAOUIX010000058.1:0-75002 GCA_034423235.1 Chloroflexota bacterium | reverse complement strand
GCGGTGGGTGTTAGGGGTGCGGCTGGTGGTTGGACGGCTGGGGCGTATGACCGGCGATCGGAGGTCCCAGGCTGCGCGCAGCCTGGGCCACCGGGCGGGCGTTATGTCGGCGGGTACGTCGGAGTATCGTCAGACACGACCACGGATCCGGTCCGTCCGTCATAGACCATCTGGGCGCTCAGGAGAAAGTCACGCCCGAGCAAGACGCCAAAGTCGTAGCCCAAATCCGATAGCCGCGTACCACCGAACCGTCCATGCTTGCCCAGATTCAAGGCGGGCACCGTCAAGTTCGCCAAGTACTCCGGCGTCTCGTACGCGCCAGCCGCCGATCCGTAGGAACGTATATCCACGATTTGAAGTCCCGCGTCGAACGCGAGCTTGACGTCGATCGCGCTTTCGCGAGCGCCCGTGTCAATCAGGGCCAGCGAGGAATGGGAGCGTTCCGTGTCCCCGGGGCGGCTGATCGCGACGCGAATGATTGGACCTTGCCGCCAGAGGCCCGCCGGGGACCCGGAGACACCGCACTCAACAGACGCCACTAGAGCAACCCGAACGCCAGCGCGGGCGGCAACTGGCGAACGCGCTCATCCCCCACCTCTCGAATGTGATAGGGCCCGCGGCCAAACCTGGCGATCGCGGCCTCGGCTGCGGCCTCAAAGGTCTCGTAGATGTCCACCAGCTCGCGGTTGCGCACGATCACCCACTTGCCCAGATGCTCTGTCTCGAGCTGCGCCCGCATTTCGTCGTACGCGGCCATCTCGCGCCGAATGGCGTCCATCGCCGCCTGGTCAACGTACTTCTCGTGTTCCGCCGGGCTGCCGAGATCCATGGCCACCCCTCTCAGCGCGCTCGTGCCCTAGGTACACAAGAACCTACGGTGCCAAGAGCGTCCTGACAAAGTTGGGCATCACGACCGATTGACTGAAGGCCGGAGGGCCATGGATGGCATCGGACGCGTGGTCGGGGCAGGCGAGGACTACGGTGATTGATTTGGCTACGCGGCGGACGGGTTGTTGGAACGCAGGGTGAGCCACTAGGGCGGCGTACGTCTCCGTATACTCAAGTCTGGCGCCCAGCGATTCAGTTGCGCCGATCCCTTATCGCCGGGAGAAGTCGACTCGTGCCGACTTACGAATACGAGTGTTCGGACTGTGGCAATCGGGTTGAGGTTTTTCAGAGCTTCAGCGACGCTCCGCTGACGAGTTGCGCGGCGTGCGGCGGCAAGCTGAAGAAGGTGTTTCACCCAGCCGGCATCATTTTCAAGGGCAGCGGCTGGTACGCGACGGATAGCCGATCGGCGTCTGAGCGGAAGAAGTTCAAGGACGACGGGAAGCCGCCGGAGAAGTCGGACTCCAAGCCGGTGAAGACCGACGGGGCCAAGAGCAACGGGAGCGCGACCGACGGCGGGGCCAAGGCCGGGGCGTCGGCGGGCGGGTCTGACAAGGCCTCAGGCTCCGGCGACAGTTCCAAGTAGCCGGTCCTCCGGTCGCAATCTGGAGGTTCGGATATGCGAGCGGTCGTCCAGCGCGTCACGAAAGCTTCGGTTGAGATTGGCGGTCGCGAACACGCCTCGATCGGTCCCGGACTCGTGGTGTTGGCGGGGGTAGCTCGCGGCGACGAGGACGCGGACGTGACCTATCTGGCCGATAAAGTCGCGAACCTGCGCGTGCTGGCCGACGATGCGGGGCGGATGAACCGGTCGGTGCTGGACACCGGCGGCGAGGTATTGCTGGTGTCGCAGTTCACATTGATCGCCGACACACGGAAAGGGCGGCGTCCGAGCTTTATCGGCGCGGAGGCGCCGGAGCGGGCCGCCAAGCTGATCGATGACCTGGGCGATGCACTGACGGCTCGCGGCGTACCGGTTCGCAGCGGCGTGTTCCAGGCCGAGATGGAGGTGGCGCTGGTGAACGACGGGCCGGTGACGATCATCATCGACAGCCGCGACCGACGCACGCCGCGTCGGCAGGCGTAGACCCTGTCGATGTCCGGCTCAGCGGTCCAATCGAGCGGGCCCGGCGTGCGGATCGTGCATGGGGCCGAGCAGGTGCGGCGGACGCTGCTGGCGCGGTCGCCCGAACTGGTGACAATCGACGAGTCGGCGGTGGCGGCGGCGTCGAGCGTGTTCGGCGAGACGCTCACGCCGACGGCGTTCGTGGAGCGCGTCATTCGCGAGGTTCGGGACGAGGGCGATGACGCCGTGCGGCGGATTGCCGCGGCGCTGGGCGACCACGTCGGGACGACCTTCGAGATCGGGCCAGCGGAGCTTGCCGACGCGAGCCGCCGGATCGATCCGGAGCTGCGTGCGGACATCGAGCTGGCGGCGGAGCGGATTCGCGACTACCACGAGCGCGAGCTGCCAGCCGGGTTCGACCTTCCAGGGTTGGGGGTCGGCCAGCAGTGGATTCCGGTGGACCGCGCGGGTCTGCACGTGCCGGGACAGGCGGCACCGCTGGTTTCAAGCCTGCTGATGGCCGCCGTGCCCGCCCGCGTGGCGGGGGTGGGCGAGACCGTGGTCACGACGCCGGTGCGGGCGGAGGGCATTGCCCCGGCGCTGGCGGCGGCGGCGGAGGCGGCCGGCGTGGACCGGGTTTTCGGACTAGGCGGCGCCCAAGCAGTCGCGGCCCTGGCGCTGGGTACGGCGAGCGTGCCGCGTTGCGATGTGATCGTGGCTCCAGGCAATGCGTGGGTGATGTTGGCGACGCGGGCGCTGTATGGGGTGGTGGGCGTTGACCTGTTGCCGGGTCCGACCGAGACGCTGGTGATTGCCGATGCTGCGGCGGACGCCGCCGAGGTGGCCGCCGACCTGATTGCGCAGGCGGAGCACGGAGGGCCGGCCAGTCCAATTGCTCTGACGACTAACCCACGCGTTGCGGCCGAGGTGGCGCACGAGGTGGAAATACAACTCGCCACGCTGCCCCGGGCGGCAGTGGCCTGGGACAGCTTCGAGCGGCGCGGCGGGGTTGGGGTCGTGGACGATCTGGCCCAGGCAGTTGAACTATCCAACGCGTACGGGCCGGAGCACCTGTGCCTGCTGGTGGAGGATCCGGAGGCGCTGCTGCCGCTGGTGCGGCACGCCGGCGGGGTATTCCTGGGCAGCGCCTCGCCCGAGGTGCTGGGCGACTACGTGGCGGGGCCGAGCCACATCATGCCCACGGGCGGAACGGCCCGCTTTGCCTCGCCGGTTGGCGTGCGTTCGTTCCTGAAGACGGTGTCGGTCGTGCGTTTGTCGGCAGATCGGGCAGCGGCGTTGGCGCCCGCGGCGGCGCGGCTGGCTCGGGCCGAGGGGTTGGAAGGCCACGCGCGGGCCGCGGAACGCCGGGCTGGAGCCTGACTACAATGCCGACGTACCTGCCCAGGCGAGAATCCCATGGCTGAACGGCGCGCCAGCGTTGCGCGTACCACATCCGAGACGAAGGTGGACGCCACGGTCGCTATTGACGGCAACGGCGACTTTGGCGGCGCGACCGGTGTTGGATTCCTGGATCACATGCTGGCGCAGCTGGCTCGCCACGGCCTGTTCGACATCGAGGTGAACGCGGTGGGCGACCTGCATATCGACGCGCACCACACCGCCGAGGACGTGGCGATCGTGCTTGGCCGTGCGTTCAGCGACGCGCTGGGCGACCGGCAGGGCATTCAGCGCATGGGCGATGCCACGGTGCCGATGGACGAGGCGCTGGCGCACGTGGCGGTCGACCTGGCCGGACGCGATTACGCCGCTTTCGACGGCGAGTTCAAGCAGGATCGCATTGGGGACCTGGAGACCAGCCTGCTGCCGCACATTGTCGGGTCGCTGGCGCGGCACATGGGCGCGGCCATTCACGTGCGCGTGCTGGCCGGCGACGACGACCACCACAAGGCCGAAGCCATATTCAAGGCCCTGGCGCGAGCCCTGGACCAGGCGACGAGCCTGGATCCGCGGCGCGCCGGCGCGGTGCCCAGCACCAAGGGCACGCTTACCGACTGACGTGGGCGACACGCCAGGCGGTCGCCGGCTGCGGCTCGACCACGTCCTGGTGGCCCGCGGCCTGGCTCGCAGCCGCAGCGCGGCGCGTCAGCTGGTGAAGGACGGCGCGGTGTACGTGGACGGACACGTTGAGACGCGCCCGGCGCGGCGCGTTGCCGACGATGCGCCACTGGAGATTCGCGGCCGGCCGGTCCAATACGTCAGCCGGGGCGGACGGAAGCTTGCCGCGGCGCTGAAGCACTTTGGGCTAAGCGTCGAAGGGTTGGTCGCCGTAGACGTGGGCGCCTCGACGGGCGGGTTCACGGACTGCCTGCTGCGGGCAGGCGCGGCGCAGGTTACGGCTGTTGATGTAGGTCGCGGGCAGCTGGCTGAGAGTCTGCGAACCGATGCCAGAGTCCGCGTACTGGAGCGCATGGATGCTCGTGACTTGCCGCCGCTCGATCCGTCGCCCGATGTCGTCGTTATCGACGTCTCGTTCATCCGCCTTCGGGATGTGCTGCCGTCTGTGCTGCGGGCGACGCCGAGCGCTCGGTGGGCGCTGGTTCTGCTGAAGCCGCAGTTCGAGCTGCCGGGTCGTTGCGTACCGAGGGACGGCGTGGTCAAGGACCCGGCAATCCGCAATGCCGCGCTCTTTGACTTTCTGGTCTGGTCCAGTGGGAATGGTCTGTGCGTAACCGCAACCGCGGCCAGTGCGCTGTCCGGCGGCGATGGCAATCAGGAGACGTTCGCGCTCCTGCGGCCACCGTGGCCGAGTCTGTAAGGCACAGGCAGCGACTATGATGGATGCGACGGCGATGACGTGAGTGGTTGATGCGGGTTGCCCTGCTGTTTCAGCCGCGCATTGCCGCATCCGTGGCGCACGCGCAACGCACCCAGCAACGACTCACAACTCGCGGTCTGGATGCCTGGTGCGTGTCGTCGTGGGAAATCACCGAGCAGCCAGAAGATCTGGCGGGCGCCAATCTGGTCGTCACCTTTGGGGGCGACGGCACCCTGCTGCGGGCCGCGCGCGCGGCGGCGCCTCACATGGCGACCTGCATCGGCGTCAACTACGGACGACTTGGATTTCTGACCGAATTCACGCCGGATGAGTTTGACTCACGCCTGGACGAAGTCCTTGACGGTGGTTACTGGATCGAAGAGCGCGTACTCATCGACTGGACGCACCACAACGCACGCGGCGTGGTGGCCTCAGGACTGGCCGCAGGTGACGTGGTGGTGGGCCGCGGGCGGATGGCGCGTGTCGTTGAGGTAGAAGTGCGCATCAACGGCGTCGTGCTGACGACGTACACCGCCGACGGCGTGATCGTGGCTACTCCGACGGGAACGACGGGATACGTGCAGGCAGCCGGCGGACCGGTGTTGCATCCGGAAGTTCGCGACCTGGTGATGACGCCGCTGGTTCCGTTTCTCACGCCCGCGAACTCAATCGTGGTCGGTCATGACGAGCGGGTTGAGCTGACCACGTCCACCACGCACGAAGCGACGCTTTCGATCGACGGGCAAACGGATCAGTTGCTGACATCGGGCGACCGTGTGGTCTGCAAGGCGTCCGAACACCTGGCGCGCTTCGCGAGGTTTCGCGAGAGCGACTACTTCTACGCCACGCTGGCCGAGAAGATGCGCTGGCGCGTGCCGCGGGAGATGCCGCGCCCGATTCACGGGTCGGGTTAGGCGCGCGTGCTCAGGCACGTCAGCGTCCGCGACTTTGCGCTGATCGATGCCGTGGACGTTTCGCTGGAGCCCGGGATGAATGTGCTGACGGGGGAAACGGGCGCCGGCAAGTCGATCCTGATCGACGCGCTGGCGCTGGTGCTGGGGCGCCGGGCACATCCCGCCGACGTCAGGGCCGGCACGTCGCGAGCCTTTGTGGAGGCCGTGTTCGACACGACGTCGGATGAGGCCGCCAGGGTGATGGATTCGTACGGCGTGGAGACGGACGAGTCTTTGATCCTGTCGCGGGAAGTTCGCGGCGCCGGCCGTTCGACCGCCCGAATCAATGGGCGGGGGGTGCCCGTGCGGGCTCTTGCGGAACTGGGGCGCACGCTGGTTGACGTGCACGGTCCGAGCGAGCACCAGTCGCTATTTCGGCCGTCACAACAGCTTGAGTACCTGGACCGATTTGCCGGACTCATGCCAGAGCGCGAGACGGTGGCTGCGCTTGCGCGCGAACTTCGAGCTACGGATCGCGAAGCGAACGAACTTCAGCGGAATGCGAGGGAAACGGCGCGCGAGATCGACCTGCTGACATTTCAGGTTAATGAAATATCCGCCGCGGAACTGTCGGCCGGGGAGGACGAGCGGCTGCGAGCGGATCGAGTAGTGCTGGCCAATGCGGAGCGGTTGCGCGACCTGGCCGGGCAGGCAGCGGCCCGTCTGCACGGTGACACGCTGGATCCAGCGCCGGACATCATCGGCTCGACCCTGCACGCGGCGGAGGAGATGGCCGCGCTGGATCCCAGCATGCGTCCCGTGGCTCAGCAGGCCGCTCAATTGCAGGAGTTGGCAGCCGACCTGGCGCTTGCGTTGCAGTCGTACGCCGAACAGGTGGAGGCGGATCCGGCGAGACTGCAGCAGATCGACGATCGTCTTAACCAGATCGAAGCGCTGATTCGAAAGTACGGCGAGACGCCCGCGCAGGTGATCGCGTATGGCGAGGAGGCACAGACACGGCTGGATGAGCTGGATCGCGGGGATTCCCGTATCGAGGCGCTGCGCGAGCACGCCGCCGGCCTGCGCGAGCGCCTGATTCCCTCCGTCGAGATGCTCTCGGCAAAGCGCCGGCGCGCGGCCGGGGACCTGGCGGACGCCGTCGCCGATCAGTTGGACGATCTGAATATGCCCTCCGCCACGTTCGAAGTCAGGCTTCGCTGCCAGGCTGATCCGGGTGGCCTGCCAGTCGCGGGGGAAGCTGAGTCGGTCCGGTTCGATGAGTCCGGCATCGATCAGGTCGAGTTTCTGCTGAGCGTGAATGTTGGACAGCCGCCGCGGCCGTTGGCCGACGTGGCGTCCGAGGGCGAGCGTTCGCGGATCCTGCTGGGCCTGAAAGTCGTGCTGGCGAAGGTCGACCCAACGCCTACGCTGGTCTTTGACGAGATCGACGTCGGCGTAGGACCGAGGGCAGGCGACATCGTGGGACAGAAGCTGGCGGCGCTCGCGGCGTGGCGCCAGGTGCTCTGCATTACCCACCTGGCCCCGGTCGCGGCATTCGGCGATACGCACTTTGTGGTGGCGAAGTCGGACGCGCTGGGAGAGACACGAACCGATGTTTCACGGGTGGATGGGGATCGCGTAGTGGAGGAGATCGCCGCGATGAGCGGAGCATCCACCACCGCCGGTCGGCGCCTGGCTCGCGACCTGATGGCCGCAGCCCAGACGTGGAAACACGACGCATGAACGGGCGAGAGACGGTGCAAGCTGCCGGGCCTGGCGGGTGCGTTGCAGGTTCGCAGCAGGATATGGTCTCGTTACCGTCCCCTGGGAAGGGGATTGCCCGGAGTTGGTCGGCGGTTTTTCAGAAGCGTATGGGCGCCGTTTAGGGCCGCAGAACTTTCACCATGCGCGTTGCACGTCCGACACTCCCCATTCACGGCGCTGTTTGGCCGGCGTTCCGCTGGGCGTCGTACGGGGCGGATGCCCTCGAGCAGCGACTGATTCCCCTGGCCCGGCGTTGGCAGCGCCACCGGACACTGCAGGGCGCACCTCGCGTGCTGACGACCGGCTTTGGCACTGCGCTGTTCCTGGTGCTTGTTGGCGCGGCGCTGGGGGCTTCCCGTCCGATGGCCGCGATCGCGCTGGTTGTGGCGGCGGGTCCGGCATTCGTTCTCGCCGCGCGGGCGTTGGTTGCGCCGCCTCCGCTGGCCGCGGCCCTGGCCTACGACCGGCGGCTGGCACTGTTCGAGCGCTTGTCCACGGCAATTGCTGGATCTCGGGCGGACGGGCACGTGCGCGACCTGCAGCGGAGCGACGCCCTGCGGGCCCTGGACGGGATCAATGCGACCCTGGCGTTTCCGTATCGAGTGCCCCGCAGCGACCTGGGCATCCTGGCGCTTGCCGCGGCGGCCCTGCTTGCAGGCCTCTTGGCAGCGACCGCCGACGTGCTGCCCCGGGTTGGAGGCGGTCAGCCAACGTCAGAGCTGGCTGAGAGCCTGGGCACCGCCGTCGATGGCCCGGCGCCCGCGCTGGTTGATCCCGAGGTGCTGGCGCAGATCGACCAGATTCGAGCCGCCATGGCCGAACTTGAACGCCAGCGCGATCCCGACGCCGCGACCGCCGCGTTGGCCGCCGAGGCCGCCGGCGAGGCGCTGCGGCGGACGTCAGAAGCCCGCCGCCTCGGACGCGCCCTGGATAGCGGCGACTTTCAGGCCGCCGCAGCCGAAGCGCGTGAACTGGCGGGACAGCTTGCGGAGATGAACAGCACGCGAATGGACGACCTGGCGCAAGGACTGCGCCAGGCATCCGAGCGCGCCGCGGGCTTCGACCCAGGTCTTTCCGATCAGCTCAGGGAAGCCGCCGAGGCGTTGGAGCGGGGGCAGTTGGCCGATGCCCGCAGCGCTTTGGAGAGCCTGGCCGAGGAAATCGGGACGGTGGGCACAACGGTCCAGGCCGACCGCGGGCTTGAAGCACAACTCGATCAACTCGCCCGCCAGCTTGCCGAGGCCGAGGGTGCGGCCCAGGGCGCCATGCCCGGCGCGGACGGGGACTCGCCTGGCGACGCGGCCGCAGGAACAGGAGAGGCCGCGGGTCAGGCCGGCGCCGGTCCCGAGGGGGGCGCTGCCATGACTGGCGGCGGCGACTCGGCGGCCAGTGGACGCGCGCTGGAGGGCACGCTGGAGACCCTGGCCCCCGAGCAGCGACTTAATGTCGAAGGCGAACTCGAGATCGTCGAAGTCAAGCCGACCGAAGAGGGCGCCGAATTGGTCGAGCGGCCGATACTCGAACTTGGACCCAGCGGATCTGCTGGATTCGTGGCGTCGGCCGGCGACCGCGGGTTCGCGGTGGGGCGGCCGGACGTTGCCCGCAATGTTCCACTGGATATGCTGCCAATGATGGATCGTTACTTCTCCGCGCCATGACGCTCGCCGTGGACGGGTCGGAAACCACCGAGCGACAGGCCCAGGACTTTCGCGACCGGGCCTCCGCCGTGGTCAGCGAGGTGGGCAAGTTCATCGTCGGGCAGCGCGAAATCGTGCGAGACACGGTGGTCTGCCTGATCGCCGGCGGCAACGTGCTGATCGAGGGTGTGCCGGGGCTGGGCAAGACCGAATTGGTGCGCACGCTCGGCCGGGCCATCGATCTGCGCTTCAGTCGAATTCAATTCACGCCCGACCTGATGCCGGCCGACATCACGGGAACGAACGTGGTGATGGACGGGACGGACGGGCAGCGGACGTTTCGGTTCGAGCCGGGTCCGGTGTTTGCCAACCTGGTCCTGGCCGATGAGATCAACCGAGCCACGCCAAAGACTCAGGCGGCGCTACTGGAAGCGATGCAGGAGCGCCAGGTCACCGTAGCCCGCGACGTGCACGTGCTTGACCCGCCGTTCTTTGTGATGGCCACGCAGAACCCGATTGAGATGGAAGGCACCTATCCGCTGCCAGAGGCTCAGGTCGACCGCTTCATGTTCAAGCTGGTCGTGGATTACCCCACGTCGGAAGAGCTCAGCGAAATCCTGGATCGGACGACGGGGGCGGCCCAACCCGAGGTGGCACGCGTGGCGACTGGCGACGACCTGCTGGCGATGGGCGCCTTTGCCCGGCGCGTGGCCATCGCTCCACACGTCGGGAGCTACGTGGTGGATCTCGTCAAAGCCACGCATCCGCAGGATCCGGTCGCGCACGAACTCACCCGCCAGTACGTGCGCTATGGCTGTTCGCCACGGGCGGCCCAGTCAATGGTGCTGGCCGCCAAGGTGTACGCCATGCTGGACGGGCGCTACAACGTGGGCTTCGACGACATCCGAGCCGCGGCCCGACCCTCGATGCGCCACCGACTGCTGCTCAATTTCGAGGCCGAGGCCGACGGTGTGGCGGCCGAACAGATCCTGGACGCCATTCTCATGTCGACCCGACGGGCAGGTGATTGACCGAACCGCTCGGCCTGTCTTGCCGGCCTTCGCGCCGGACGCCGCTTTCCGCGCCAAGCTGGCCAACCTCTCGCTGGTTTCCCAGCGCCCGCACGGACATCTGCACACCGGCGGCCGGCGCAGCCGGGCGACCGGATCGTCGCTTGAATTCGCCGACCACCGGTCCTACAGCCCGGGCGACGACTATCGGCAGATCGATTGGAACATCTACGCGCGGACCGACGAGCTGTTCGTAAAGGTCCGCGAATCCGAGGAAACGCTGGTCGTGCATTTGCTGCTGGATGTCAGCGGCTCGATGGCGTCCGGCGCGCCCGCGAAGTTCGAGACGGCTCGCGCCGTGCAGGCCGCGATCGGCTGGACGGCGCTTGCCAGCCGCGACGTGGTTGCCGGGGCCGCGCTGGGCGCCGGCCTCGGTGAAGCCTTTGCGCCGCGGCAGGGCGAGGGCTACTTCGGTCGCTTCCTGGAATTCCTGCAGCGCCAGCAGCCGGCCGGGGCAACCGGGCTGTCACGCGCCGTTGCCGCCTACAACGCCCGCGCGCTCCCGCACGGCGTGTCCGTCCTCGTCTCGGACTTGCTCGCCGAGGACGCACCGCGCGCCATCGGCGCCCTGGCCCAACGCGGGCATGAGTTGACGGTGCTCCACGTGCTCGACGACGAATTCGCCAACCCGGCGTTCGCCGACGAAGTCGAGCTGATTGACGCCGAAGGCGGCAGCTCACTGGAGGTTCTTGGGGACGTGGACCTGCTGCGCGCCTACCGACAGGCGATTGGCGACTGGACACGTGACTTGCAACGATTCTGTCACCGGCGGCACGTGCGTTATGTGCCGATCCGGTCGAACTGGGCGGTGGAGGACATCGTGCTGCGGCGCCTGCGCGAGCACGGAACGCTGGCGTGAGCTGGGCAGCGCCGCTCGCCTTCGCGTGGGCAGGCCTGACGGTGGCAGTGCTGGCGTTCTTTTTGCTTCGCCCTCGCCGGCAACGTGTCGTCGTGGCTTCCTTGCTGATCTGGCGACGGACGATTCACGCGCGGGCCGAGGACACCTGGCTGGCCTGGCTGCGACGGCACGCCCTGCTGTTGCTCCAGTTGCTGGCTGTGGTCGTGTTTGCGCTGGCGCTGGCGCGGCCGGAGCGCCTGGCGATGGTCGAGCTTGGCTCGCCGGTGGCGTTGGTCGTTGACGTTTCAGCCTCGATGGCCATAGCCGATCGCGACGGGGTCCCTCGTATTCAGCTCGCCCGCGACGAGGCCGCGGCGCTTGTGCATGCGGTCGGCGATGACCGGCGGATATCGGTGATCACCGCGGGCGCGGTGCCGCGAACACTGGTCGCGCAGACCACCGATCGCGCCGCAGTCTCGCGCTCGCTCGGTGGGATCGAGCCCGAAGCCTCACACGGCCGTATCGACGCGGCGCTGGACATGGCGCGCTCGCTGGCCGATCCGGCGGCGGGCGGCATCGTGGCGCTCTTTACCGACAAGGCGTCGACTGGCGGTTCGCAGCCGGCATTTGCCGGCGTGCGCACGGTGGTTGTTGGTGAACCGGCGCCGAATGTCGCGCTGGTGTCGTTTCAGGTTCGGCGCCGGCTGGACACGCCGGACGTGGTGCAGGGAGTTGTCGCCGCCCGCAACGACGGTTCCACGGCCGCGACGGCGGCGATTGCCGTGACGGCCGGCCGCGGGACGACGCTGAGCCGATCACTCGACCTGCCCGCCGGCGATCGTCAGATTCTCGTATTTGACGACCTGCCGGTAGCGCCGGGATACCAAGCCGAGGTTCGCGCGCCTGGTGATGGTCTGTCGACCGACAACCTGGCGTTTGCATCACTGGCCGAACCGTCCGGGCTGTCGGTCATGGTTGTGGGCAACGAGCCGTGGCCGATTGTTCGGGCATTGCAGGCGGCGCCCGCCGTGACGGCGCAGGCCATCAGCGTCGACGCATTCGACCAAGACGCCGGCGCCGCGGACCTGTATGTGTTCCAGGGATTCGCGCCGGAGACTCTGCCGCCCGCCTCGTTCGTCCTCGTCCAGCCCCCCGCAATGCCGGCCTTGGAGCTCGACGCGCCGATCACGGGCGACGTGCGTCCGCTGGCCCTGGCGGACAGCCCACTCTTGCGCTCGGTGGACGTGGGCGACCTGCTCTCAGGCGCTGACGTGACCTATGCGCCGCCGCCCTGGGCGCTGGTGGACCTGAGCGTCGGCGACCGGGCCTTGCTGGCGCACGGGGTCATTGACGGTCGCCGCATTGCCGTGGTCGGATTCGACGTGGCCGGTCCGAGGGTCAGTCAAGCCCCGTGGTTTCCGGTGTTCTGGTCCAATGTCGTGCGCTGGGCGGATCCGTTCGCTCCTCTACCCGAAGGCGTGGAGTTGGAACCCGGCCGACCAGCGCGCCTGATCCCGCATCCGCGCGCAGATCGAATTACCGTTTCGAGTCCAACTGGCGACACCACTGAGTTCTCGACGCCGCAGCCCGCGGTTCTCGACGTTCAGGCGCCCGGGGCTTACACGGTGCGCCAGTTTGTGGGCCAGGAGTTAGTCGCGCAGACATCAATCGACTTCGCCCCTGGCGTGGCCGCCCCCACCGGGCGGGTTGGCGTTCCGGTCGGATCGGATTCCAGGCCGGAGTCGACACCCAGAATCCAGCAGCAGACTGAGGTATGGCCCTGGGTCGCCGTGCTGGCGCTGGCGCTGCTCGTGGTGGAGTGGTGGATCTTTCACCGGGTACGGGGCGTCCGCTAACCGATGGCCTTGGATCGACCCTGGCTCCTCGTCCTGCTCGCGGCACTGCCCGCCGCCATCTGGCTGTCCTACGCCAGCGTCGCTCGTCTCTCGCGGATTCGGCTATGGCTGGCCACGCTGCTTCGCCTGGTCAGCCTTACAGCAATCGTGCTGGCCCTGGCCGGTTTCGCGATCGGGCGGGACACCCGGCCAGCCACCGTCTTCGTCGTCGATACGTCGGATAGCGTGCTCCTGGCCGAGCGCGCGAACGCTCACGCGGTGATGGATGCCTACGTGAGCGCGTTTGGGGCTGACACGCCAGTGGGCGTCGTCCAATTCGGCGCCGGCGCGGCGGTGCTGGCGGCGCCTCAGCGCCTGGACGAGGCGCCACCGCTGCGTTCCGATCTGCCCGACCACGACAGCAACTACGAGGCGGGAATCCTGGCGGCGCTGGGTCTGCTCGATCCAGAGGCCGGCGGGCAACTCGTGCTGCTGTCCGACGGCGCGGGCGCCGGGCCGGGTCTGGAGTCGGCCACCCAGACGGCAGCCGCTCGCGGTGTGCCGATCTCGGTGGCGCCCGCCGCCGCGAGTCGCGGGGCCGACCTGGTGGTGCGAGCCGTCGAAGTTCCCGAAACGGCGCACAGCGGCGCGGCCCTTCAGGCGCGCGTCCGAATCGCCTCGCAGCGGCGTACGACGGCTCGGTTGCGGCTCTGGGACGGCGAACGTCTGATCAGCGACGGGCCGATTGCGGTTGCCACGGGTACACGCACCTACGGCGTGGAGTTGACGGGACTTGGCCCCGGGTTTCACCGCCTACGGGCCGAGCTGCTGGAGGACGCCGATCCGCGCCTAGCGAACAACGTGGCCGAGACGTTCGTGCGCGTGGCCGAGCCGGGACGGGTGCTCACCATCGGCGACACGTCCCAGGTTCGGGCAGCGCTGCGGGCGGCGGAGTTCGAGGTCAGGGACGTCGCTCCAGGCGCACTGGCCGGCATCGATCTGGATCAGTTCGATGCCGTGGTGGTTTCGAACGTGCCGGCCGAAGCGTTCGAGCCGGCCGATTTGGAGGCTCTGCGCGCACATGTGGCCGGAGGACGCGGACTGGTTGCGCTGGGCGGCCCCAACAGCTTTGCCGCCGGCGGCTACCAGGGCACGGCGATGGACGACGCGCTGCCGGTCTGGTCGGACCCCACCGAGGAGACGCCCGAGCCCCGCCTGGCGCTGGTGCTGGTTATCGACCGCTCGTCCAGCATGGCCGAGGGGGCGAGCGAAGGGGCCGCCAAGATCGACATGGCGATCGAGGCGGCTGTGGACGCCGTGGATTTGCTTGAAGAAGGCGACATCCTGGGCGTGATGACATTCGACATCGATTCGCAGTGGGTGGTGCCGCCACGCGAACTGACATCGGCAGCGGATGTGGGGGCGGCAATCAACCGTATCCGCGGGATTCAGATGGGGACATCCACCGACCTGGCACGGGCGATGTTCTTCGCGAGGTCTCGCCTGGACCAGGTGAGCGCCTCGATCAAGCATGTCGTGCTGCTGACCGACGGCCGCGCCCACTACGGCGACTTTGATGGACTGACGCGCTCGCTGCGCCGGCGGGACATCACGGTGTCGTCGATTGCCGTCGGCGAGCAATCGGACCAGGAGTTGCTGGAGCGAATCGCCCGGATCGGCAACGGCCGCTATTACTACGTTCCCGATCCGCTCTCCATCCCGCGGGTGCTGACCGAGGAAACCCTGACGGCCGGCGAGTTCGCCGTGGTCGAACGCGAGTTTCAGCCTCGGATGGATGCGCCGAGTCCGATCTTCGCCGGAGGGCTGTCGGGCCAGGAGTTTCCAGACCTGCGGGGTTACGTGCGAACCCGCGCCAAACCCACGGCCGAGGTGGTGCTGAGTTCCGACAACAACGATCCGATTCTGGCCCAATGGCAATACGGGCGCGGTCGCGCCATCGCCTGGACGTCCGACGCCGGCGCCGACTGGGCCGAGGTATGGCTGGCCTGGGACGGCTTTGCGCACTTCCTGCGCCAGGCGGTTCAGTGGGTCAGCCCGCTGCCCGGGGGCGTGGGCGACAGGTTGCGAGCCTCGGCCGCACACGTTGACGGAATAGGGGTGATCGAGGTCGACGCGATCGACGCGGCGGGTCGCTTTCTGAATGGACTGGCGACCAACCTGACCGTGGTTGGACCGGACGGAGCTCGGCGGACGCTGCAAGCGGAACAGGTGGGTCCCGGTCGCTATCAGGGCCGTTTGGAGGGTCTGTCCCCGGGGGTGTATGAGATTCAGGTGACCCAGCGCGACGACACGGGTTTCGTCGGCGAGGCGAACTCGGGGCTGGTGATTGCGCCAGCCGGAGAAATCGGGCACATCGCACCGGATCACCGCGCGCTGCGGCGCGTCGCCGACCTAACCGGCGGCGTGACGATTGAGTCGAGCGGCGACCTGGCCTCGCTGGCACTGCGTGGTGACGGCGCCGCGCAACTTGGCTGGGCTCAGCTTCTGACGATTGCCCTGCTGGCCTTCGTTGCCGATGTTGGCGTGCGGCGCTTGACCGGTCGTCCAGGAGAGATACGGGATCGTATGGACCAGCGTGTAAGATCGCTCCGTGCGGCGCCAGGCGCGCTGCGGCGCCTGAAGTGGCCAGTTTCGCGCACCGCTTAGACCTGGCGACAGCTCAATTCGATGAACCCCACCGGGCGCCTCGCGCGCATCTTTCGACAGGCCGGCTTCGACCTCTTTCTCGTCGGCGGACCGGTTCGCGACCGCATCCTGGGACGACCCTCGAGCGACCTGGACTTCACGACCGGCGCCCGTCCCGACCGGGTAAAGGTGCTGGCACGTCGGGCGGGCGCCACGAACATCTACACGGTCGGCGAGCGATTCGGGACGATTGGCGCGGTCTTCGACAGCGGCCCGGTGGAGATCACCACGTTCCGCGCCGAGTCCTACCGCCCGGGCTCGCGCAAGCCGGACGTTGAGTTTGGCGACTCGCTGGAGGCGGATCTCAGCAGGCGTGACTTCACAATCAACGCCATGGCGCAGGACGTCCTGAGCGGGCGCATCATCGATCCCCACGGCGGGCTGGCCGACCTGGTTGCCGGGCGTATTCGTGCGGTGGGAGTTGCCGACGACCGGTTCACAGAAGACCCGTTGCGAGTTCTGCGCTGCGTGCGCTTTGCCGCACAGCTCGGGTTCGACATCGACGCTGGCACCTTGGCCGCCGCGCGTCGCACCGCGGGCGAGCTTGGTCACGTCAGCGCGGAGCGCATCGGCGCCGAACTCAACCTGACGCTGCTATCACCGGAACCAGGCCGAGCTTTAGTCACGCTACTGGAGACTGGGATCCTGAGCTTGGTGATGCCGGAGCTGATTCCCTTGCAGCAGACGGAGCAGGAAGAGCGGCGGCAGCACAAGGATGTCTTTGCCCACACCATGCGTGTGCTTTCCACGACGCGGCCGGAGCCCGAAATCCGCTGGGCCGCGCTGCTGCACGATGTGGGCAAGCCGCGAACGAAGTCCATTCGCAACCGGCGCATACGCTTCTTTGGACATGAGGAGGTAGGTGCGCGCATGGCACGGCGGATCATGCGACGGCTCAAGTTCGACGGACGGCTCACCGACCGCGTGACACACATCGTCCGGCTGCACATGCGCGCAAATGCCTACGAGCCTGGGTGGACGGATGGGGCCGTGCGCCGGTTCATTCTGGAGGCCGGTGAGGACCTGGAGGCGTTGATCGCGCTGTCGCGCGCCGACATCACCAGCTATCGGCCGCGGCGCATTGAAGCAGGGCTGGCACGGGTAGCCGAACTGCAGGCGCGCTGCGAGCACTTGCAGGCCGAGCGCGATGTGGCGGCGCTGGACTCGCCGCTGGACGGGCACGCGCTCATGGAACTGTTCGACCGCCCGCCAGGCGTCTGGATCAAGCCAATCAAGCAATACCTGCTGGACTTGGTGCTGGACGGGGAACTCGAACCGAACGACGTGGAGGGCGCCCAGATTCTTGCCAAGACCTTTGTCCGGCGTCATACCGAGGCCGCTGACGCGGTTGAGTCGGGAGCGCACCATGTCCACCGCTGATGCTGGCGAGTCCTGGGAACGTCTGCGAAGCTGGCTGCGTCGGCGCGTCGATCAGATGGCCGCCGGCGATTACTCGCGTTTACCGTCGTCGTTTGCCAGCGACGACGGTCAGGTGCCTCGTGAGGCCTATACGACCGTGTTGATCGCGATGGAAGTTATCGAGGGTCGGCGGACGACGCCCGGGCGTGAGCGCAGTCAAGCTGGCCACGCTTCTCACTCGACGATCCCGGGGCCGCCCTAATGCCCGAGCCGGGTGACTACTTCTCGCTACGCACGCTGGGTACGACTGGACTGAGGGTCACGCCCCTGTGCATTGGCACGGCGGCGCTCGGGAACATGCCGGAGACCTTTGCCTACTCGGTGGCGGAGGACGACGCGCTGGCGGCCGTGCGGGAAACGCTGGACAGCGCGATCAACTTCATCGACACGGCAGCGTCCTACGGCGACGGTGAGAGCGAGCGGCGCATCGGGATGGTCTTGCGGGAACGCGGCGGCATTCCTGAGGGCTACGTGGTAGGCACCAAGGCCGACCGGGACATGACGACCGGCGAGTTCAGCGGTCCGCAGATGCGGCGTTCGGTTGAGCGCAGCCTCGATCTGTTGGGACTGGATCGCCTTCAGCTCCTGCATCTGCACGATCCCGAGCACACGACCTTCGACGCCATCACCGCGCCCGGCGGCCCGCTGGAGGTGCTGTTGGACTTGAAGGCGGAGGGGTTGATCGAACATCTGGGCGTTGCAGGTGGACCGGTCGATCAGGAAATCCGATACATCGAGACCGGCTGCTTTGAAGTCGTGGTCACACACAACCGCTACACGCTGCTGAACCGCTCGGCCGCCCCGCTGCTGGAAATCGCCGCCATGCGCAACGTCGCCGTCCTCAACGCGGCGCCCTACGGCAGCGGCATCCTGTCGCGCGGACCGGAGTCGTATCCCCGCTACGCCTACCAGGCCGCGCCGCCCGAGATGGTGGAACGCGCGCGGCGCCTGCAGTCCATCTGCGACCGGTACGGAATCCCGCTGGCCGCCGCCGCCCTGCAGTTTTCGCTAAAGGATCCGCGCATCATCTCGACGATCGTGGGTGCCAGCCGGCCCGACCGCATTGAGAAGACGCTGGTGTTGGCCGCGTTCGAGATTCCCGACGAACTCTGGGAAGAACTGGAGTCGGTCCCGTCGTCGTCCATCGATCCGGAGACGCACCGTTGGAACTGAATTCGACCGCATACTTGTTTTCATCCAGATGGCGGGCATTGCGGCCGGGCGAAACTGAGCGCTGGCGGAGGAGCCGATGAGCATCGGCGGTTCGAGTCGGGTTCTCGTCGGCCTGATTGTGGTGGCGGTCGGGGTGCTGCTGCTCCTGGGCAACCTGGGGCTCGGCGACTTCAGCCCCTGGGAATACGCGCCATCGCTTCTCATCGTCCTGGGTCTCTGGGCTTTGGCTCGTAGTGGATTGCGCGGGTCATTCGGTCCCTGGATTCTGATTGCCCTGGGGATCGCCGTTCAGCTTTCAGTCCTCGACGGAGTGCCGGACGTCGTTCGAGGGGCCATTTGGCCGGTGCTCATCATCGTCGCGGGCGTGCTACTTATCGCCACACGGGCGTCTCGCGGTGGAGGCGGGTCGACCCGCGGGTCCGGCGGCGGGTTGAATCATGTGGCCGTGTTCAACAGCGTGAATGACGACGTGGACGGACCGTTCACCGGATTGCAAACCACGACGCTCTTCGGCGGAGCGGAATACGACCTGCGACGGGCCCGCGTGGAGCGGCCGCCGGCGGTCATTGACGTGACCTGCATGTTCGGCGGCGTAGAACTGCGCGTACCGGAGGACTGGACCGTCCACAACGACGTTGTGGCCCTGTTTGGGGGCGTTGACGACAAACGCGCGGATTCGGGCGCCGAGGACGAGGCGACGGTCAGCATCCGAGGCACTGTCCTGTTCGGCGGGCTGACGATCAAGGACTGACGCGCCGACGCGCGGCTCGTATGCTTCAGGCGATTGAGTCCGGGTGATGATGCGATGGCTGCGCCGGAATTTGATTCCGATGTCCTGATCGTTGGTTCCGGCGCCTCGGGCGCCGCAGCGGCTTGGTCGCTCTCGCGCCGGGGACTACGGGTTACCTGCCTGGAACAAGGCCGATGGGTCGAGCCCTCGGAGTACGCGCACAGTCGACCTGACTACGAACTCGCCCGGCAGACGTCGTTCGCCAAGGACCCGAATGTGCGCAGGTGGGCCGAGGACTACCCCATCAACAACAGCGGGACCCCCATTTTTCCGCTGATGGTCAACGCGGTGGGCGGTAGTACGGTGCATTGGAGCGGGCATTTTCCGCGGATGCGCCCGTCCGACTTCCGCGTGCGAACGCTGGATGGCGTGGCCGACGACTGGCCGTTTACCTACTGGGATCTTGAGCCCTTCTATGACCTGAACGACTCAATGATTGGCGTGTCAGGTCTGGCCGGCGATCCCGGCAACCCACCGCGTAGCCCCCGGCAAACGCCGCCGCTGGCATTCGATGCCGGGTGCGAAGCGTATCTGCGCGGACTGGAGAAGCTGGGCTGGCACTGGTGGCCGTGCGACAACGCGCTGATATCCGAGCCGTTCGGTGAGAACCGGTCGCCCTGTAACTGCTGTGGGCCGTGTGACATCGGGTGCCCCATCGGCGCCATGTCCAGCGCGCACGTGACGTACTGGCCAAAAGCGCTGGCCCAAGGTGTACAGCTGATCACGCACGCGCGGGTGGAGCAGATCACGGTTGACCGGGCCGGACGAGCTACCGGCGCCCTCTATTACGACGACGAGGGCGTGCGCCGAAGCCACACCGCCGGCGTGGTTGTGATGGCCGCGAACGGCGTGGGAACGCCACGTCTTCTGCTCAACTCGACGTCGGCACGCTTCTCGAACGGCCTGGCGAACAATTCCGGCGTTGTCGGCGCTTATTTGATGTTTCATCCCGTTGCACTTGTGAGCGGTGTATTTGAGGAATTCGTAAACGGGCAGCGTGGCCCGATTGGTGGCCTGATGAACTGCCAGGAGTTTTACGAAACCGACCTAGCGCGGGGGTTCGTGCGAGGTTTTGAACTCCAGCTCAGTCGAAACGTGGGGCCGCTCTCGGTTGCCAACGGGGGCATCCTTGGGCATCCCGTCCCGTGGGGCAGTGAGCACCACGAGGCATTACGATCGCGCTACGCACACACGATGACGACTTCCGTAATGCTGGAAGACCTACCGGAACCGGAGAATCGGGTCACGCTCGATCCTGGGTTGACCGACGCGCACGGTATTCCGGCCCCGCGGGTCGAGTATCGCGTTGGAGAGAACACTCAACGCATGCTCGAATTCAGCATCGCGCGTGCCCGCGAACTCTTCGAAGCCGCGGGTGCCGTGGAGATTCTGGTGGACCCGCTCGTGCAGGAGTCCGGCTGGCATCTGATGGGAACGTGCCGCATGGGCGACGATCCCGAACGTTCGGTTATCAATGGTTGGGGCCAGGCGCACGAGTGCCCGAACCTGTTCGTTATCGACGGCAGTACGTTCACTACGTCCGCCGCCGTGAATCCAACCAGCACAATTCAAGCTGTGGCATTGCGATGCGCCGACTGGCTGGGCAAAAATTACCGAGCCGTGGCGGCATGACGGCGCACATCCTTACGCCAGAGGAACTTGCGTTGCTCACGCTGGTCCAGGATGAACTGGTGCCGGCATACGGCGACCTGCCGGGGGCCGGAACGCTAGGTGGGGCGCTGACGGTTGACGGCTACCTTACCGAGCGACCATGGTTGCGGCGTCCCGTGCTGACTGCGCTGCGTGCCGTCGAAGCCGCCGCCGGCGAGACACCGTTCGCTGAGATCGACTCCGGGGGTCGGGTGGGCATACTTCGACGGGTAGAGGGCGAGGATCCGGAGGCGTTTACCGAGCTTGTGAAGCAAACTTACAACGCGTACTACACGAGGCCTGACGTGCAGGCCTCTCTAGGCATTGACGGCCCGCCGCAGCCTCTTGGCTTTGAGCTGCCAGCGTTCGACGAGTCGCGGCTTGCACGCGTGCAGGCGATGGGAAAACTCTGGCGGGATGCCTGAAGCGTGTCCTCGATAACTCGCGCCTAAAGCGAAAGGCCGCGCACGCGGCGCGGCCCTTCGCTAAGCACGGGCGACTAGCCTTCCTTCTGGACTCCCAAGTCGCCGTTGCGCATTTCAAACTTCACCTTGAACCCAGCCTGGACGGCGGCCGCCTGAATCCGACCGCGGAGTGTCGGCTGCCGCTTCTTTTCGTCATCGGTCAGGCTGACGACCGTCCATTCGCCCGCCTTGCTGCGCCCGGCAGCGCGAACGATTTCCCTGATTTCCGGGCTCACCCGCCGCATGCGTTGCGGGCGACTTGCCCATTCGCTACCCGACACGACTTCCTTAAGCTTCATCAACCGTCCTCCTAGCGACGATGCGAAAGCTCGAACACGACGTAAGTCTGCTACATCACTATGTGAAGTGCAACTGGGTCTTCACGTTTCGTCGTAGTGGCTTTCAAGGTCGAATCCTGTGAACAAAGGTGAGACTTCGATCGTCGCGTGTGGAAGGCCAACGCGTCCAAGCTCGTCAATTCAAGCTGAAATCTCCCGAATTGCGGAATAGGTGTCCGGATGGCGACGCGCTGGTGACAACGGTGCAACTCTCAACGATATGGGTGAGTCTATGGCACAGCGGATGGCGAAGGCTTGCCATCACAGCACGTGTCACGAGTTGTTTCTCAGAGTTTCGACCCGAAACCCGACCTGCGACTTAGGCGACGGTCAAGACTCCTGAGGAAGACCATTGACGCGGGTCGGTATCGCACGGTAGATGGATTGAAGGCGCAGCGCGAGGGTTCGTTCGAAATGGGCCAGGCCATTCAATACGTGTGGTTGGGTTCGAATGCAACCTGCGCTGGCACACTGTCGCAGAAATAGAAATAACTGACGTGGACTGCCCGGTCACTCGCAGTTAGCGAAGAACGCGGGCTGCGCGGCGGCGATGTGCTCCCAGGTCCAGGTGAGGGTGGACTGCGGAAAAACGGGTCCGTCGAGACAGACGCGCTGGGGGCCGGTGGTGGTTTGGACCACGCAGGAATAGCAGACACCCATGGCGCAGCCCATGCGGGCCTCGAGCGAGGTGAAGGCGGGGCGTGGGCCGAAGGTAGCCGCCAGCTCGTCGGTGAGTTCGGCCATGGCGCGCATCATGGGCGTCGGACCGCAGACGAAAACCTGGTCGCACCAGGCGAAGTGGTCCGGGACCAGGTCAGTGACGAAGCCGTGATGGCCGAGGGCGCCATCATCGGTAGCAACGTGGTACTCGACGGTGGAGTGGAGCCACTCTCGCGGGGTGGTTTGATGGGCGTCGCGTCCGCCAGCGAGCAGGCGCACTTGCACGCCCTGGGCCGGTGCAAGGTCGGCGAGCGCAATGAGGGGCGCCAGGCCGATGCCTCCGCCAACCATGAGCGCCCGAGTGAGGTCTGGTTGAAAGAGGAAGTTGCCGCCAAGGGGGCCCAGCATGTCGATTTCGGTCCCCTCCGGCTGATCCACGAGCCAGGCCGTGCCGCGGCCGACGGCGTCGATGAGGAAGGCGACCCGTCCGAGGTCGGGTTCGATGCGGCTGAAGCTGAGCGGCCGGCGTAGCAACGGATCGAGCTGATCGGGCGCGCTACAAAGGACGTGCGCAAACTGGCCGGGGAGGGCGCTGGCGGCGATGAGGGGCGCTTCGTATTCGCACCACCAGAGCCGTTCGGTGATTCGCGTGTTGCGCAGGACGCGGGCGGACTCGATCCGCCGGGTCATGCGGGAAGTAAGCGGTATTCGTCGATCGTCCGCACGTCGAATTCGCCGCGGGCCTGGCGCAAGGCCGCGGCCAGCGCCCGCGCCGTGTCCAGCGACGTCAGGCAAGGCGTGCGGGTCTCGGCGGCGGCGCGGCGCATGTAGTGTCCGTCCTGGATGGCTTCGCGGCGTCCGGTGAGGGTGTTGATCACCAATGCCGCACTGCCTTCTCGGATGAAGTCCTCAACATTGGGACTGCCGCTGCGCATCTTGCCCACGCGTCGCACGGGCAGCTGCAGGTGGGTTTCGATGTAATCGGCGGTGCCGTCGGTGGCCAGCAGGCCGAATCCAAGGTCGGCGAATTCGGCGATGATCGGAGCGGCTTCGGGCTTGTCACGGTCGGCGATCGAGACCAGCAGGTTGCCGCTGGCGGGGACGTCGATGCCCGACGCGATCATTGCCTTGTGGAGGGCGGCGGGGAACGTGGCGTCAACGCCCATGACCTCGCCGGTGGACTTCATTTCCGGGCCGAGGTAGGTGTCGACGCCGGAGAGCTTGCCGGTAGAGAACACCGGCGCCTTGACCGCGAACAGGGGGCGCGACGGCACGAGGCCAGGCGGGTAGCCCAGGTCGGCCAGGGTTGCGTCGAACATCACCCTGGTTGCCAGCTTGACCATCGGGACGCCGGTGGCCTTGCTGAGGAAAGGCACGGTGCGACTGGCGCGCGGATTGACCTCGAGCACGTAGACCTGACCCTCGAAGAGCACGTATTGGATGTTGATGAGACCGCGCACGCGCAAGCCGGCGCAGATGCGCTGCGTATAGTCGAGGAGAACGGCCTCTTCCTCGGGGCTCACGCTGACCGGCGGGTATACGGCGAAGCTGTCGCCGGAATGCACGCCCGCGCGCTCAATGTGCTCCATGATGCCGGGGATCAAGGAGTCGCGGCCGTCGCAGATTGCGTCCACCTCTACCTCGCGTCCCTGCAGGTATTTGTCGATCAGGACGGGGTGTTCGGGTGAAGGCTGGGTGACCTTCTCGATGTAGCGTTCAAGCTCGTCGCGGTCGTCCACGACCTGCATGGCGCGGCCGCCCAGCACATACGAGGGACGGGCCACGACCGGGTAGCCGAGACCGTCGGCCACGTCCAGGGCGTCACGAATCCGGGTGACGGCGGCACCGGGTGGGCGCAGGATGCCGAGGCGCTCCAAAAAACGGTCGAACTTGTCACGGTTTTCGGCCTCGTCGATGGCGGCGACTCCACTCCCAGCGATGCGGAATCCAGCGTTGTAGAGCGGACCGGCCAGATTGATGGCTGTCTGTCCGCCGAATTGGGTCACGATGGGCGGGGCTGAGCCATTCGTCGCCTCGTTACGGAGCACCTCGGCGACGCTCTCTTCATCCAGGGCTTCGAAGTACAAGCGAGTGGATGTGTCGAAGTCGGTGCTTACGGTTTCGGGGTTGGAGTTGATGAGCACGCTCTCGCGCCCGGCGGCCTCCAGCGCCCACGCCGAATGCACGGAGCAATAGTCGAACTCGATGCCCTGGCCGATGCGGATCGGTCCGCTGCCAAGGACGACGGCTGCGGGCTGGCCGCTGGTGCGAGCTTCGTTCTCGGACTCGTAGGTGCTCCAGAAGTAAGGGGTCGCGGCATCGAATTCTGCCGCGCAGGTGTCCACCATCTTGAAGGTTGGCCGCATGCCGACGGCTTCGCGCAACTCGAGAACGCGCTCTGGCAACGTGTCGCCGAGCGAGGCGATCATGGCGTCGGAGAATCCCTGGCGCTTGGCGTGCCAGACGAGATCGGGTGTCAGCGGCTCGGCCAGCAATCGGCGTTCGGTGGCCAGGATGTTCGCGAGCTTGTCGAGAAAGAAGCGGTCGATGCCGGATCGGCGGTTGATCTCGTCGGGGGGTGCGCCACGGCGCAGGGCGGCCATGAGCGCCCAGAGCCGTTCGTCGTGGGCGTGCTCGATTCGCCACCAGATCGCAGACTCGTTCGTAGCCCACTCCGGGTCTTCCCAGAGCAACGTGCGGCCGCCGTTTTCCATGCCGCGCACGGCCTTGTTGAGGGAAGCCTCAAGCGTTCGCTCGATGGCCATGACCTCGCCGGTGGCCTTCATCTGGGTGCCCAGGCGACGGTCGGCGCGGGCAAACTTGTCGAACGGCCAGCGGGGAATCTTGGTTACCACGTAGTCCAGGGCGGGCTCAAAGGCCGCGGACGTCGTTTGCGTAATGGGGTTGCGAAGGTCGTCCAGTCGGCGGCCCAACGCGATCTTGGCGGCGATGCGGGCGATGGGGTAGCCGGTGGCCTTGGAAGCGAGTGCGGACGAGCGGCTGACCCGCGGATTGACCTCGATCACGAAGTAATCGAACGAATCCGGGTCCAGGCCGAACTGGATGTTGCAGCCGCCTTCGACGCCGAGGGCACGAATGATCTTGAGCGACGCGCTGCGGAGCATCTGGTACTCCTTGTCGCTCAGCGTCTGCGAGGGGGCGAACACGATGGAGTCGCCGGTGTGGACGCCCATCGGGTCCAGGTTCTCCATGTTGCAGACGGTGATGCAGTTGTCGGCGCCGTCGCGCATCACCTCGTATTCGACTTCTTTCCATCCGATCAGCGAGCGCTCGATCAGCACCTGCCGGATGGGGCTGGTTTGCAGGCCGAGCGAGACCACGGCTTCAAACTCGTCCTCGTGATAGGCGACACCGCCGCCGCTGCCGCCGAGGGTGTAGGCGGGGCGGATGATGAGTGGGAAACCACAGGTTTGGGCGAAGTCCCAGGCTTCGGGTAGCGAGGTGACGGTGCGGCTCTGGGGCACGGGTTCGCCGATGCGCTGCATGAGGGCACGGAAGCGTTCGCGGTCCTCGCCGTCGCGAACGGCCTCAATCGGTGTGCCCAGGACGCGCACGCCATATTTCTCAAGGATTCCGGCGTCCGCCAGATCCACCGCCAGGTTGAGTCCCGTCTGGCCGCCCATCGAGGCCAGCAGGCCATCGGGACGTTCGCGAGCGATGACGCGCTCGATCAGCGGAATGGTCAATGGTTCGATGTAGACGCGGTCGGCGATGTCTTCGTCGGTCATGATCGTGGCCGGGTTGGAGTTGATCAGGACTGATCGGACACCCTCCTCGCGGAGGGCCTTGCAGGCCTGCGTGCCGGCGTAGTCGAACTCGGCCGCCTGGCCGATGACGATCGGGCCGGAACCAATGATCAGGACTGAGTTGAGGTCAGGCATGGTGCGGATCGGAGAGTTTGAGCCGACTCATAGACGGCGGTTGTCGTCGACGAGGTCGAGGAAGCGGTCGAAGAGGTATTGGTTGTCCTGCGGGCCTGGGCTGGCTTCCGGGTGGTACTGGACCGAGAAGACCGGCAATGAGTCGTGCGCCAGGCCTTCGACGGATCCGTCGTTGAGGTTGACGTGGCTGACCCGGAAGCCGCTGCTCGGAGGAATCGACGCCGCGTCCACCTGGAACCCGTGATTCTGGGAGGTGATGTGGGCGCGGCCCGTATCCAGGTCCTTGATTGGCTGGTTGGCGCCGCGGTGGCCGTAGGGCAGGCGGCTGGTGGTGGCGCCGATGGCCAGGCCGAGAATCTGGTGCCCCAGGCAAACGCCCATGAGCGGCCGACGGCCGATCAGATCTCGAACTGTGTCAATGGCTCGATTGGCTTGCTCGGGGTCGCCGGGGCCGTTGCAGACCAGGACGCCGTCAGGGTCGGTTGTCTCGACTTGATCAACGCTGGCGCCGTAGGGGAGCACGTCCACGTGGCAGCCGCGGCTGACGAGGGAGCGCACGATGTTGGTCTTGACGCCGACGTCCAGCAGCGCGATGCGTGGCGAGCCGTCGCGTTGCGGCGGCTTGGGCCAGGGCGCCCAGTGCACGGGGCCGGCCACCTGGCGGTCGGGGGTGGTGACCTCGGCCACGTAGCGCTGCTCGCTGTAGGGGAGCACACGCTTGGCGGCCTGCACCTGCTCGGCGGCCCAGGCCGTGGCGGCGGGCGCCTGGCCGCGAATCCAGGTATAGCGGTCTATCCCCTTGGCGACGTTTGCCGGGGCACGGCCAATAACGCCGCGCTTATGGCCCTTGATTCGTAGCGTGCGCGTGAGGGCGCGCGTGTCGATGCCCTGAATGCCCGCGATTCCGTGCTGAGCCAGGAAGGTGTGCATGTTGCTTTGCTGGCGCCAGTTGCTGTGGGTCGGGGCCAGCTCGCGGACGGCCAACCCGGAAATCCAGGGGCGGCGCGACTCCACGTCGTCGGGGTTGACCCCGTAGTTGTCGATGAGCGGATAGGTCATGACGACGATTTGCCCGCGATACGAGGCGTCGGTGGAAATCTCCTGGTAGCCGGTCATGCTGGTGTTGAAGACGACTTCGCCAGCGCCGGGGGCCTCCGCGCCGAAGGCGAAGCCGAAGAATGTGTCGCCGGTCTCAAGAGCGAGGACGGCGTAGTCGCTAGCCGGCACGCGCGCCTACCGGCTCCAGCGACGCCCGGTTGAAGACTTCAACGCCGTCGACGAAAGTTCGATGCACCACGCCGTGCATCGGCATGCCGGCCAGCGGCGTGTTCTTACCTTTCGACAACAACAGGGACGGGTCGACGACGAATTCCTCGTCTGGATCGAACACGGTGATGTCGGCTGGCTGGCCAGGTTGGAGAGTTCCGCCGGGCAGTTCGTAGCACCGAGCGGGTTCGACGGTGAGGCAGCGCACGGCTTCGCCGAGGTCCAGGCGGCCGTCGTGGACCAGGGTCAGGACCAGCGCCAAGGCAGTCTCCAGACCGGTAAAGCCCACGGCGGCGTTAGCGAATTCCAGGTCCTTGTCGTGCAGGGCGTGTGGGGCGTGGTCGGTTGCGATGCAGTCGATCGTTCCGTCGCGCAGCGCCTCAAGCAGCGCGTCGCAGTCACGTTGCTCGCGGAGGGGCGGCGCGACCTTGGTGTTCGGGTCGTAGGGAGCCAGCGCGGCGCTGACGGGCTCGGTGCGGCCAGCCACCAGGTCGTCAGTGAGCGTCAAATGGTGTGGCGACACTTCGGCGGTGACGTTGGCGCCACGATCCTTGGCGCGACGGATGAAATCGACCGAGCCGCCCGAGGTGACGTGGATGCAGTGGTAGCGCCCGCCGGTCAGCTCGGCCAGGAGCAAGTCGCGCGCCAGCATGATTTCCTCGGCCTGGCGTGGGGTGCCGGGAAGGCCCAGGCGCATGGAGGTTAAGCCTTCATGCATGGCGGTGCCCGCGGTGAGCGCCTGGTCCTCGGCATGGTTGCTGATTGGTCGCCCGAGCTGCGTGGCGTATTCCAGGGCGTGACGCATGAGCTTGGAGCTCGCTACGGGAATGCCGTCGTCGGTGAAGCCAATGGCGCCGGCATCGCTCAGGTCGCCCATTTCCACCAGTTGCTCGCCGGCCTGTCCCAGGCTGATGGCGGCCAGGACGTGGACGCGCACGACCGCATCGGCGGCCGCTTGTTCAAGGACGTACTCCACCACGCTGCGCGAGTCGATGACCGGATTGGTGTTTGGCATGGCGCAGACGGTGGTGAAGCCGCCGGCCGCCGCCGCGCGCGTTCCGCTGAGAAGGTCCTCTTTGTACTCGAATCCGGGCACACGGAGGTGGGCGTGGATGTCGACAAATCCGGGCGTGACGACGAGGCCGCGGGCATCGACCACGGTCGGATCGCCCAGGGGGAGCTGGCCGTCGGGAGGATCGATGGCGGCTACCTGGCCGTTTTCGATCACCACATCGGCCACCCGGTCTAGGCGCTGCGACGGGTCGATCACGCGCCCACCGCGAATGACCAGAGCTCCGTCAGCGGACACCAGCAGACTCCAGGTAGGCGGCCAGGGCGACCTTGGCCTGGTCCAAAATCGGCTCGCCGTGGCCGACGGCGATGCTGGTGAAGTCCAAGTCCAGGAGCTTTCGAAGCCGCGTCGGCGGGCGCATGCGCGGATGCGCGCCTATCTCGCCCTCGCCGTGCGTCCAATAGCTGGTGGTGCCCAGCGCGTCGCCGACGAAGAGCACGCCGCGATTTTCACTGGTAAAGAGCGCATGTTCGCCAGCGCTGATTCCGCCCAGCCCGATGGCCTGCAGACCGCCGGGCAACTCGGTCTCGGCCGAGTAGACGTGGTCAGGTGTCAGTGTCTCCAGGTCGTCGACGTCGCCGCTGGGCGCCCAGACGGGGGCGTCGAACCGATGCCGCCACATCGCGGCGGCACGCTCGTGGTAGTGGTTCGTGAGAATGACGTGACGGACACGCGAGAGAACTCCCTGGAGGGCGGTGGGCGACAGGTCTTGGGGATCGATGGCAATCACGCCGTCGTCCGTGTCGACGAGGTAGGACTCCAGCGTGAAGCGGTGCCACGCCACGGTCCATTGGTAGACGCCGGGAAGAATCTCGCGCGGCGGAGCGGCGGAATAGGGACTCATCAGTGCGCTCCCGTCAGCAGCAGGTAGAGGATGGCCATGCGGACCGCCACCCCGTTGGTGACCTGTTCGGTGATAACCGACTGCTCTCCGTAGGCGACGTCGGATGAAATCTCGATGCCCTGGTTCATGGGCCCGGGATGCATGAGCAAGACCTGGCGATCGGCGCGACGAAGGCGGGCGGGCGAAATGCCCCAACGTCGCGCGTATTCGCGCAGGTCGGGCAGCAAGCCGCCGGCCATTCGCTCCTTTTGGATGCGCAGGGCCATCACCACGTCAGCACCCTCGATCGCTCTGTCCAGGTCGTATTCCACCCGCACCATGCCGTCGCCGTTCAGCAGGTCGCCAAAGTCGGGCGGGAGCACGGTGGGCGGGCCGCTGAGATAGACGTGCGCGCCCATGCGGGCGAACGCCCAGATGTCGGAGCGGGCGACGCGGCTGTGGAGCATGTCGCCCACGATGACCAGCTTGAGCCCTTCCAGGTCGCCTGCGTGCTCGCGGACGGTAAAGAGGTCCAGCAGCGCCTGGCTGGGGTGGCCGCGCAGGCCGTCGCCGGCATTTACCACACCGCAATTCAGGTGACGGGCGGCCAGATCCGGTACTCCGGCGCAGGCGTGGCGAATAATGACCATGTCAGCGCCGAGCGCCTGGATGGTGTGGAAGGTGTCGACCAGCGACTCGCCCTTTTCGACACTGCTGCCCGAAGCGGCAACGTTGACGACATCGGCACTCAAGGACTTACCGGCAAGTTCGAAGGAAACGCGGGTGCGGGTGCTCGGCTCGAAGAACATGTTGACGATTGACTTGCCGCGCAGTGTTGGAACGCGCCGGATTGGCCGATCCAGCACCTGCCGCATGGACACGGCGGTGTCGAGGACCGAGTCGAATTCGTCACGCGAGAAGTCGGCGACGTCAATCAGGTGCCTACGATGCAGCGGCATTGGCGACCTCCGGCTTGGCGACGACCCGCACCGAGTCTTCGCCGTCCAGTTCCTCCAACCGAACTTCAATGCTCTCGTAGAGCGCGGTGGGAATGTTCTTGCCCGCGTAGTCGGCGCGGATGGGGAGTTCGCGGTGCCCGCGGTCCACAACGACGGCCAATTGGATCGTGCTGGGTCGCCCAAAGTCCGTGAGAGCGTCCAGGGCCGCACGGGCCGAGCGTCCCGTGTGCAGCACATCGTCGACGAGCACTACGTCACGGGCGGTGACGTCCACTGGGATGTCGGTTGGGTGCATGGGCGGTGTCGTGGCCCGGCTGACCAGATCGTCGCGGTAGAGAGAGATATCAACCGCGCCCGTGGGCACGTGTGTGTCTTCGAACGACGCAACGGCTTCGGCCAGGCGGCGGGCCAGGATGGGTCCGGGGCGCGGGACGCCCACGAACACCAGATTGGTTGCGCCGCGGTTGCGTTCGACGATCTCGTGGGCGATTCGGGTCAACGTCCGACGCAAGTCGTCGGCCGACATGACCAAGCGTCCAGCGCCACCGTCTAGCGCCACGCTGCCTCCCATGGCGTACCGGGCAAAAAGAAAAGGGCCCGGAAGGCCCTTAGTCCGCCAGACGCGGCACGCCGCAAAATGCAGCCTTTCCGCCTCGCTGGACTGGATTAAAGGCTGGCGAGATTATAGCGAATGGCTGCCGACAGAATTTGCTCTGGAAGCCTCAACGGAGAGGGGAGAGCGGCCTAGAGGCCCTCGTCGAGTGCGGCGAGCACTTCGTTGACGTGCTCCCTGGCATCCACGTCGCGGAAGATGCGGCGGACGATGCCGGTGCGGTCCACCAGGAACGTGCTGCGGCGAAAGCGCTCGCGTGAGAAGGGACCGAAGCCTTGCCGCACACGAACGCCATAGTCCGAGGCCACCGTTCCGTCGTCGCTCAGGAGCTCAAAGGCCAGAGTATTGGCCGCCTGAAATGCCTTAAGTTCTCCCAGTTCAGCCTTGGCGATCCCGATGACCGTGCCCCGTACCGACCGAAAGATGTCACTGGCATCGCGAAACGAGGTTGCGATCTCGGTGTCGGTGCCACTGGAAGCGTTGTCGAGGAACAAGAGAACAAGATTCGTGCGACCACGCCGAGCGAGTAGTGAGAAAGGCTCGTCTTCCGTGGACGTCAGGTGGAATTCAGGCGCTTGCACGCCCTCGGACACCGTGGCCATAGGATCGTCTCCGCTGGGGCGAGATGGTGGCCGCCAGCGTACCGAACGAGCCGGGCTGGCCTAGGTAGCCGCGAAAGGATCGCGCAGGATGATAGCGGCGTCGCGGTGGCGACCGGTGCCAATCAGGCCCAGAGGGATGCCGGTGATCTGGCTGATGGCCTCGACGTAGCTGCGTGCGTTGGGCGGCAGGTCGTCCAAGTCGCTGATGCCTTCGGTCGGGGACATCCAGCCGGGAAACTCCTCGTAGATCGGGCGGGCGCGGTCGAAATTGCGGGTGTCGGGCGCCAGTTCAGTGCGCCGGCCGTCGAGTTCATAGGCCACGGCCACCCGAATTCGCTCAAGGCCATCGAGGGCGTCGACCTTCGTGAGGGCCAGGCAGTCGATGCCGCTGAGGGTGGCTGCGGTGCGCACGGCTACGGCGTCGAACCAGCCACAGCGCCGCGGTCGGCCGGTGGAGGCGCCATACTCGCCGCCAGCGACTTCTCGCAAGTGCTCGGCGGTGGCGTCGAAGAGCTCGGTTGGGAAGGGTCCTTCACCTACTGAAGAGCTAAACGCTTTGGCGACGCCCCAGACTTGATCGAGTTCGCGGGGCGGGATTCCGGCGCCGACGCAGGCGCCGCCAGCCGACGGACTGGAGGAAGTGACGTAGGGGTAGTGGCCCCAGTCCAAGTCGCGCATGACGCCCAACTGGCCTTCCAGCAGGATGCGGCGGTCTTCTGCCAGCGCGGCGCCGACAATCGGCAAGGTGTCCACGATGTGCGGAGCAAGGGACTCGCCCCATTCGAGGGCTTGGTCGAGTAGAGCCTGCGGATCCTGCGGTTGCACGCCGTACCCGTATTCCAGCAGCCGGTTTTTGGGTTCCAGAATCGCGGGCAGCCACTCCTGCAGGTAGTCGGCGTCGAGCAAGTCGCCCATACGCACACCGGATCGGGCGGCCTTGTCGGCGTAGGCGGGTCCGATGCCGCGCAGCGTGGTGCCTTGCGCCAGTTCGCCGCGCTGGGCTTCCTCGGCGGCGTCAAGGGCGACGTGGTACGGCATGACCACGTGTGCCCGCTCGGCGATCCAGAAGCGGTCAAAGGAAACGGTGGACCGCGTCCGTATTTCCGACATTTCCTCCAGAAGAGCCGCCGGATTGATGACGGTGCCGGGCCCCAGAATGTTGGTGACGTCCGGATTGAAGATCCCGGAGGGCGCCAGGTGCAGGGCAAAGGCGCCCTGGTCGTTGATGACGGTGTGCCCGGCGTTGTTCCCGCCCTGGAAACGAACCACCATCTCCGCGTGTTGTGCGAAGCGGTCGACGACTTTGCCCTTGCCTTCGTCGCCCCATTGGGCGCCGAGGACGGCGACGGTGCTCATGGCAACCACCTGCTGGGTGGCATGACAGCTTGGTATCGCATGGGTTTCTGCATTTCCGGGTATGGGGCCGTTAGGTGACGGTTTCGGATCTGGATTCCAGCCGGGGAACGACGTGGCGACCCTCGGCGTGACGGATGGCCGCCCGCAACAAGCCGGTAAAGAGCGGATGCGGGCGGTTGGGTCGCGAGGTGAATTCGGGGTGGAACTGCGAGCCCACGAACCAGGGATGGCCTTCGAACTCGATGATTTCGACCAGTTGGCTGTCGGGCGAGAGCCCACTGAATGTCATGCCTTCGGCCCGAAGCAGGCGTCGGTACTTGTTGTTGAACTCCATGCGGTGACGGTGGCGTTCCTTGATTGAGGCCTGACCATAGGCTGCGCGTGCCAGCGTGCCCTCCACAAGTTCGCACGGCCAGAGGCCCAGCCGCATCGATCCGCCCATTTCAGACACATCGTAGTACTCGGGCATGGGGTGAATGACCGGATGCCGCGTGTCCGGGTTGAACTCAATGCTGTCGCAGTCGTCCGTGCCGAGAACCTTGCGCGCGAACTCGATCACAGCGATCTGCATGCCGAGGCAGAGGCCAAGGTACGGGACCTTGTTGACGCGCGCGTAGTACGCGGCCTGAATCTTGCCCTCGATTCCGCGGGGTCCGAACCCGCCGGGAACGATGATGGCGGCCGTGCCGTCGAGCAGGTCGGCGGGGTCACGGTCTTCGAGGTCCTCGGAGTCGACCCAGCGAATCACCGGGTCGATGCCCAGAGCAATGCCCGAGTGCCGAACGGCTTCGATCACACTGAGGTACGAGTCGGTCAGCGAGACGTACTTGCCAACAATGGCGACTTCAAGCTGCGGTCGATGCTCGCGCAGGGCGGCAACGATGCTGCGCCATTCGTCAAGGTCCGGCCGGACGTCGGGTAGTTGCAGGCACTCGGCGATAAAGGACCCAAGGCCGGCGGCCTCGAGGGCCAGCGGTACCTCGTAGATGGTGTCGACATCGACGTTGGAGATCACCGCGCGCGCATCAATATCGGCAAATAGGGCGATTTTTTCCCGAAGGTCAAGGGGGAGTGGCGCGTCGGAGCGGCAGATCACCACATCGGGATGAATGCCGAGTCCGCGCAGTTGTGTGACGCTGTGCTGCGTGGGTTTGGTCTTCAGCTCGCCGGTAGCGCCGATGCGAGGGACCAGCGTCACATGCACGTACAGTACGTTCTCGCTGCCGACCTCGCGGCGCATCTGACGAAGCGCCTCGACGAACGGGATGTTTTCGATGTCGCCGACCGTGCCGCCGACCTCGACGATTACAACGTCCGCGTCGTGGGTCTTGCCAACGTCGTGGATGCGCGCCTTGATCTCGTCGGTGATGTGCGGGATCACCTGGATGGTTCCGCCCAGGAAGTCGCCGCGCCGTTCGCGGCTGATTACCCGGTCGTAGACCCCGCCGGTTGTGAGGTTGCTGACCGCGCGGAGATTCTCGTCGATGAACCGTTCGTAGTGCCCAAGGTCCAGGTCGGTTTCAGCGCCGTCGACGGTCACGAAGACTTCACCGTGCTGGAGAGGACTCATCGTGCCGGGGTCGACGTTGATGTACGGGTCCAGCTTCATGACCGAGACCTTGAGCGAGCGGCTCTTGAGCAGGCGGCCGATGCTGGCGACGCTGACGCCCTTGCCAACGCCGCTGAGAACGCCGCCGGTTACGAAGATGAACTTGCGAGCCGTACCGGTGGTCATGGCGCGCGGCGGACTGGGCGACTCGGGCGGCCGTTGGGGCTAGAGGCCATCAGGCGGCGCGCGGCGCAAGCACCCGCGTCGCTACCGGTTCGGGGAGGTTGGATACCGAAACGCCGACGGAAGACTCAGGGTTGGGCTCGGTTTCGCTGAGGGCTTTGGCCGCGTCTATCCAGGGGATTCGGCCGTTCGTGGACTGTCCGTATGGGACCACGACATTGGGTTCGAGGCGGTTGACAAGGTTTACGACCGGTTCGACGCCGTCGTTAGCATTGACCACCAGGACCTGCGTCGTCCCGAGTTCTTCGAGCATCTCGTTGGTCATCTCGGCGGCAAGGCTGGGAATCAACGCCACGGTGACCCGGTCAATGTCCATGGCGTAGAGGGTGGGACGTGGACGGCCTGCGGTGGACCGCGGACCCGCGATCCCGTGCAGATACACGCCGGATACGTCGTATTCTCCCGGGCCAGCCGCCACATAGGGAGCGTGGCCTTGGTGATTGGGGAGGACGAGGCGCTCCGTGCCCGGTGGAATATCAGGGTTCGTAATAGCGACCAAGTCAGCCTTGGGGAACGTGGATCGGCGCGTCCGCCCAGAGGTTTGCGGGTCGGTCACAAGCGCGCCGTCGCGTCCGCGGAATCGAAAGCAACTGCCCCCGATCCACGTGATTTCCATGCGCTGCGCAGGCTCCAACGCCTGTCGGACTCCGCAGCGTAGCACGGTGCCGCGCCCACGGCGGGCGCGCGGGTAGAATAGCTGGCCCCTTTGTCGAGGGGTCTTCTTATGGCCACTGTTGCTGCAAAGGGGCGTTTCGCCCCGGCCCGAGACGTTGCAGGCGCCGCGCGCGAGTTGCTGGGATACGCGGACCTCCTGCGCAACCTGGTTGTGCGCGACCTGAAGGTTCGCTATCGGGGTTCGGTGCTCGGGTTTGCCTGGGCTCTGTTGAACCCCCTGCTGATGATGGGGGTCTTCACGTTGGTCTTCCAGGTGCTGGCCAAGTCCGATCCGATTGAGCGGTACCCGTTTTTCCTGCTCAGTGCCCTGATTCCCTGGTTGTTTACGCAGCACGCGCTGACTACGGCCATGCGAAGCGTCACGTCGAACGCTCTGCTGATCAAGAAGGTCTACTTTCCGCGCGAACTCCTGCCGCTGAGCGCGGTGCTGGCCAGCTTCGTCAACTTCGTGCTGGCCTACGTCGTCTTCTGGCTCGTGGCCCTGCCCTTCGGCGTTGGAGCGACGCGGACCATGCTGGCCGTTCCGCTGGTGATGTTCCTGCATCTGGTGTTCGTGCTTGGGCTGGGGCTGCTGCTGGCCGCCGTCAACGTGTTCTTCCGGGACACCGAGCAGATCGTCGAAGTCGGGATCCTGGCCTGGTTCTTCCTGACGCCGATCTTTTACGCGATGTCCATCGTTCCAAATAACACGGTGTTCGGACTCGATATTCACCGCTGGGTTTTCATACTTAATCCCATGGCCACCCTCGTAACGGACTACCGCTATGCCTTCATGTGGGGGTTCCCGCCAATTCGGCACACGTTGGCGACGATCGTGACCGCACTCGTACTGCTGGGCCTTGGGTGGTGGTTGTTCCGACGGCTGGCCAGCCGCTTCGCCGAAGAACTGTAGTGCGCATGCGGATGCCCGACTAAGCATGGTTCGGACGAATCCGAGACCGCCCGCCGAAACGCAGCGCGCACCGCACGCCGCCTTCCACGCAAGTCCGAAGCGCGCGCTCGGCGCCGGGCGCTGGCTAGCGAACGGGAAAGAAAATGTCGGTCCGCCACTTCGACTGGTCCGGTTCGGCGCCAGGGTCGGTCACGTACACCTCCCAGGGAGCTCCAGCGGGTTGGAGACCCTGCGAATCTATCCACGCCGTCAGCGCGGACCATGTCTGCGGGAGGTTGTCGTAGGGCCCCATGTGCGTGACCGTAGCCACCATTCCGGCCGGCAACTCGCCGGCCTGGATCCGGTCTTTGCCATCCATCACCGACGCCACGGGCATTCCACATTCGAGGTCGACGGTTCCGCTGTCCATCGAGTGGTAGCGGGAAAAGGGCATTCCGGCGGGCGCCTGCCCGCTTGCCTGGATGAATTCGTAGACCTCCCCAAACAGCGACCCCATGATTTCTCCGAGCTTGTCCATCGTGCTCGTCGCGCGGATAGCCAGGATCGGCTGGGACTCCACCTCCGTTGTTTCGAAACTCAGTTGCATCGCGTGTTCCTCTCGGTCAGGTGCCGGCCGCAAGCCGATCATTATCGGCGCGTGGCCAGTCTAGGCCCGCGAAGGGAGTCCAGCGTCTAAATGCCTGCCGCCATCGAACTCCGACAGGTCCGCAAGCGATTTCGGATCCGGCACGAGGCAGCGCGGACGTGGCAGGGCATGGCGCTGGCTCTGCTCGGCCGCCGACCGATCGAGCACGAAGAGTTCTGGGCGCTTGACGGGGTTGACCTTGAGGTAGCTGCCGGCGAGACGCTGGGGATCATCGGACCGAACGGATCTGGCAAGACCACAATCCTCAAACTGCTGGCACGCACGATCGAGCCGACGTCCGGCGACGTGGTTGCGCACGGCAAGGTCTTCGGTCTGCTTGAACTGGGCGCCGGCATGCACCCGGACCTGACGGGCCGCGAGAACATCTTTCTGAATGGGTCGTTCCTCGGTATTGAGCGCCACGAAATGCGGCAGCTTTACGACCGCATCGTGGCCTTCGCGGAGCTCGAGCGTTTCATCGACACGCCGGTTCGCCACTACTCGTCCGGGATGTTTATGCGTCTGGGTTTCTCCATCGCCATCAACGTCGACCCCGACATCCTGCTGATCGACGAGGTCTTGGCGGTCGGCGATGCGCGGTTCACGGCCAAGTGCTACGAAGCGCTGGCGGAGATCAAGGCACGCGGCCGCACGCTGGTGTTTGTTTCCCACGATCCGATCCAGGTGCGCCGCTTCTGCGACCGCGTGCTCTGGATCGACCGAGGCGAGATTCAGGCGCTTGGCGATCCGCGCGACGTGATCCAGCAATACCTTCAGTACATGCGTGGCGCGGCGACCGTGACGGCAGCCGAGCGCGACGAGCCCACACCCGAACTCGGCGGCGAGAGGCTTCGAATTCGCGCGGCGACGGCCACCGACGCCGCAACCGGCGCCGAGAGCTACGCTTTTCTTCCCGGTGGTGTCCTGCGCCTGCACCTGGATCTGGAATCCGACGCCTATCTGGACGATGTCGTCGTCGGCTGTGCCGTCCGGCGCAGCGACGGCCTGCTCATGCACGAGACGTCGACGGCCGCCACGCCGGGACCAACCGCCGTGCAGCCTGGCCGCACGCGCGTGGAGTGCTCGCTGGGGCCGTTGCCCCTCGGGCCGGGCAGCTATCAGCTGTCGCTGGGCGTCTGGCCGTCTGATGATCGACTGCACCCGTATCACATGTGGCCGGTTGCCATGACGTTTTTCGTTGGCAAGGCCGCGGCCAGCCAGCGCGGCGTGACCGTGGTGCCGTCGCAGTGGCGAGTTGCCTTGGCTCCGCCCGATGGGGAACTGCGCACCGAGTCCTCGCCGATCGCGCAGCCGGACATGCTCACCGAACCGGCTGGCCCGTTGTGGGCGCCTCCGCCCGAACATCTGGCCATGGGCGCGCGCGACGCCGAGTGGTTGGGCGAAGGCTGGTTTCCGGCGGAAGACTGGCCGCCGCGCGTGCGGTGGACCAGCGAACGAGCCGTGGCCTACCTGCGTCAGGATGTCGGCCAGGGCGCGCTGGTCTTGTCCGCCTGTCGTCCGCTGCATGGCCGCGCGCAGGCCCAGGGCCGGGTGCGCGTTGACGGGCGACATATTGCGACGTTTCGGCTTCATGGCATGGACTTTGAGGATCTGGTGATCCCGCTGGACCCAGTGACCTCGCCAACAACGCACGAACTCGTGATTGAAGTCGACGACGCATTGGTTCCAGCCACCGTGGGTCTGGACACCGACACTCGACCGCTTGGGATCGCTGTGCGCTCGATCCGGGTGGAGTGACCGCCGGCCTGCCGCCCGTTCGGGTGGTCGTGCTTAATTACAACGGCGCCGGGCGCATCGAACGCTGCCTTGAACGGTTGCTGGCTACTCGGTATTCCGATTTGCGCGTGACCGTCGTGGACAACGCGTCGAGCGATGGGTCGCCAGCCCGCGTTGAGCAGGGGTTTCCTGGAGTCGAGTTGATTGAGAACGGCGCAAATCTGGGCTTTGCACGGGGCAATAACCGCGCGCTGCGCGCGTCGGCCGAGCCGTACCTTGGGTTGCTCAACCCCGACACTGAGGTTGAGCCAGACTGGCTGGAGCCGCTGGTGGCGCGCCTCGAACGCGACCCGCTGGCCGGTGGCGTCGGGGCCAAGCTGCTGCACCAGCATGACCGATTGCCGGTAACACTGACCGTCCCGACCTTTGTGCCCTCAGAACTTGATACCCGGCAGTTAGGCATTCGCCTCTACGGCGCCAATGCCAACCACGGCAGGGCCGACGTGACTGGTGGCGCCTTTAGCCAGGAGGTCGACGCGTACGGCCAGCTATTTCGATGGACCGAGGCGCGCGCCGAGCTTGCCGTGCCGGTTGCCTCAACGTCGGTAGCGCTGCGTCTGGACATTGAGGCAGGCGATGATCGGGCAGACGCGTCGGTACGTGTCCTGGCCGGCGACCACGTCCTGGGTGAGGCTCGGACCCCAGGCACTCGCTCGACTCTTCGGTTTGGCCTGCCCGCCGAACTCATTGCCCGGCTGGCGCAACCCGCGATTGAATGCGCAGGGATTGCACCGCTGAATGACGGGTCAATGCGTGATCGGGGAACCAACCTGCTCGGCGGCGTACCGTGGTCGGCATGGGACGGCCCAGCCTTTCGCGAACCGTGCGAGGTCTTTGCCTGCAAAGGGGCCGCCGTGCTTTACCGTCGCGCAATGCTGGAGGCCCTCGGATTCCTGGATGACGGCATATTTATGTACTACGAGGATGCCGACCTGGCCTGGCGCGCTCGACGCCGCGGCTGGCGATTCTGGTTCGAGCCGGACTCGGTTGTGCGCCACGAGCACGCCGCGCTCAGCCGGGAGTGGTCGCCAGGGTTCGTATGCAATGTTGAGTTCGGCAAGCTGCGAATGCTCGCCAAAAACGCGCCCTGGATCTGGGTGGCTCGACACGCGGCTGCCGCTTGCAAGTTTGCATTTGGCGACGCGCGGCACGCGGTCGACCGCCGCAACGCGCACGCGGCGCGCCTGGTTCTCGCGCGGCTGCGCGCGCTGGGCAGCTCGGCGAGTGCGTGGCCCGGGACGTGGCAGCTGCGTGGCATCGAATCGCGCCTCGCTCCTTTGGACGGTCGCGAACTACGTCCGTTCATCGAGATGTCGTGAAGGCGGCGGTCTACAACCGCTGGCTGCATCAGAAGGGTGGCGGCGAGCGACACGCCGTCATGGCGGCCCGCATTCTGGCCGAGCGGTTTGACACCGAGCTCATCACGCACCGCCCGATCGGGCGCGATGAACTGGCTGATGCGCTGCACATGAGCCTGGAGGGAATCGGCATTCGTGTGATTCCGGCGCTGCCGCCAAACAGGTTTGCCGAGGTCACGCGCGAGTACGACCTGTTTGTCAACGCCTCGTTCATGACCAACCAACCGTCGGCTGCGGCGCACAGCCTGATGCTTGTCCTCTTTCCGTCTCCGATCGATCGGAGCTGGCAGGCGAGGCTTCGTCAGGCTGTCGGTCGATTCCTTACACGGGAATTGCTGCTGCCGGAGTGGAGCGACGGTTTCTACGACGTGCAGGAGCTGGGCCGGGGCTGGTTTCGCTACGCCACCGACCAAGCGTCGATCCGGCTGCGCGTGCCGGGTGGAAGGCGTCCTGTGCCCATTGAGATTGTGGCGGGGAATTTCCGTCCGGACGCGAGTCTTCCGGTGCGCTGCCTGGCGGAGGGAACGCCAATCGCCGAGCGCTCCTTCGCGCCGCGTCCAGGCGCTTTTGAGGCCTGGCGTATCAATCTGGACCGCCGATACGTGCGGAACGGCATGGTTGAGTTGACGCTGGAATCACCGACCTTCAATCCCACCGATCGGGTGGCCGAGGCTGACAACCGTGAAGTCGGGTTGGCCGTCACCGACGTACGAGTGCGTCACCCGCGACACCTTCTCTACGAGTTGCTCTTTCGCCGAATGTTCCGAGAACTCGGGTTGCGACTGGAAGGGCTGCCAGCCTTCTACTCGCTCGATCATCTCGATACCTACGACCTGATTTGCCCGATCTCCGAATACAGCCGCACGTGGATGGAGGTCTACTGGGGACGCAGCGGACCGCTGCTCTATCCACCGGTGGACACGAGCTGGGCCACTCCGGTGGCCAAGACTCGAACGATCCTGAGCGTTGGGCGCTTCTTTCGCGGCACGCACGAGAAGAAGCACGGAGTGATGATCGAGCAATTCAAACGGATGTGCCGCGATGGCCTGGACGGGTGGACGCTCCGCCTCGCCGGGCACCAGAGCCGCCGGGACATCGACCTGGCCTATTCCGACGATCTGCGGCGTCGCGCCGCAGGCCATCCCATTGAATTCGCCATCGATGCGCCGTTCGCGGACTTGCAACGCTTCTACGCTGAAGCGCAGATCTACTGGCACGCCGCAGGGTACGGTGAACAAGTACAACGCAACCCGGTGAAGTTTGAGCACTTCGGCATTTCCGTCGTCGAGGCAATGGCCAATGAGGCCGTCCCGGTGGTGCTAAATCAGGGCGGGCTGCCCGAACTGGTTCGGGACGGACACGATGGCTTTCTCTGGTCATCAACCGCCGAGCTTCGAGCGCGGAGTTGGGATCTAGTACGCGACCTGGATATGCGATCCGACATGGCACGGCAAGCCAGGAAGTCGAGCGAACGGTTCAATACATCAGCCTTTCGAACGCGACTGCACGCACTTGTGAGCGAGCTTGTCGGTGAGTAGACGGGCTCGCGGCCAATTCTTCGCGTGACGCGCCGGCAGCGCCTCATGCAATGGGGGCACTCCCGTCCCGCGTTCCTGCTGTTTCTCTTCGCGTGCGCGTTATATGCGCTCAGCATGGGCGCCGCCCGCAACGGCGGTGGCTACAGCGCCGACGGCACCTTCGCGTTCGAGATGGCGAAGAGCGTCGTGATCGATCCAGGTCACGCCTATCTGCGAGACCAGAATCGAAACTTCTCACGCTGGGGTGTGGGTCTGCCCACGGCATTCATGCCATTCGTTGCGTTGGCCGAGCCCTTGGCGGAAGCGGCGCCACAGCGAGACCGGATACCGCTCGGTGAGCATGATGTGCTGCTTGTCAATTTCCCTCCGTTGGGTGGAACGTCAGGTCCCGGGGTATCCGACGAAATCGACCTGAGTATTGAACCCGGCCTCTACGACCGGCTCGCCTTGCTTTCCCACAGTGGACTTAGCGCTGGATTCTCGCAGGGAACCGAGATCGCGCGGTTGCGCCTGACCGACGCGGACGGCGCTACCAGCCAGCACCCGATTCGCGTTGGCATCGAAACGGCTGAATGGGCCTACGACCGAGGCGATGTGCGCGTACGGATACAGCATGAGCAACCCCCTCCCGTGGCCCGTCAGATTGGCAACGCGCGCGCGTACTACTACGGGGCCACGTGGCAGTTCGACCCGCCGCGCCAGCTCGCATCGGCTCGCATCACCTACTTGCAGCCGGACGGCAATTTCTACGTCGACGGCCTGGCGCTTCGAACGCCGGACGGGGCGTGGCTTGATGGACCCGGAGTAGGACGTGTCTGGTCGGAGCGCCAGAATCGCGAGTTCTTCCGCCGAATCTGGGTCGCTGCCGCTAATGCGCTCATCACAGCCGTTGGCGTGGTGCTGGTCTACAGGATTCTCGGCCGGCTGCGGTACGGCGACCGCGTTGCCATCGTCGGTGCGCTCATTTACGCCGTGGGAACGATGGCCTGGCCGTATGCCAAGTTCGACTTCTCCGAACCGGTCGTCACAACGCTGATTCTAGCGGCGGTGTGGCTCTTGCTTGTCTACGGCGCCACGGGGCGGCTGCGCTACGTGGCGCTGGCTGGCCTGGCGGCCTTCGCCGCTGTGCTTACCAAGTACGTCAGCATCATTGTCGTGCCAATCCTCTTGATTGGTCTGCTGGTCAACGCAAAGTCCGGGCGCACCTGGGGCGAGGCCCTTCGAGCGTCGATCCGGCCGGCGCTTCTATTCTCCGCGCCGTTTATCGGCGTCGTGCCGCCAGCGCTACTCGTCGCCGCCCTGCTGTTTGACTTCCACCTGCTGTACGTGAGCGAGTTGATCGGCGGTCTGCAGCGCGGCTGGCTGGAACTGCCGTTTGGGCTGGGACTTGGCGGGCTGATTACAAGCTGGGGCAAGGGCGTGCTCTGGTACAACCCAATTCTGCTGGTCACGCTTCCCGTTCTGCCCTGGTTCGTGCGGCGCCATGGCTGGCGGTCGCTGGTGTTTATCGCGATTCCCGTTGCCTACGCCTTGCTCTACAGTCGCAAGCAGGTGTGGTACGGAGGCAACGCCTGGGGGCCGCGATACCTCGTGCCGTCGCTGCCGCTGCTCATCATTATTGGTGCGCCACTGTTCGAGCGAGTGCTTGAGCGGTCACGCACTTGGCTCCCGGGCGCTGCATTGGCCGGCGTAGTGCTTCTCAGCTCCGGCGTGCAGTTCATGGGGGTGTCGAAGGATTTCGCGGGTTACCTGGATCTCTTTCAGCAGCAAGTCGCCGGCGCCGTTCCTCTTAAGGGCGCCATCTACGGTGGCGCTGACTACCAACCATGGTCGTCGATTCAGCCCGAGGGCGATTTCGCGGCTGTCCTCTACACCTACCAATTCTCACCCTTGTTGGCGCACGCCTGGCTTCTCCGAGCGGACGCGGTCAATCTGCTAACACCGGATCGCACGGACTGGCTGGCCGACGCTCTGGGACGCACGCCGTGGGCCAGGTTTGGGATCGACGCGATTCCGCCGCGGCCAGAAAACGGCCTGGGGCTGGACTTCTGGTCGTTGAGCCTGATCGAGGGATTCCTCGCCTATCCCACGGTGGTTGTCTGGGTGATCGGTCTGCTGTTAGCCCTCCAATTCGCCGCGCTCGGCGCGTGGATTGGGTTGGCTGGCCGCATCTGGCCGTCCGATCACCGGTTGTGGTCGGTTCGCTTTGCCGCGATTGGCGCGTTCGCCGCGCTCTTGATTAGCTTTGACACACTACATTTCATGCTCTAGCTTCCAAGTGAAGGGAGCAGGCGACACTCATGGCTGATACGGACGCGACGTCCGCGCCGCCGCTCATTCCGGACGACTTCCTGGCGATCTTGCGCTGCGTGAACGACGCGCATCCGCGCGATGACGGCGTGCTGTGCATTCAGGGCGAACACCTCGTCTGTACGGTCTGCGGCTACCGGTACAGAGTGGAGGACGGCATTCCCAACATGCTGTGGGAAGACGCGATCCCGCCCGAGACCGGAGAGGCCTCCGGCTCGTGAACTCGATCAGCCAGGCCAAAGACCTGCTGGTCAAGTATCGACGGCACCGGGCGATCTTGCGCCCCTCGCTCGGTCGCTTCGCGTACCACTGGATGCGCGGATCAACCGAGTTGCCGTACGGCCCGATCAAACTGCATATCGAACCGACTAGCGCCTGCAACCTGCGCTGTCCCATGTGTCCGCAGAGCGTGCTCGCCGACGAACTCAAAAAGCAAAAGCCGTTCATGGACATGGGCCTGTTCCGGAAGATCATCGACGAGGCGCAGCCGTCGGTGCGGGAAGCCAATTTGTTCTTCCGCGGCGAGTCGCTGATGCACAAAGACATCTACGAGATGATTGAGGTCTGCGAACGCGCCGGAATCGCCGCCCACATCAACACCAACGCCACTCTGCTGCGCGACGAGAAGATCGAGCAGCTGCTGGACGCGGCGCCGAGCAAGCTGACGATCAGCTTTGACTCGGGCGAACCCGCACAGTACGAAGTCATGCGCAAGGGCGCGCAGTTCGACCGCACGCTCGAACGTGTGCTACGTCTGCTTGAGTCGAGAAAGCAGCGTTCCGGTCCGAAGCCGTACTTCGTGATGCAGGTGATTCAGCTTTGGGACTCAAGCTTTCCCAAGGGCGCTGCGCCGGTCATACCCGAGCACTTTCGCCAGCGATTTGACGGACTGCCGGTGGACGAGTGGGATACGTTCTGGGCGCACGGCTGGGCCGGGCAAATGGACTCGTCCGACTTCTACACCGCGCGTCCGCATGGTCCCAACTACTACCCCTGCAACTGGCTCTGGAAGTCCATGGCGATTTACTGGGACGGCAAGGTTCCGTCCTGCTGCGCCGACTTCGGCGAGGACCAGATCATGGGCGACCTGGCCAATGAGTCGCTGCTTGAAATCTGGAACAACCCGGAGTACCGAGCAATTCGGGAGGCACACGTCAGCGGCAAGCTGGACGATTACAAGCTCTGCCGCGGGTGTGACGCAATCTGGCAGGACGGCGGTTCATCCTGGAACCTCTTTACCGGTGCCCGCGGCGTGGTGACCGGGGATCCGCTGCCGGTGCTTCAGCCGGGAACCAACGGCACGCACGCAACCAACGGGACGCAGCCACCCGACCACTGATCGATAGGCGGAGCGCACGGCGCCTTTGCTTGGCGCGAGCCGCGAGAGCCGTTGTCCCCTGCCGAGACCGGTGCTAGCGTCCGAGAGATGCGCATCACCTTTGTTTCAAACATCTTTCCGCCCACGGTCGGCGGGCCTGCAACGCACATCTACAACCTTGCGCTGACCCTGCACAACCGTGGACACACGGTTCGGGCCGTGGTCTGCCCCGACGATCCCGAAGGGCTGGTGCGCCCGCCATTCCCAATCGTGCGCGTCTCCTGGAATACTCCCATCCCGCTGCGCTATGTCCTGGTTTGGTGGCATACATGGCGAGCCGCCCTACAGTCCGACATCGTGTACATCAACGGTATCGAGGCGCCGTCGACATTGGCTGCCGTGCTGGCTGGTCGACCGCGCGTCCTCAAGATCGTGGGCGATTGGGCTTGGGAGTCCGCGCACCGGCGAGGTATGACGTCACTGGGGATTGAGGAGTTTCAGCGAACTCGTCACGGGTTCTTGATACGGGCGTTCCAACTCATCCAGCGGATGTACACGGCCCTGGCCACCGTGATCGTTGTTCCCAGCGGGTATGTGGGCGCGTTCGTGCGCGGCTGGGGGGCCGGCCCGGAGAAGATTCGAGTGGTCCACAACGCGTTGACTGAGATCCCCGAGATCGACATTGTGCGAGAGGAAGCGAAGCGGCAGCTTGGCTTTCAGGGGCCGGTTGTTTGCACCGTGTCGCGGCTCTACGGGTGGAAGCGCGTTGACGACCTGATTCGCATGGTGCCCAAATTCGCGAACGGCGCCGTGCTGGCCATCGTTGGCGACGGACCGGAGCAGCCGGCCTTGGAACGATTCGCCGCCGAACTCGGCCTGGGCGACCGCGTTCGGTTTGTCGGACGGATTGCGCACCGCGACGTGGGCCTGTACCTGCGCTCCGCCGACGTGTTTGTGCTGAACACGTCGTACGAAGGTCTCTCGCACACGCTGGTGGAGGCGCGCGTCGTTGGAACGCCGATCGTTACGACCGACATTGGTGGAAACCGTGAAATCCTGACGCATACGCACAACGCGCTGCTGACGCCGCTCGGTGACCACCAGGCCTTTGTGGAAGCCGTGAACCTCCTGCTGACCGACCGGGAGTTGGCGGCGCGTCTTGTTCGTGCCGGGTCAGAGGGTCTTGATCACTTTGCCTGGGATCGGCTGGTGGACGAAACGATGGAGATACTCTCCCAGGTCACTGGCTCTGCGTCACCCCTCCGTCCGTGAGCGCGAAGCTGCTGATGTTCAGCGGTGACCGAGACGTTACCGCGGGGCGACGCGGGCCCTTTCACACGACCCTTCAGGGGCTTTCCGCGACGTTCGATCGAGTCGACGTGTTGGCGCCTCGCGCCGAGGGTGCGCGGACCGTCAAGCCGTATCCGAACGTTTGCGTCGAGCCGGCGCCGGTTTCGCGACTGCGCCAGTCGGCTTGGCTGCGACGCCGCGGCGCTGAACTCTTGCGACGCCACGCCCATGGCCTGATTGTCAGCCACGACTACGGGATCTTCGCGAATGGGCGAGCGGCTGCGTGGTTGTCCCACCACAGCCGGACGCCGTACGTCAGCGAAATTCACCACGTACCGGGTCACCCGCAGCGTGCGCAGTGGTGGGAACCACTGGCCCAGCAGTTTTATCGCGTCTATGTCACGCGCATGGCGCGCCGGGCGGCTGCCATTCGCGTAGTGAATCGGCGAGAAGTTCCCAGCCTGTTGGCGCGATGGGGCGTGCCGGCCAAGCAAATTCTCGTGTTGCCCTCGGCCTACATCGACCGGCATGTCTTCACGCCTGGCGAGGCTGAGAAGGATGTCACCCTGGGATTCGTCGGGCGGCTGGTGGCAAACAAGAACCTGAGTTATGTGGCGCGCGTTTTCGCCAACGTTGCGTCGCAGGACCCCCAAGCGACGTTCGTGATTGCCGGCCGGGGGCCGGAAGCCAGTGCGGTTCGACGCCGGCTCGCCCGCTCCGGCATCCGGGACCGTGTCACGTTTGTCGACTGGTTGGACAGTCCGGCCGATCTGGCTGATCTGTATCGGCGGATGCGTGCGCTCATCGCGCCGTCGCTCAGCGAAGGCGGGCCGCGCGTGTGCCTGGAGGCCATGGCCTGCGGCACGCCCGTCTTTGCGACACCGGTTGGCGTAATGCCGGAAACCATCGAGACCGGCGCGAACGGCTGGCTGCTGCCGTGGGATGCCGAGGCCGGCGCGGCCCTGGTGAGCGCAGCGCTAGGCGACTCCGATGGGCTGCAGCCGGTCGGACGCGCAGCGCGGGCTGCTACCGCGCAATTTGAGAAAACCGCGGTGCTGGGTGCGTATGCCGACGCCTATCGTCGCCTGGCCGAGGGAGACGCGGCATGAGCGACCGCACACGCGGCGATTTGCGCCTGCTGTTCGTGACGCAGGAACTCGATCGCTCCAGCACGAATCTCGCCGTTGCGCACACCTGGGCCGAGGAATGCGCGCGACAGGCACAGGCCGTGCATGTGCTGGCCGCACGCGTCGGCGACGTCGATCTGCCGTCGAACGTGCATGTGCACGGCCTCGGCCGGGAACGCGGGAGATCACGCTGGGCAGCCGCGCTGGCCTTTGGCGTGGTCGGCGCGCGGCTCATGCTGGATGGCCGCGTCAATGCCATCCTGGCCCATATGGTGCCGGCGTACGCCGTCGCGCTGTGGCCCCTGGCGAGGGTCACGTCCACCAAGCTTGTTCTCTGGTATGCGAGTCACGGTTTGACGCCCATGCTCAGGCGCGCCAACCGCCTGGTTGACGCCGCGGTCACCGCTTCGCCCGACAGCTATCCGATCCCCAGCGAGCGAGCGTTCGTGCTGGGCCACGGGATTGACACCGCAAGGTTCTGTCCACCAGATGAGCGAAGCATCGACGTCGGCCCGGTGATCGGGATGGCCGGGCGCCTGACACCGCTCAAGGGGTTCGAGCCGGGCATCCGGGCACTGGCGGAGATGCGCCGAGGGGCCTTTCCGAAGGCCCAACTGCGCATAGCGGGCGAACCCTTCTATTCCTCGGATCGGGCCTACGTAGACGAACTGGTGCGTCTCGCCGATACGCTAGGCGTGCGTAACGCGGTGGAGTTCGTGGGCGCTGTACGCGGTGACGCCATGGCAGAGTTCTATGGATCGTTGGATGTCTTTGTGAACTGGCGGGCGCAACCGGCGCTGGACAAGACGGGCCTGGAGGCCCTGGCGTGTGCCACGCCGCTGATCACCAATAACAGCGCCTACCGCAGCGTGCTCGGCGAGCATTCAAATGATGCCCTGGTTGCAAGCTCAAGCGATGAGCTTGCCGCCGGATTGGGGCGGTTGCTGAGCTTGGACGCGGATTCGCGGCAGGGCCTGGTGGACCGGATGCGTGCCAACGTGGTCCGAAAGCATGGCGCAGCGGGACTCGCGGAGCGGATGGCGGCCGTCTATCAGGCACTGCGGATGGGCGCGCGACCGGAGTTTCCGTCGGTCACCGAGGCTCAGACGCAATCATGAACCTGGACCTTTCTCGTCAACTGGCGCGGCTCGTCGGTCAGTTGCCGGACCTACCGGTTCTTCCGCCCTACCAACGCCTGCTGTGGCTCGTACGCGCGGCGCTGCTTCGGCGCGCGTACGGTGTGACGTGCGGCGAGGGGCTCCGGGTGGACAGTCGCTTCTACTTTCCGGCCGGGCTGAAGCTGACGCTGGGCAGCGGCGTGCGCATCAAGCGTGACGTCCGGGCCGGCTGGGAGCCGGGTCACGCGCCGGGCGCCGAGTTGGCGATCGGCTCCGGGACGGAAGTTCTTTCCGAAGCCCGTCTTGACTGCACAGGTGCGATCACGGTGGGAGAGCGCACCCATATCGGTCGCCGCGCGGCGATCTACACCCATCGGCACGTGCTGGATCGCCGGGACATTCCGGCCCTTGACGCGCCTATCGAGACGGCGCCGGTGACGATCGGCGACAACGTGATGCTCTACAGCGACGTCGTGGTGCTGCCGGGCGTGACGATAGGTGACGGGGCCGTGGTGGCGGTGCGCGCCGTGGTTTCGGACGATGTGCCGCCCTTTGCCATTGTGGGCGGAATGCCCGCGCGCGTCATTCGCAAGCGGACATAGAACTATGCAAGAGGCGACTCTTCAGCGCCCCGTGCTGACTCCGCGTGCCGGCTGGGTGCTGGCGGCGGCCTCCGAGGCCTTCGAACGTCTTCGTGACGCGCACGGATACACGCGGTGTCCTGAGCATCGCGTCGACCACACCGGTAAGTCGGCCCGCAGCATCGTGATTGACTGTGCACTGCACGCCTACACGAACCAGGAGCGCTATCTCACACGAGCTCTTGGTACCGCTCGTCGCGTGGTGGCACGCCTGGCGCCCGACCCCGGCGCCGGTGGAGCCTGGGTGTTCTTCCCGGGCCTTCACGATCCTCGCAACAACTCCACCAACATTATCGACGCGGGCGAATGCGTGGACGCGCTGGCCTCGCTTCTGTTGCACGCGGGTGACGTCCTGGCTGCGGAAGATCGCGGATCCATTGAACAGGCGATCCGCCTGTGCTGCGATACCTATTTGCTGACCAACGTCATCGACAAGCCCGTGGTGAATCAGCGGCTCTGGGGCGCGATGGGTCTGGCGGCCGCCTCGGCCGTGCTGGACGAGCCGACGTGGGCGCGGGCCGTGCAGGACTCGGTGGCGCGATCGCTCGCCGAAATGCGGTCGGACGGCTCGTTCGCCTACGTGCGCGATGCGGCGTTACTGGGCGAGAGTGAAGGGATCGCCGACCTGACCGTCTACTATCACAGCCGCTGCGTGGCCTTCGCGCGGTACGCGCTGCGGCACATCGGGGCGGAAGCGTCGTTCGAAGACCGAATGCGCGACGGGGCCGATTTTCTTGCTTTCGTGCTCCGGCCCGACGGTGTAATTCCGCTGGGGTTTGAGGGCAAGCGGTGGTTTTGGGACGCGGACGCGGAGGTCGGCTCGGCGCCCTACGGCGCGTACGTCCTGGCGACCGATGGGCGAGACGCGCTGCTGCCGCTGGCCGGCCGCGTTGCAGCTCAGAGCGCGGCAGCACTCGGCGATGGCGGGCTCATAGATGCCACGGAAGGTGAGCCGGCGTTCGTCTGCCGGGTGATGCACACGGCCGACCTGGCCTGGCTGGCTCGAGCGCACGCCGCTGCGGATCTTGATGATCTGCCGAGCAATCCGCCGGCGGCCGGTCGAGGGGCGCCAGCCGTCGCGCGGGACGCTGGAGTGGCAAGACTCGAGGGCTCTCGAGTGCTGGCGCTCGTTCGGACACACAAGCGCCCGTCCGACCGGCTGGTTGGCGGCCGCGTTGGCGGCGGAGGACTGGTCTACGTTGGCAATGCCGGCAACGGCTGGCGCAATCGGCTGCGTTTTCGATCAGAGCCCGCGGTTCCCGAAGGAACCTGGGAGGTTATGCCTCAGGCAGAGCGGCTGGCGCCGCCGGTTTGGCGACTGGTGCTTGACCTACGAGAGTCGCGCTTCCTCCTGCACGTCACGCGCTCGCACCTGCTCGCGGGCCGATGGCGCTACGCGTTGAAGTTTCTCTGGCGCCGCTTTGGTCCGCCCATGTGGCTGGCGAGCCGCCGGCTCTTGTCAAGCCACGCCGTCGACAGTCGCGCTGAAGTCACCGACGACGAACTGACGGTTGAATCCGGCGTCGCGCGCGTCGACGGTCGCGGTCTTGCCGGTGTGCAAACTCGACGCACCTATAAGGTTCAGGGGGCCGAAGTAGTTGTTCGCGATCGGCTCGTGGCCTCGGTGCCATTGTCCTCGGCTCGTTACTGGCTGCCCGCCGCCGCTCGGAAACTTCGGATCCATGTCGATGGACCGTGGCGGCAGGGGCGGGGTGTCGTTGAGTTCGGCGCGTTGACGGTCGGTGTGACCGTGCGTGTTGAATATCGGGTTTAGCCGTGGAGGAACCGCCGCGCCTGGTGATGGTTGCGAACGCGCGGATACCCAGCGAACGCGCCCATCCGCTGCAGATCATGCACATGGCCGCGGGCTTCGCCGCCGGCGGGGCCACCGTTCTGCTCGCCTATGCCCGCCGCGCGAACACGGCGGCCATGCGCGCCGTGAGCGACCCGTTTGTCTATGCCGGCGTGCCCAAGACCTTTGCCCTCGTCGGGCTGCCGACCATTGACGCCATCAAGCGTGTCACTATCGACTGGCCAGTGCTCAATCACGGTCCAATCAGGCTGGTCGCGCACCTGTTGCAGTTGTGGTCGTTTGCCGTCGCTGCCCTGACCGTCGTGCGCCGCTGGCGTCCCAACGTCGTTTACAGCCGCGACCTGCTGCCGTTGACGGTCCTGCGGCTGCTGGTGGGCCAACCGGCCCGCTTCTGTTTTGAAGTGCACACCGTTCCCCGTTCGCATTTGTCCGTAGCCCTGCATCTGTGGGCTGCACGACGTATGGATGCGGTAATCGCCATTACCGAGGGCCTGCGGCGCTGGTATCTCGATGCTGGATTCGATCCACAGCGCCTGTACGTGGCGCCTGACGCCGTGGACATCGAGGCGTTTACGAGTCGTGACCGTAGCGTCGCCCGGGAAGAGTTGGGCATTCCGGATGAGGCGTCCGTCGTCTGCTATTTGGGCCACCTCTACCCGTGGAAGGGCGTGGACACGCTCGTTGCGGCGGCGCGCACCGCCGAGTCGTACATACAGTGGATCATTGTGGGCGGGCTGCCGCCCGACCTTGATCGCATCAGGGCAGCGGCCTCCGACCTGCCGAATTTTCATGTCACGGGTCACCTACCACCCAACGATGCCCGCAAATACCTGGTGGCGGCGGACGTTGCGGTGATTCCGTTCAGCGCGCGGCAGATCATCGCGCGCGAACACACCTCCCCGTTGAAGCTCTTCGAGTACATGGCTGCGGAGCGTCCAATTGTGGCTAGTGACTTACCCTCAATGCGCGAGGTCTTGGAGGATGGGCGAGACGCGCTGCTGGTCGAGCCGGACGAGCCACGCGCGGTGGCAACTGCCGTCACTCGTCTGCTGACCGACAAGCCGCTGGCTGCCCGCTTGGCCCGAACCGCCCGCCTGGAGGCGGAAAGTCGCACGTGGACGCAGCGCGCTGCGGCGATCCGCGAGTTTCTCGGATCGGCTCCGTCATCCTGAAGAGGTTTGACGGGGCGTGGGGCCGGCTGCTGCGCGGGGTTGAGCACGCCTCCATCGCGCAGCGCCGCGCGCTCGTCGCCATCGGTCTCCTGACGCCGCTTTTGCTCCTGTACCGAGATCTGCTCTTCTCTGGCGCGCCCTGGTTGGACCTCGACCTGCTGCTCAGTTACCAGCCCCGCTACGCACTGCTGGCGGAGGGTGTGCGTGAGGGACGCATCCCACTCTGGACCGACGGGATGCTGGCCGGCTTCCCGGTTGCGTTCTCCGAATTCGGCTGGTTTTACCCGCTGACCTGGGCGCTGCTCCGAGTCTTTGAGCCCTTGCGCGCCTACTTCATTGAGTTGGCGCTTGGTCTCGCGCTGGCAGCGTGCGCGGCGTATTGGCTGGGACGCGTATGGGGCTTGACGCGGCCCAGTGCCTATCTGGCGAGCTTTCTCTTCACCTACGGCGCGTTCATTTTCGCCACGTCGCGATTCCTGAATTACGCCGATATCTTTTTTGCGCTGCCAGCTGGGATCGGCGCTATCGAGTTAATCGCGCGCGGGCAGCGACGCTATGCCGCGCTGCTGGCGGTCAGCGCCGCGGTGACGTCGCTGGCGGGCCATCCCCAGATCGCGCTCTTGTGGGGCTTCAGCTGGCTTCTCTTCGCCTGTGCTCGCCTCTGGTGGGTGCGAACCGATCTGGGCATGACGGAGGTCGCCAGAGGTCTGGCCTGGATTGTCGCTGCCGCCGTGTCCGGACTCGCCGTGAGTGCGGTCCGGCTGCTGCCCACGATTACAACCACCGGCCAGTCCACGCGCGCCGGCGGGCTCGAATTCGCTACCGCGTCACAGGGTTCCATTCCACCCTGGAGTCTTGTTCTCGGCTACCTCTATCCGTCGTTCGAGATACCGCGCGTGCTCAACGACAGCCTGCGAGCCGAGGCCTTGCTGTATCTCGGCATGGCTACGCCGGCACTGGCCCTTGTGGCCGTTGTCGTGGGCTGGCGTGAACGGCTCGTGCGGTTTCTGGTCGGTCTGATTCTGCTCAGTTGGATCTTGGCCATGGGCTCGTTCAGTCTTGGGTTTCCGCTCCTCCACAAGCTGCCGCTCTTCGAGTTCTTCCGACAGCCGTCACGTTTTGGGATTCTGGCCTCGTTCGCCTTGGCCTATCTCGCGGCCACTGGCATCGAACACCTGCGTAGCGTCGACCTACGATCAAGCCTGCTGGTGCTATGGATCGGGCGTACCTGGGTATGGCTCGCGGGACTGATCGGGGCCGGCACAGCTGCCGCCACGATTGTGTTGACTGGCTTCGCTTTCCTGATCGTTCCCTACAGCTACGACTACATTGATCGAGCCATTGTTGGGTCGGAGGGCCGGTTCCTGACCGCGGAACGCTACTACCGCACGTTCGATCAGCTCTACGAACGCCTGACGGCCGCATTCAGCCTGGAGTACTGGGCTCCGCGCTGGACGCTGCTCGCGGCTGTCCTCACCGGCCTGATTCTTTGGCGCTTTCTGCGCGCCAGGATGGCTCCAGCCAGTGCGCATGCGGCCCTGGTGGGAGTCTTGGCGTTTGACGTGCTGTTGGCTCCCGGTCACGCCGTGCCCACGGTGCCCGAGGCATGGTATGCCCGGGAGCCCGGCGTCGGCACGGTTGTCCCGGCGGATTCGGGCGGCGAATGGCGCGTGTTTTCTTACCGCGGCCTGGCGCAAAAGTTTGAACTGTCCACCGCTGCCGGAACTCAGTTGGATCCAACGCGCCGCGATCTGCTGGAGTACGTCTTCCTCAACGAGACGCTCACGCCGAACCTTCCCATGACAGGAGGTCGGGCATCAATCGACGGCTATGAGAACCTGATGCCTCGAGCCACCGCCGACTTTCTGGCCTATGTCGGGAGCGAGCGCACCACCGTCCCGGGCTTCGCATCCGACGCATCTCTGAACGCAACGGTACGCGCTGAGTTGCTGCGGCGTCGTGCCCCGGCCCTGGCGGCCGCCAACGTTCGATTCGTCACGTCCGGCGTGCCCATCCAGGCGCCAGAGCTGCGCCAGGTCCAGGCAGCCGCTATCGAGCTTCCTGCATGGGCGTCGGTGGACCAGACGCTGTACGTGTATGAGTTGCGGAACTGGGCGCCCCGGGCATGGATCGCCCGGGACTGGGAGATCACGGTAGCCGAGGCAAAACCACAGGAGATCCTGGACGCAATCGCCAGCCTTTCGGGCCCGGTGCTGGTCAACCGTGATCCGGGAATCCGTCCGACCAGGTCCTCAGGCCCTGACGTCGTGCATCCGCCGAAACGCCGGGCCGGCCGTGTCGTTATACAGGTTGAACTTGGTGCACCGGGGCTGCTTGTCTTGAACGAGGCCATGTATCCGGGTTGGGAGGCGACCGTTGACGGGCGACCAACCGAAATTGTCAGAGTGAACACCCTCATGCGCGGTGTTCCAATCGACAGCGCCGGCGCCCATACCGTGGTGATGACGTATTCGCCGCCGGGCTTTGCCGCCGGCATCCTAATCTCGTTCGCGGCCTTGGGTGCGCTCGTGATGCTGGTCGTCGCCGCGTTCTGGACTGACCGCCGGTGAAGCTGGCGCTGGTCAGCGATGCGCTCGATCCAACCAGCGGGTGGGGGCGCTACGCGGCCGAGTTCGCCGGCGAACTCATCGCAGCCGGTGTCGATGTGCGCCTGATCAGTCCCCGTGGCCTGGCAACGCTTCCCGATCTCCGTGACTACCCCGACCACCACGAGATCCCGTCGTTCCAGCACGGCCGGCGCCACCCATTGCGCGTCTTCTACCGCACGTTTCCGCCGCTACGTCGGGCTCTGCGCGGCGTCGATGTGATCCACAGCATGATTGAGCCCTACGCACCTGCCGCGGCGGCGGCTGCCGGCCGGCGACCATACTTCATATCGCTACACGGCACCTATGCGATCACGTCGGGCCGGCCCCGAATCGAGCGCGTTCCGCTGCGCTGGGCACTTCGTCGGGCGCGCGGATTGCCCGCGAATAGCGGGTATACGCGCAAGAGGGTGGAGAGCGACTCGGGGGCGCGTCGCGCCAGTGTCGTGCCGCTGGCGGTGCGGGCCGAGGACTTTCACCGTGACGAACCGCCGCGGCGTGAGCCGGGTCTGATCGTCTCGGTCGGCGAGAGCAAGCCGCGCAAGGGCTATGACCTGGCTCTGGAAGCATTTGCCCGTCTCAGGGCCGAAGGCGCCGCGAACCGTTACGTGATTGTTGGCCTGTGCGAGCCGAGGTCGCCATACGTGGCACGTCTGCGCGCCCGAATCGACGAATTGGGGCTTGGCGCACACGTGACGCTTACCGGTTCCGTCAGCCACGAAGAACTCGTGGACTGGTATCACCGGGCAAGGGTCGTCACCATGCCTTACCGCCTGTCGGGTTCGGACTTCGATGGGTTCGGACTGGTCCTGCTGGAGGCCAACGCGTGTGGGACGCCGGTCGTAAGCACTCTCGACTCTGGAGCCGAAGAGCCAGTAGCCCACGGTGGGAACGGTTTTCTCGTTCCGCCCAATGACGTGCCAGCTCTCACCGAGGCCCTTCGCACCATCCTCACAGACACAAGTAGGTGGAACGCTCTTGCGTCCGGTGCGCGCCGTCGTGCTGACGAAATGACCTGGCGTCGCTCCACGCAGCGGCTACTGGACGTGTATGCCCGGGCGCTGGGCCAACGCCTGGAAGCACCGAAGTGACAGGAAGCCAGGCGGCGACAGCCGCCGGCAGTCTCAGCGAGCGGGCCATCCGCGGCGTCGTCTCACTCGGTATTCGCGAAGGCGGCATGAAGATCGTGGCGCTGCTAGGAACCATCGCCCTCTATCGCCTGCTGACGCCAGCGGACTTTGGGGTCATCGTGCCGATCGCCTTCCTTGCCGGGCTCGTCAAGCAGTTCGCCGATCTCGGTCTGCAACCCAGCCTTATTCAGCGTGGTCCCGAACCCGAGCACCGCGACCTGCGGGCCGTGTTTTCCGGACAACTCGTTTTGGTGTCGGTCGGGGCGGCGGTGGTGTTCGTGGCCGGACCCTTCATCGTCAACGGTCTGCTCAATGACGACATTGACCCATGGATGACCCGGGTTTTCAGTCTTCCGCTGTTCTTTTCAGCATTCCGAATCGTTCCCGCCGCGTTGCTGGAACGCCATCTGAGGTTCGGCCGACTGGCCGCCGCCGACATTGCGGGCACCCTGGTCTACTACAGCGTCGGTATCGGGTTCGCGATCGGCGCCGCCGGGGTGTGGAGCCTCGTGATTGCGCACGTGACGGCGAGTATCGCGTCCACGCTGGCGGTCGCCGCCGCTCGGCCCTGGTGGCCAGTGCCAACGCACAGGCTTGGGGTGCTGACCCCGCATGTGAACTTCGGCGCACGTTTTCAGGGAGGACGCCTGGCGCTCACGCTTAAGGACTCGCTGATCCCACTGTTTGCTCCGCGTGCGTTCGGGGCTACATCAACCGGCTTGCTGAGCTGGGCAAACCGAGTGTCCTCGCAGCCACTCGTCATGACGCAACTGGTGGCCCGCGTGAGCCTGCCAACGTTTGCGCGGATTCAGGATGCGCCGGACCAGGTTCGACGCGGCGCGGAACTCACCCTTAAGTGGAACGCCATCGTCACATTGCCCGTGTTCGCGGCCGTCCTGGCTTTCGGACCCGAAATCGCCAGCTTGATCTACGGGGAGCAATGGCTGCCGGCAATCCCTGCCCTCTACGTACTATCAGTGAACGCGGCGCTGGTTCCAATCAACGGCCTGATCACTCCTATCCTCAATGCCATTGGCAAGACTAAGATCGTGCTTGGCGTTGCCATTGTGTGGGCCGTGGTCGCCTGGGCGTTCGCTGTGGTTCTGATGGCCGCCGGCGTTGGATTCATGTCGGTTCCAATTGCGTTGACTGTGTCTCAGGGCCTGGCGGCACTGGTGCTGCTGGCTATTGCACGTCGCGAGTTTGACCTGCGGCTTATTCATCGTCTCGCGCGGCCCCTGTTGGCGGCGGTCGTCGCTGGCGCATTTGGACGCCTGGTTCTGCTGCCGCTCCTCACGGACGCGGTGCTGCTCATTCAGGGCGGGGTCGTGGTTGTCCTCGTCTACATCGGTCTGCTTTATCTCATAGACCGCGACGCACGCTCTGAAGTGGGTGCGCTGCGGCGACAACGAGCAGCCGCCGCCTAAGGGCGTAATGCGCATAGCTCTTAACATTCGAAACGCAAATCTCGGGATTCCGGACGGGGCAGGCGAGAGCATGCGTGGGCTCATCGCTGGAATGGCCGGAACGAATCCCGGCCATTCGCTGGAGCTGCTGGCGGATGCGGCGCCGCGATTCCCGCAGCCCGCCGAACCGGGAGTCCGATTCCGGGTGCTGCGGCCGTTGCCAGGTGGCAACCGGATGCTACGAGCCGCGTCTGGGGGCGATCCGTGGTATCGCGTACGGTTAGGTCTGGAGGGCTGCTGGAGCAGGTGGGACGCATACGTGCAGAGCGCGCACGAGCCGCCGCCCGCGTTTGGCGTGCGCACACGGGTGGCCATCGTCCACGACCTCGCGTTTGCACATGACGACGCTCCATCAAACTTTGGCGCGCCTGAATTGGCTGAATTGGACCGCTGGACAGCGCTGAACGTCCACTCGGCCCGGTCAATCATCACTGTCTCGGAGACCGTTGCCCAAGACGTCGTTCAAACCTATGGCGTATCGCCCGATCAGGTGATCGTTGCCCGACATGGTTGTGATCAAACGCGCTTTCACAGTGACCATGCCCCAGGGGATATTGCGGCGTGTCTCAGTCGCCACGGTCTGGATTCACCCTACCTCCTGTTCGTCGGGACCATTCAGCCGCGAAAGAACATTCCACGGCTCGTCCAGGCCGTGATGCGAGCCCGCGACGCTGGGCTGTCCGACCTGCTCATCGTTGCGGGTGGAGATGGCTGGCGGTCCGACGAGTCACTACAGGCAATGGCGAGCGCAGGATCGCATGCGGTTCACTACCTTGGTCGCGTGCCCGCCAGCGACCTTCCGCTAGTGATGGCGGGCGCTCGAGGATTCGTGAGCCTGGCTACAGCCGAGGGTTTCGGAATGCCGGCGCTCGAAGCCATGGCAACGGGAGTGCCGGTCGTCGTCGCGAACGATGCGGGCCTGGCTGAGGTTGTTGGTGACGCCGGTCTACCCGTGGATCCCGACAACCTCGACGAGGTTGCGGAAGCGCTCGTTCGGGTTACGAGCGATGCCAATCTGCGCGGAGACCTGATTGCCCGCGGTCTGAAACGAGCCGCCGGCTTCACCTGGGACGCTGCCGGACGCAGTGTCTGGCACGCGATCGAGCAGGCATGCGCGTCCTGCTGATCGGTCCGTATTGGGATACCGGACGCTGGACCGAATACTGCAGTCAGGGGCTGCGCGACGCTGGTCACGACGTTCGGACCTACCGCTATAGCGAGCGGCTTGATCGACCGGTTGGAGCCTGGGGACGAGTTCGACGTCGGTGGACCGGGCCCGACCGATTCCACATTGCGCGGGTGTTTCAGGCGGCACAAGCCGACAACTTGGATGCGCTCCGGCTGGCGGCCGAACTGCGGCCCGAGTTCACGCTGATTCTCAAGGGCGAGGTCTTGCTGCCGGAAACCATCGGTCGCCTGCGGAACGTGACCGGCGGACCGGTCGCGCAATGGTGTGGCGACGACCCGAGTTGGTTCCCCAACATCATCGGGGCCGCGCACCTCTACGACCGCTTCTATCTGGCCGATCCGACGTACGCTCACGATCTGGAACCGCGCGGTGTGCAGGCGAGGTTTATGCCGCACGCCGTGGATCCGGCCGCGTGGGCCGGTGATGACGCGGACGAAGATTCGATCGACGTCATCTTCGTCGGCGATGCGCGGCACAACATGGGGCATCTCCCGTCCAGTCGATCCAGGGTTGAAATTCTGGAGGCCGTTGCACGTTCGGGCGTGAATCTGGCGGTATGGGGCCGAGGCTGGGAGAAGTTGGAGGCGCCCTATCGCGTTCGCGAGGCGCATCGAGGTCTGACCCTGCTTCCCGCAGCCGCCGTCGGGCGCGCCTACCGCGGCGCCAAGATCGTGCTCAATGTCCACCATGCACAGATGCGCGAAGGTCCAAACATGCGGACCTTTGAGATTCCGGCCGCCGGCGCCTTTCAGCTCACGGACTACAAGGCTCGGATGGACGATCTCTTCAAGGTTGGAACCGAGCTTGCCGTCTACAGAGACGCCGACGATGTGGCGACAGCCATCGAGCGCCATCTGAATGACGAGGCGACACGTCGTGCAATCACGATCGCCGGTAAACGTCGCGTGGAACGCGACCACACCTACGAGATTCGGATGCGGCAGTTGATCGAAAACGCCATTGATGAGTGACGCTAGATTTCCTACGGCACTTGTGGCTCGCAGCGATGCCGACGTTCTGAAGCTGGCCCTGCGCGCGCACCTGCACCAGCCAGCCATCGCGCTCTGGCGCGCCACCGAATTCGCCATGCTTCGGGGTGTCGCATTCGCCGCACCCGTGCTTGACCTGGGTTGCGGAACCGGCGAAGTCGCGCGCTACGTGCTGCGGTCGCACTGGCCCATTGATGGGCTGGAACTCGTTTCAACTGAAGCTCAAGTCGCCCATGCATCCGGGGTCTACCGGACCGTCATGCGAGCGGACGGCACAGGCCTTCCACTAGCTTCGGCCGCCTACGGCGCCGTCTACAGCCACAGCGTCCTGGAGCACATCCCGGATGACCTGGGCGCGGTCAGGGAGGCCGCCAGGATCTTGCATCCCGGCGGGCGTCTGGTGTTTACGGTGCCGGCGCCTGCATTTGCAGCCCGCATCGAGGCCGAGTCGGGCAGCGAAGCCTTGACGGCCACGAACACTCGTCTGGGCCATTTTCACTATCGGTCGCTGGAGGACTGGACGGCGCGTTTGGCGGAAGTCGGCCTGACGGTGGTTGAAAGCCGGGGTCACCTGCCGGCGGCGACACAGCGAACCTGGAGGCGGCTCGATGAGCTCATGGTCCGGCGCGTAGGCGGACGCCGAGTGCTCGACTGGTTTCGGGGTCTACAGCGTCGGCGACTCGTGCCACCGACGCTTTGGGTCGCCCTGTGGACGGCACTCCTCTGGCGACCATTCCGGCGTCCGGTTGAAGATCCCGGGGGATACCTCATCGTGGCCGAGCGGTCGTTGTGAGCGACCTCCGCGTCCTGCATCTGTCGCCAACCTGGTTCGGCGACGAATCGGTGCGCGGCGGTGGTGAGCGCTATCCGCTGGAGTTGGCCATCGCCCTGCGCCGACGCACACCGACGCGCCTGGTCTCGTTCGGCGATCAGCCCGGGATCCGCCGTGTGGATGGATTCGATATTGAGGTGCATCGAACCTGGCGGCGGCTCCGTGGACGCCGCTACGACGCGATCGGTCCGGGATTTCTGGGCGCCCTCGCCTGGGCCAATGTCGTCCATTGCCACCAGGCCAGATCAGGTCTCGCGGCACTGACCACGCTGCTCGGACGTCCGCTGGGCAAGCGCGTCTTCGTTACCGACCACGGTGGCGGTGGCGTGAACTGGGTTCGCCGTCTACGCATTGGTCGCTGGATTGACGGTCAGTTGGCACAGAGCGAGTTCGCGGCTGCCACGCTTCCGTATGTGGGGCGGCGAACGGAAGTCATTTACGCAGGCGTTGATACGTCCAAGTACGCACCCGGTACTGAAAAAACACCCGGCAGCGTCGTATACGTGGGTCGCTTGCTGCCGCACAAGGGCATCGAAACAGCGATTCGAGGGTTGCCGTCCGGTGCGTCGCTCGACGTGTTTGGGCGTCCTTACGACACGGACTATCTCCAGTTCATTCGGTCAGAGGCGGCGGAGCGTCGCGTGCGGATACACATCGGGGCATCGGATGCGGAGGTAATTGCCGCAATGCAGTCGGCCTGCGCATTTGTCATGCCATCGGTCTACGAGGATTACCGTGGTCGCCATCATCCGTTGCCGGAACTGGTGGGGCTGGCGCCGCTGGAAGCCATGGCCTGCGGGACCGTGGCTGTGGTTTCGGACGTGGCCGGAATGCCCGAGATCATTCCCCAAGTTGGCGGGATCATCGTCCCCCCGAGCGATCCGGAGGGACTGCGTCGCGCACTAACGCCACTGGCGGCTTCAATCGACCAGGCGGGGACGCAGGGCAAGGTCGCTCGTGAGCATGTTGTGGGCCGCTTTACCTGGTCCGCGGTGGCAGATCGCTGTCTGGCGGCCTACACCGCCTAGAATCGCGCCACTCCTCCCTCGGGCCGAGCCAAATGCGAATCGCCTTACTGGCCGATACCTATCCCCCCGACAACCGGGGCGGAGCCGGTGTGGTGGTAGAGCGCCTGGCCGGCGCGTTTGTTCGGGAAGGGCACGACGTGTGTGTTGTTTCCACCACGTCGGGGCGAGGATCGATTCAAGAGCAGGACGGCGTGCGCGTGCGGCGACTGCGATCGCGCTATCCGGAGCGGTTTCGCAACACCGTGGCCATGGCCAACCCGATGGTCCTGCCAGGCGTGCGTCGTGAACTGGCTGACTTCAGGCCTGAACTTGTCCACGCGCACAATGTGCATCAGCACCTGTCATTCGCGACGCTGTCCGCGGCGGCGCGCCTTGGGGTGCCGGTGCTTTACACGGCCCACGACTACCTACTCTTTTGCTGCATCAAGTTCATTTGTACGGGGGGACCCGTCGACTTCCGCCAGCGCTGGTTCAACTGCGCCAAGTGCCAGCGCTTCCGCTGGAACCCGGCTCGCAACGTTGTGATTGACCACCACATGGCGAAGCACGTAAGTCACCTCTTCGCCATCAGCCGGACGCTGCAGACTGCATTGCGTGCCAACGGCTTCGGAGGCGCCGAGGTCGTCTACAACGGGGTAGACCTGGACTGGTGGGGCGGTGGCGATGGCGCGGCGTTTCGCTCGGCCCATGGGCTGGATGGGGCGCCGCTGGCGCTGCTGGCCGCGCGCGTTTCGCGAGAGAAGGGCGCCGAGGCGGCGCTGCACGCACTGGCGCATTCGCAACATCCCCACCTGCGCCTGATGATCGCCGGTGAGAACCCGCGCTATGCGCCCAAGCTGCAGCGGCTGGCTGACGAGTTAGGCGTGGGTGACCGCCTTCTGTTGCCGGGCTGGATGGAGCCAGAGGCGCTACGCGACGCCTACGCCGCCGCGACGGTGACCTTGGCGCCTTCGACCTACCCCGACCCGTTCAATCTGACGATTATCGAATCGATGGCGGCAAGTCGCCCAGTCATTGCGTCCACGCTTGGCGCCGGTCCAGAGATCGTGACGGATGGCGCCTGGGGGTACACCATTGATCCCAACGATGCGTTGGCCTTAGCCGATCGGTTGGACCTCATCGTGAGTGATCCACAGCATGCACAACGACTGGGCGAGGCGGGTCAGCAGCGCGCCGCATCGGCGTTTTCACTCCAACGGCAGGTCGAGCAGACGCTCGCCCGGTACGACGCTGTGTTGTCCAGCCGCACGTGACGAAACGCCGACCACGCGTTCTCCAAGTCGTGACATCGCTGGCGGTCGGTGGCGCCCAGCGGCACTTGCTGGAATTGCTTCCCGGCCTACGCGAGTTTGCAGAGATTGACCTTGTCTACTTTCGCGATCACGACCTGCGCTCGGAATTTGAGGCCTGCGTTGATGGCATGTCGCACATTCCCATGGCTGGTCCCTTCGGCGCTGTCCATCTGCCCCGGCTGGCGGCGCAGATCAAGCGCGATCGCTATGTCTTGGTGCATACGCACCTGCTGCGTGCCGACATGTATGGCGCGCTGGCGGCGCGGGTGGCCGGCGTCAGTGCCATCGTGTCCACCAAGCACAACATCGAAACGCGGCTTGAATCGGCGTCGGCGCGCGCCCTTCACGCGCTGGCGACACGTCCCACGAGGCGCACGATCGCCATTTCCGAAGCGGTCGCTCGTTGGGCGAACCAGCAGCTTGGCGTTCCGCGAGACCGGCTGGAGGTCATTCGATACGGGCTGGATCCCACGCCTTTCACCGGACTGAGTCGCATGGTCGCGCGCCAGAGGCTCGGAGTTGAGGCGGACGTGCCAGTCATTCTCTGCCCTGCGCGTCTCGATCCACAGAAGCGCCACGACATGCTTCTGCGGGCGTTTGCGCGCGTCCGCCGAGAGCTCGGTAACGCCCAGTTGCTCTGCGCTGGCGAGACCCAATTGGGCGGACCCGCGTACCGGGCGCGGTTGCTCCAGCTAGCTGTCGATCTGGACCTGCGCGATGCGGTGAGGTGGCTGGGTGTGCGCGCGGACATCCCCAACCTGATGGCCGCCGCAGACGTTGTCGTGCTGGCATCGGACTGGGAAGGCCTGGGACTCGTGGTGATGGAAGCCGCAATGGCCAGTCGGCCAGTTGTGGCGACGGCCGTTGGAGGCGTTCCCGAAATCGTGGAGCACAACAAGACCGGATTGCTCGTTCCCCAGGGAGACGAGCAAGCGCTGGCTTCTGAATTGACGTCGGTCCTGCTCGATACGGAGCGCCGGGCGCGAATGGGCTCCGGCGCGCGACGGCACGCGACCGAAGTGTTCGACTTGGAGGGTATGCGTGCCGCAACGCGCGCCCTCTATGCGTCAGTCATTCGCGACGCCGCCGCGTAACGCGGCGATTGGCTCGCCGATATACTTTCGCAGCGCGCGGCCGGCGCGCTTTCTTCACGCGGGGATTTGATGCCACAGGGAAGCAGCCGTCCGGTAACGCTCGTCACAGGGGCATCCGGATTCATTGCGTCCCATCTCTGCGAGTCGCTGCTTGCGCGAGGCCATCGAGTCATCGGTCTCGATGGGATGACCGATAGCTACGACCTTGAGCAGAAGCGGGCGAATCTCAAGACGCTCCGCCAGCACGAGGATTTCGAGTTCGTCGAGGCTCACCTCTTGGACGCCGAGCTTGAGTTGGACCAGGTGGTCGAAGGTGTGGAATACGTGTTTCACCTCGCGGCCCGTGCCGGCGTCCGCGAGGGCTGGACACCGACAAACTTTCAGCGATATATGCAGGACAACAGCCGCTCGACGCAGCGGCTGGCGGACGCCGCGTTGCGCGCCGGCGTCAAACTCTTCAGCTTCGCCTCAACGTCTTCGATTTACGGCTTCAATCCCAGGATGCCGACGCCCGAGGACCACGAACTTGAGCCGCGTTCGTTCTACGCCATGACCAAGTTGCTGGATGAACACTTGCTCAGTTCCTACCACCGGCTGTTTGGTCTGCCGGTAGTCATGCTTCGGTACTACACGCTGTTCGGGCCCCGGCAGCGGCCCGACATGCTCGTGCACATCGGACTGAGGGCCATCGCCACCGGCCAACCGATCACGATCTACGGCGACGGCGAGCAAACGCGGGAGCTCACATATGTGGCTGATGCGGTCGATGCGCAGGTTCGCGTGCTCGATGAACTACCGATCGGCGAGACTTTCAACATCGGGAGCGGACCCACGGCCTCGGTCAACGAGCTGATCGATACGATGGAGCGAGTCGTCGGCAAGCCCGTCGAGAGGATCTACGGCGAGGCGCACCCCGCCGACCAGCTCCACAGCCAGGCCGACACCTCGAAAGCCCGCCGCGTGCTTGGGTTCGACCCGTCCACCACCATCGAGGAGGGAGTCGGGGCCGAGTACGCATGGATGCAACAGGCGGTGCTGCGCTAGCGCAGCCGATGTCCGGCCGCCCGATTCGAGTCCTCCAGGTCATGGAGGCCACGATTGGCGGCACCAAACGCCACTTGCTTGATTTGGCGGCCGCTGTCGATCGCCCGGCGTTTCAATTCGAAATAGCGTGTCCCCGCGTGCGCTCCGAACCTCGCGGCGACACATCGTTTTTTGACGACATGTCCGTACTGCCTGTCGAGATGCACGTGGTGCCCATGGTCCGAGCCATTCGACCCATTGACGACCTACGCGCGACCTTGAACCTCATCGCACTGATCCGGCGTCGGCGTTATGACATCGTGCATACCCACAGCACCAAGGCGGGTGTGATTGGTCGCGTAGCCGCCGCACTGTTTCCTCGAGTGCGAGCCGTTCACACGCCGCATGGTTTCTACTTCCTCAACTTCGATTCACCGTTTGCACGCCGGCCGCTGCGGTGGTTGGAAGTCGTGCTAGGCCGCGTAACCGCGAACCTCATCGCCCTGTCCGAAGGCGAACGGCAAGTCGCCGGCGAGGTCGTGGCGCCCCGAAAGATTCGGAAGATCCCGCTCACCTTTGCGCCGTTCGAGCCGGTGCCGCGTGCCGAGGCCCGACGACGACTCGGCCTGCCCGCTGACGCGCCGATCATCGGTACAACCGCGCGTTTTACCGAACAGAAGGCGCCGTTCGACATTGCTGAGACATTCGCAGCGATCTACCGACAGCGCCCCGATGCTCGGTTTCTCTGGACGAACGACGGTGAGCTGCGAACGCAAGTTGAAGGTCGCCTTCGAGCCCTGGGTGTTCACGAGGCGACGTCACTTCCAGGATTCGTAGCTGATGCACGGGTGCTGCTAACGGCTCTGGACGTGTACCTGCACATGGCCCGCTGGGAGGGCGTCCCCTATTCGATCATGGAGGTCATGACGGCGGGAATCCCGATTGTTGCCGCTCGAGCCGTCGGAACTACTGACCTCGTCGAGCACGGTCGCACCGGGCTCTTGGTCGATCCAGGTGATATTCCCGCCGCCGCCACGGCAACGTTGCGCTTGTTGACACACTCGGACGAGGCTCGCACGCTAGCCGCGAACGCTAGTGCGGCCGTCGCGGTGTACCACGATGCCCGGGCGATGGCCCGCGCAACCGAGGCGGTATACCGCGAAATGGTGAGGGAGCGCTGAGGTGAGGGAGCGCGCGCGCCTCTTCGGTGGCACGCTGGCCGTGGTCGATATTGCGCTCACGCTCCTGGCGCTCTTCCTGGCCGATGTCCTGCGGCACACCCTGCCGATTGGCGCCGGCGATGCCAGCCTGCTCTCCTGGCTTACCGTCCGTGAATACGTGGTCGTCGGTTTCGTCTGGGCGTTCTTCTTCCGGATGGTCCACCTCTACGACCACCGACGCTTGCTGCGGGTCGTGGACGAAATCCGCGTGCTGATTCCGGCCATCATCTTCGCCACGATTGTTCTATTCGCGGCCTTCTTCGTACTCAAAGTCGAGTTTCTCTCGCGCCTGCTGTTTCTTTACTTCATCGCCCTCGATGCCCTGCTGCTCATCAACCTCCGCTGGCTACTCAACCTCGTGATGCGAAGCCGTCGAATCTCCGGCCGCGGAGCAACTCGAGTCCTGGTGGTCGGCGCCGGACCCGTCGGTGAACGCGTGGCGGCCATGATTCGAGAGCGTCCATGGTCCGGATTCCAGGTCATCGGGTTTGCCGACGACGACCCCGACAAACTTGGCGAGCAGATCCACGATGCCCGGGTTCTGGGCGCATGTAACGAACTCGAGGACCTGATTGAGCGCTTCGAAGTTGACGACGTGCTCGTTGCCTTGCCCATGCACGCCCACGAGCGGATTCGTGAAATCGTCGTGGCGCTGGACAGCCTCCCAGTCAGAGTTCGGCTGGTTCCCGACGTGTTTCACCTCATGGCTGGCCGTGCGATGGCCGAGGATGTGTGGGGCCTGCCATTGATCAGTGTGCGGGCCCCCGTGATCACCGGCCTCGACCGCTTCGTCAAGCGGGTCTTCGACCTGATACTGGCCGGAGTCTCGCTCGTGCTGATGGCGCCGGTGCTCGCAGTCCTGGCACTGGCCGTCTTCCTGGACGGGGGGCGTCCGGTCGTTTTCGCACAGCGGCGCGTTGGCGAGACCGGCCGGAAGTTCACAATGTTCAAGCTACGCACGATGGTCCCGGATGCCGAGAGTCAGCAGGAAGCCGCTCTCCAGGGCGGCGCTGCCGTCAATGCGGTTTACAAGCCGCTCAACGATCCGCGCGTGACGCGCGTCGGCCGCTTCCTACGCCGGACCAGCCTGGACGAACTACCTCAACTGTGGAACGTACTGCGCGGCGAAATGAGCTTGGTTGGACCGCGCCCCGAACTCCCGTGGGTCGTGGAGAAGTATGAATCTTGGCAGCGACAGCGCCTGGCGGTACTTCCCGGAATTACCGGCTGGTGGCAGGTAAGCGGCCGCGGCGAGCTTCCCCTGCATGAGAACGTCGAATACGACCTCTACTACATCCAGAACTACTCGCCGCTGCTCGACCTCACCATCCTGCTGCGCACTCTCTGGGTGGTCGCACGTGGGCGCGGCGCCTACTGATCAGTGGCCTGACTGGGCAGTACGGAGCAGGTCCTTCGACAGCCCGCGCCCCTGAGCCCACATCCCCTCTTTCCGCCCGCCGGAAGTCAGTCCCTCGGGATCTTCCGCCCGTGGGTCAGGCGACCCTTGAAGGTGTAAAAGGGATCGTCCTTGGCTAAGGGCAACGCGACCGTCTGGCCCGTTTCCTGCGACTTGTAGACCGCGCGCGTGAACTCGGCGTGGTGGTGGGGTACTCGCAGCGGCGCCGGCGTGTCTGAATTGCCCAGGATCGACTCAAGCCAGATTTGGCTCTGGTACATCTCCGTGGCGCGCACAGGTGCGTCGGAGACTTCAGCTTCCAGAGCCTCCAGGCGCTGAACCAGGGACGGGTCGTGATTGGACCCAAACTTTACGTTGCACTCCCAGCCGTTTTCGCGCGCTCCCAACATCACCGTTGGTATATCCGGATGTGTGTATTCCTGGTGCAGAACCATCGAAGCCTCGCTGCCGATGACCTCGATCCGGTAGGTGGGATTCAGCGGGTTGTTGTGATGCAGCAACGACGACTGCACCAACCCTCGTGCGCCGTTGGCGAACTTCACCAACGAGAGCGTCAGGTCATCGGTCTCGATGTAACGAAGCATGGCGCCGGCATACGCCGTCACTTCGACGATCGGCGAACCGACCACGAACAGAAAGGGATCGATGATGTAGCGGCCGTGATGAAACACCGACGTTCCACCCTCACCGCCCCACGTGCCGTGCCAGTGTGTGGATCGGAAGTAGGGCGACTGCGGCCGGAACAGATTCAACTCAACCTTCGCCATAGCCATCTGGCCCATCAGTCCACTGGCAACCGCGCGCTGGGCGTGCCGCATGCCCCGGCTGTAGCGCGAACCGACCTGGACGTGCAGCTTGATGCCCGAGGCTTCGGCCGCGTCCAGCATGGCGTCGGCTTCGTCCACGCTTCGAGCCATCGGACCCTGCGTGAAGACGTGCACCCCCTGTGCGGCGGCTTCGACGGTTGGACCGCCCCGAACGGCCGGCGCTGTGAGCAGCACGATGGCATCTACGTCGGCGCCGGCCAGCAGTTCGCTGTGACTCGCGAACTGCTGGATCGCGTTGGAGGCCGCGTCCTCCGCCGATTCGGCTCGGGCCAGGGCGGCGTCACGGTCGGCCTCGCTGCGCGCGCCTGTGGCGACAGCATGCTCTCGCGCGGCCTCTGCCCGATAGCCGTGCGTCAGTCCTTCGGCCCGATCGCGTGCCAGCTCCGGGACCAAATCGGCAACGGCGACCACGTGCGCCAACTCGTGGAGTCCCAGGTAGATGTCCGTGTATAAGCGGGAGATCCCGCCACAGCCCACAAATCCGACCCTCAGCGGTGCCGTTGCCATATCGTTATCCCCCGGAGTCCGACTCCGTCTGTATCGTATCGGAGCCTAGGCGCGCCGTACGCCGGCCGCGACCAGAACCGGCCAGTAGAACCATCGGCCGTTATCGGTTTCGCGCGCATCGAACGCCGCGCGGACTCTTACGTCTTCGGTAAAGGCCCGCCAGAGTTGTCGCCGAAGGGCATCTGATACCCCCGTTCGACTGCACCAGCCGTCGAAATCTTGCTCGGTACGCGTGCGCGTGCTGCGCACAATGTCCAGGTCAGCTTCTGTCATCAGTTTCAGAATCTGGCTCGCGTACCGGTTGCAGACATGTGAAGGGTCGCGGAGCGACTCGATTTCGTGCATGGCCGCGGCCACGTCTGGGTCATCTGGCGAGATCGTGTCGGTTATCACCACCCGGCCGCCCGGCCGAACGACACGCGCCATTTCGCCCAGGGCGGTGCGCCCATTCTGGTAGTGATGGAACGCATGGCGGCACGTCACGACGTCAAATGCTCGGTTGGCGAACGCCAGGGTGTGAGTATCCGACTGAACCACCCGCAACTCATTCGGCGCCGTCGCGCGCGTGTGCCGCAGCATGTTGGGGGCGATATCCGCCGCCACGACGCGAGTGGGGGTAGCGGCCAGGGCATGGGCGGTAAACCCAGTGCCCGTGCTCACGTCCAGGACTAGGTCACCTGGGCGCGCATGGGCGAATTCGCGCGTGAGGTCGAGCGTCGGGCCTTCGCGATGAGTCGGTGACTGCGCGTAGGCGGCCACCCGGTCGTCAAACGCCGCCTGGCTCACTCCTCGAAGGTTTCCAGAGTCTCGGCAATCGACGCGTCAAGGATGTCCAGCATCTCGTCGATCTCTTCCTCCGTTGAAGTAAGCGGAGGTGCAAGGACGTAGGTGTGGTCGCCCATCCGGCCGATGAGCCCGTTGCGCCTAGCGGTTCGGCCCACCGCGCGGCACAGCAAGTTGTCGTCGGGATAGGGCGACCGCGTGGCCCGGTCGCTTACAAACTCCACACCCTGCAACATGCCGATCCCGTCCACGCGTCCGATCTGCAGGTACCTCGACATCAACTCATCCATGCCGGCCCGCAGCTGCCGACCGCGCTCGCGGCCGTTGTCCAGCGCCCCGCCTTCCACGATCTGCCGAACGGCTTCCAGCCCCGCCGCGCAGGCCACCGGGTTGCCCGAGTAGGTGTGCCCGGCGTTGAAGTGGACCCCGTCGCCAAGCTCGCCCCAGAAGGCGCTGGCAACGCGCTCAGTCAGCATCACGGCGGCCAGCGCTGCGTATCCGCCGCTGATGCCCTTGCCGACCGACATGATGTCCGGGCATGTCTCGTACACGTCCGCTGCGAACAGTTCGCCGAGCCGCCCAAAGCCCGTGATGATCTCGTCGAAGATCAGCAGCACGTTGTGCCGGTCGCAGATCTCGCGCAGGATCTTGAAGTACTCGATAGGCGGTGCGATCAGGCCTTCGGCTGACATCACCACGGGATCCGCGATGAGCGCGGCAACCGTCTCTGCTCCTTCGCCGACGATCACATGGCCAACGAGTTCGGCAGATTGGATTGCGCACTCAACGCCGTCCAGCCCGAACGGGCTTCGATAGCAGTCCGGCGGTAGCACGTGCACGAAGCCGGTGGGAAACGGCTCGTACGGCAACTTGCGTGACGCGCCGCCGCTGGCGGCCAGGGCGCCCATCGTGGCGCCGTGATAGCTCTTGTAGCGCGAGAGCACTTTGTACTTGCCGGGGTTACCGGTCTGCGCGTGGAACTGCCGCGCGAGCTTGAAGGCGGTCTCGTTGGCCTCCGAGCCGCCGCTGGTGAACTTCACGTGGGTCAGCGGCGCCGGCGTGATTTCGGCCAGCCGCTCGGCCAGCGCGATTGCCGGCTCCGACGCCGCATAGAGGGGCAGGGTCAGCGCAATACGATTGAGCTGCGCGTGCATCGCGTCGATGATCCCCTGGTTGCGATGGCCAACCTGAACTGCCGCGACGCCGGCCAGACCGTCGATATACCACTGCCCGGTGTGGTCGCGGACCCGAACGCCGTCGCCCTCAACCAGCACCAGGGGATCGTCAAGGAAGGCCTTCATCTGGTTAAAGTCGACAACCAGATTGTTCAGGCCCGGATAGGCCTCGGTGATTGGTGTATCAGGCAGCTTCACGTCTTGCATTGGTGCCTCGAAACCGCTTGTGTCGTCCGGTGAGACTACGCGCCTCGCGGCGGCTTGTCGCGTGGTCGTCGCAATTGATCGGCTACCGTGAGGGCGTGTGCAATCCGCAGGATGGCCATGCCTGACGACGACCGATTCCTTGTGGCCGCCCAGAGCGTGGCCGACAGCATCGCGGCGCTGGCGCGTCCGGCCGTCGGCGGCGCGCGCTGGGAGACGCGCAGCTATACAGGCAAGCCGCAGTACTCCACCGCCGTCTTTGGTGGGACGGCCGGGGTCGTGTTCATGTTCGCCGACCTGTTCCGGGTCACCGGCGATCCCAAGGCCCGCGAGGTGGCCGAAGCGGCGGCGATGTGGGTCGAGGCCGAGTCGAAGGCTGACCTTAGGGATCCGGACGCCGACGCGGGCCTGTATTTCGGCATGTCGGGCCACGGCCAGATGTGCCTGCACCTGTACGAAGCCACCGGGCGTGAACGCTGGTTGCGGGACGCGCAGGCGCGGGCCCGCGCAGTAGCTCGCGCGTCCTGGCCGGACGCGCATGTGTTGAGCGGATCGGCCGGCAGTGTGATCTTTCTCCTGCGCCTGTACCAGGCCGCAGCGGATCAGAGCTTGTTGGATGCTGCGGTGAGGGGCGGTGACCACATAGCCCGAACGGTTGAACGCGACGACGAAGGAGCGCGCTGGGACTGGCACCGCGAAGGGCAGGTTCGCTTCAGCGCGGGGTTCGTGCATGGCGCCAGCGGCATCGCCTATGCGTTGGCAGAGCTCTGGCGGTTTACGGGCGACGACGCGATCAGGAATCTTGTGTACGACGCTTTGAGTTGGATCGAGGCGATCGCGCTGGAGGACGATCGCGGCATCTGCTGGAATCGCTGGCCGGGCGACCCGCACCGTCCGCGCGTGCAGTGGTGCCACGGGGCGCCGGGCATTGGGCTGTTCGCGGCACGCGCGGCGGAAATCTTCGACGATGACGACCTGCGCGGCCTTGCGGAGCGCTGTGCCCAGGCGACCCTGGCCGCCGGCGATGTCCGCAACAACCCCAGCCAGTGCCACGGCCTGGCCGGAAACGCGGAACTCTTCATCGAACTCGCGCGCGCGGGCGGCGACGAGTCTTGGATGGTATGCGCCCGCGACTTCGGCGACGCCGCCGTCGCCTATCGCGAGGAGCGTGACGGCGAGGTGCGCTGGCTAGGGGACGAGCCGGGCAACTACAGCCCGGACTTCATGCTGGGATCATCCGGGCTGGGTCACTTTTTCCTGCGGCTCGCCCGTCCCGAGGAGGTTCAGATGCCGCTTATGGTTTGTCCGCTCACGGCTTCGGAGCACACCCCATGAGCAAGCCACCGGTACGGCTTGGAATGCTCGGCGCGCAGCACGGGCATGCGGCTGGAAAGCTGCGCTGGCTGCGCGATCTGGAGGAGATCGACCTCGCCGGCGTCTACGAGCCCTGCGCAGATGCTCGCGCGGCCAAGGAGTCCGAGCCGAATTCGGCGGGCTTGCCGTATGTCAATGGCATCGACCGGCTGCTCGAGGACCCATCCGTGCTCGGCATTTTGATCGGTGGGGCCGAGCGCCAGAACCCTGCGTACGCTCGCCGAGCGCTGCAGGCCGGCAAGCACCTGTTGATGGAAAAGGCCTGCGGCTGGACCCACGCCCACGTTGACGAACTGACGGGCCTGGCCGAGTCGTCCGGCCTGCTGTTCCAGATGGGCTACAACAACCGCTTGACGCCGCACTTCCGGCGCGTGCTGGACATGGTGGATCGCGACGAATTCGGTGACATCTACCGCGTTCGCTCGCACATGTGCAGCTTCTACCAACCTTCCGCCGACACCTACCTGGGCCGCGACCGGTACTTCAACGGCGGCATCTTCTACAACCTTGGCTCCCACGCGCTGGACATGGCGATGGCTGTGCTGGGGACGCCGGCCAAGGTTCACTCGTTCCTGCGCTGCGACCGCTTTATCGAGTCTGGCTATATCGACAACGCCACGGTGGTGTTGGAGTACCCGAGCGCCATCGCCACGCTGGAAGCCAGCCACCTGGAGACCGAGCAGGTGCGTCCGCGCAGCTTCGAGGTCTACGGATCAGAGGCCCAGGCCATCGTCTCCCCATGGGCGTCCATTGGGGACCGCGCACCGGCCGTGGCCATTCACCGCGGCGGACCCGGCGCCGGGGCGGACGGCTGGAAGGTCTACGGCACCGGGCGGGAGGCGCCATTTCGCGACGATGTCGAGCATTTCGTGGCCTGCATCCGCGGCGAATGCCAACCTCGCTTCAGCTACGCCCACGACCGCGCCGTCCATCACACCCTGATGGACATCTGCGGCGAGACCGACGTCGCGGAGGAAGTCGTCTAGCGCTATCCGCCTAGCTGACCTGGTCTTTGGCGTAGACGAAGGGGCGGCGAATGTCGTAGGCGCCCGGGTAGCGGACCTTGAGCGAGCCTTCGTTGATCGCGGCATCCAGGGGCGCGAGCTTGGTCTGAATGGGAACCTCGACCAGCGTGTGGGTACGCGCGCTTTCGTAGAGCCCCATCAGGATCGACTGCGACTTGATGGCGTGGTGGGCGTTCTGCCGGTGGTCGTCGATGTCGCCGTTGAGCCAGGCCACGAGTTCGTTGGCCTGCGCCAGCATGAAATTCGTTTCCACGCCGTCCCACGGCTCGTTCAGGTCGTCGCGGTTGCCTGAAATGAGCTGGACGCCGTAGGACATCGAAATTGCGGGAATGCTTGGCTCCACGATCAACATTCCATCGTCGCCGGTGACCACGAAGGCGCGATTGCCTACGTCGCCGCCGGGACCGATGTCGTTGTCGTAGACGATCCGCGCGCCGCCTTCCACCGCGGCGATGCAGAAGCAGAGGTCCTCGCAGTAGTAGCCGCGCTCGTAGCGGTCCGTTTCACGCTGCACCTGGCCCAGCACCCAGAGCGGTTCGGGGTCCCCAAGCAGATACAGCGAGCGGTCGATCAGGTGCGACCCCTGGTTGAGCAGGCCGCCCTCTTCCACGCTGACCTTTACCACCAGCGGCTTCCCAATGGCGCCGTCGGCGATCAGGCCGCGGGCGCGTTCGAAGGCGCGCATGTGGCGGCCCTGGTAGCCGCAGAGCAGCTTGATGCCCGCCGCGTCGCAGGTGGCCAGCATGGCGTCGGCTTCGCCCATCGAGTTGGCCAGCGGCTTCTCGGAGATGATCGCCTGCACCGGATAGCGCGCGGCCAGCAGGGTCATCATTGGATGCAACGCCGCCGGCGTGGTGACGCTCACGATGTCCAGCGACTCGGTCTCGAGCATGGCCGTGGCGTCGGTGTAGCGACCCGGTACGTCGTACTGGTCGGCAACCTCCTCGAGTCGCGATTCGTCGATGTCGCAGACGGCCGCGACCTCGACCCCGTCGGCCTGGTCGAACCCGCGAACGTGCGACTGGCCGAGATTCAGTCCGATGACTCCAGCGCGGTATGTCGTCATGTCAGCGACCCCTAATCTGGCGTGGCGGACTTGTGGCGGATGTCGTAGTGCCCCGGATAGCGGACTGGCAGGTCGCCGGCGTCGATCATGGCGGTCAGCGGCGATCCCTTGGTTTGCAGCGGTAGCTGAACCAGGCTGTGCGTCCGGGCCGACTCGTAGATCCCCATCAGGATCTCAAGCGTGTGGATGGCAAGGTTGGCGTCGCCGCGATGCTCGTCGAGCTCGCCGGTTGCCCAGGCGGCCAGTGCGTCGAGCTCAAGCGTCCGTGCGTCGCTGAACTCGGCCTCGCTGGCCTCGATCGTTTCCCATCCCGAGGCGCCATGGCGCAGGAGCCGGATGACGTTGCCGGCGGTCCCGCCTGCCAGCCAAATAACACCTTCCGTCCCGGTAATGACGCGCAGGTCCCGCTCCAGGCCTTCGGGCGGCGTGTCGCTTTCCATCGAGAGGCGGATGCCGCCCTCGAACTCCACCAGCAACCCCGCCAAGTCCTCGGCCGGCCAGCCGCGCTCGTAGCGGTCGGTCTGGCGCTGCACGTTGGCCAGCACCCAGAGGGGGGTGGGGTCGCCCAGCATGTACTGCCAGTAGTTCAGCTGGTGGGTGGCGATGTTCATGAGGCCGGCGTTCGCCTTGGGCGGCCCGGCAAAGGCGGTGATGACCTGGCCGATCGCGCCGTCGGCGATCAGTTGTCGGACGGTCTCGTGCCGCGGCATCCAGCGGCCCTGGTGGCCG
>DAOUIX010000057.1:0-5228 GCA_034423235.1 Chloroflexota bacterium | reverse complement strand
CTGGTGGAGGAAGGCGTGGGCGTCGTTGGGCTGACGGCGGATCTGGGGCAGCCGGACGAAGACGATATCAATGACGTGGCCGTGCGCATGCGGGTGGCCGGGGCGCAGGAAGCCGTGATCGTGGATGCGCGCGAGTCGCTGGCGCGGGCCGGGCTTGAGGTGATCCAGGCGCAGGCGAAGTACGAGGGCGGGTACTGGAATACGACCGGTATCGCGCGGTACGCGACCGTGGCGGCGATCGTGCCGGAGCTGACGGCACGCGGGTTGACGGTGCTGAGTCACGGGGCCACGGGGCGCGGCAACGACCAGGTCCGATTTCAACTGGCGACGAACATGCTGGCGCCGGGGGTGCACGTGTACGCGCCGTGGCGCGACCCGAGTTTCCTGGAGCAGTTTCCGGGTCGACGCGAAATGATCGCGTACTGCGAGGCCGAGGAGATTCCGATCCGGGCGACACTGGACAAGCCGTATTCGACGGACGCGAACCTGCTGGGGCTGACGCACGAGGCCGGGCTGCTGGAAGAGTTGAGCACGCACGCGCAGTTCGTGGCGCCGGAGATGGGGGTGTATCCGCAGGACGCGCCGGACGAGTCGACACGGGTGTCGTTCCGGTTTGAGGCGGGCGTGCCGGTGGCGATTGACGGGGACGAGATCCCGCTGTTGGAGGTGTTTGCGCGGGCGAACGCGATTGGCGGGGCGAACGGCGTCGGCATCGGGCTGCACACGGTGGAGAACCGGTTCGTGGGGATCAAGTCGCGCGGGGTGTATGAGGCGCCGGGCATGGAATTGCTGGGGAGCGCATACGAGTACCTGCTGCAATTGATCCTGGACCGGCGGGCGCGGCCGGTGTTCGATTCGTTGTCGGCGGCGCTGGGGCGGCAGATTTACGAGGGGTATTGGTACGACCTGGCAAGCACGGCGCTGCGGCGGGCCATTGGCGAGTTCACGCGCCTGGTGACGGGCACGGTGCACGTGGACGTGTACCGGGGTCACGCGCAGTTCGCGGGGGCGGAGGACGCGCCGCATTCGCTCTATAGTGACGCGTCCAGCATGGAAGGCGTCGGGGACTTCGACCATGTGGATTCGGAAGGATTCCTGGGGGTACTGGGCGTGAGCGCGCGCGCGGCGAACGCGAGCGGACAGACGAGCCGCGAGTAACGCATGACGACGATCCTCGTGCGCCGGCCGGATGTGGGAACGCTGTCGGTTGCGGCCGCGGTGGTCCTGGGCTTGCAGGCGTTCCGGGTATTCACCAGCCATATGTTCTGGGTGGTGGGCGAGACCTCGGACCGGGTGCTGCTGGCGGCGATCGTGTTTGGCGTGCTGATCCTGTGGGGGCTGGCCGAGCCGCTGGCGCGGCTGATCGGGATGGGTCGTGCGCGGCTCGTTTCGATCACCTTGTTGGCGGGGCTAGCTGTTGTGGGACAGGTCTCCGCGTCGCCGGCGGCGGACGCCTGGATTGGCGCCGTCGGCACGATTGCGTTTGGCTGGGTGCTGGCGCTCTGGGTGTCGAGCGTGGGGCGCGCCGCCGGGCAAGGGCTGGCGCTGGCGTTCACGGCGGACGTGGCGATTCGGGGCGTGTTCCGGACGGTGGATGCACCGTTCAGCGACTCGCCGTGGGCGGCGGGGATCGTGGCGCTGCTGGCGCTGCTGGCGCTGGCGGGCGGCTGGCGGGCGGCGGGTCGGCCGGCTGAGTTTGGCGGCCCGCTGCGAAGTCTGTCGCTGCTGGGGCTGGGTCCGGCGTTGGTTGTGTTCATGGCATTCAGCGGCAATTTTGGGCAGATGGCGGCGCCCAGCGGGCTGGACTTGCGCGCCGCGTTGATCTGGGTTGCGGGCGCGGCCATGGTCGGACTTGGGTGGTCGTCGGCTTCGGCGAAGTCGGGGCGCGGGATGAGTCTCATTCACGTCGCCGTCGCGTCGCTGGTCATGGTCGTGGGCGCCTGGATTGCCGGCGCCATGCCCAGCAGCACGGTTCCCGGTCTCGCGCTGGTGGGGTTGGGTCTGCCGGTCGTGACGACGGCGCTGTTTCCCGAGGACCGAAAGCCGCGGACGTCGGCCTGGTCGGTCAGCAACGTGACGGTGGGCGGTGTTGCGCTGGTGGCGCTGCTCTTTATCTTCTACTCCTTCTACGCTCCGCCGTGGGTATTGCCGGGCTCGGTGGCGGTGGCCGTGGTGCTTGCGCTGGTTTCGTCGTTGAGCCGCCACCAGGAACCCGGGAAGCGGTTGATCCCGGCGCTGGCGCCGCTGCTGTTTCTGCCGCCATTCATCGTTGGGTTGATATCGGGCGCTCCGTCGTCCGATAGGGCACCGATAGCCACGGACGCCTCGCTTTCCGTGATGACGTACAACATTCGGCAGGGGTTTGGGGCGACCGGACGGTTCGATCTGGAGGCGGTGGCGCAAGAGATCGAGAAGCGGCCGACGGACGTGGTTGGGCTGCAAGAGATTGGCCGGGGATGGGTGATATCGGGCGCGGCGGACACGCTGGCGTGGCTTTCCCACCGACTCGAGGCGCCGGCCTACTACGGGGCGAATATGGGCGACTTGTGGGGGAACGCGGTGCTGACGCGGTTGCCGGTGTTTGGGGCCTCGAACACGCACTTTGGAAGCGAGGGCCGGGTTCCGCGCGGCTTTCAGCGCATAGGGATTCAAACGGCGGGCGCTCCCATTACGATTCTGCATACCCATCTTGACCATGAAGACGACGCCGATACCGTGCGCGCTTCGCAGGTGGTACGAGTGCTCGAAGACTGGGGGAAGGCGCCGCGGACGATAGTGCTGGGTGACTTGAACGCCACGCCCGATTCAGTTGCAATTCGAACGCTGACGAATGCGGGATTCGTGGATGTGAGTCCCGACGGGCCGCTGACGTACCCCGCCTCGGCGCCGGAGGACCGGATTGACTACATCTTCGTGACGCCGGACCTGACGGTGAATCTAGCCGAGACGCGGGAGTCGCTGGCTTCGGACCATTTGCCGGTGTGGGCATCGCTGGCGGGGACGTAGGCAGAGCCCCGGGCATTTCGATTCGGCCGGCGACGGCGAACGATGCCGAAGCCGTGGGTGACTTGATGGCGGACGCGGCGGGGCCACTGGCGGCGCCTATCTGGGGCGGCGGGCAAATTGAAGCTACGCGGGATCGATTTGCCCGGATGTTCGCGATGTGGGGCGGTTCCTACCATCACTTCGTGGCCTGCGACGACCAGAGGGTTGTCGGGGTGATTGCGCACGTGGCGGACCGTACGGATCCCTGGCAATCGCTGCGAGCATCGTTGGCGACGGCACGGGTCTACGGCGTGCTGGGCTCGCTGGCGCTCTCGTGGCGGATGCGGCACATGGTTTCGGCGGAGCCCGCTTTCGTTCGGAACAGCTATAGCGTCTGGAACCTGGCGGTGGCGGAGGAGCATCGACGACGGGGCATCGGGTCCGAGCTGCTCGCGCACGCGCACGCGGGGGCGCGGGAGGCGGGGGCCCTGACCATCGGGCTCGAGGTGCTGATCGGCAATACGGCCGCGATTCGGTTCTATGAGCAAGCGGGATACAAGGAGCGGCGGCGGCGGGAGTCGGCGGGACTGCGGACGATGACCGGGGCGGCCGGGCTGATTTACATGGTGCGGGCCGTCAGCGACGACGATCAGGCGGCGGCGAGGACGCTTTCGAGGTAAGCACGGGACCTGGGGAGCACGACTGCGGGGTCATCGGTGAAGCCGAAGGCCTCGATCGAGAGAAAGCCCTCGTAGCCCACCGAGCGCAGCTTGCTGATGATGGGGACGAAGTCGGTGTCGCCTTCGCCCGGGGCGTGCATGTTGGCGTCGTTGACGTGGACGTGGGCAAGCCAGGGCAAGGCGAGATCGACGGCGGCCTGGAAGGATTGGGTTTCCTGGCTGATCTGCTTGACGTCGAGGACGAGCCTGACGGCGGGGTGATCCATGGCGCGGGCGACGGCGATGCCTTCGCGAGTGTCGTTCATGAAGTTGGTGAGGGAGGGGACCAAGGGTTCGAGGCAAAGAGTGATGTTGAGGCGGGCGGCTTCGTCGGCGGCGGGCCGGAGTTCGTCAATGAAGAGGTCGGCGGCTTCGTCGAACGAGGCGTCCTGGGGCGCTTGGCGTTGGCGTGGGGAGCCGACGACGATGACGGATGCGCCGAAGTGGGCGGCCATTTGGACGATGGCGACCAGTTCGGCGGCGGATGCGCGGCGCAGGTCGGGATCGCGGGTGACCAGGTTGAGGTGGGGGGCGTGCTGGAGGAGGGAGTTGAAGGCAACGACTTCGAGGCCGTGGGCGCGAGCGACCTGGCGGATCTGGACGCGCATGGCGGGATCGGGATCGGAGACCGGGGTTCCGAGTGAGCCGGGGATGAGCTCGACGGCGTCGAAGCCCGTGGAAGACGCCAACTCGAAGAACGCCTCGATAGGGCGGTCGTCGAGCGTCTTGTTGCAGAGGGCCAGGCGCACTTATAGGCCTCTGTACAACCTGGGAGCAGTTGCGCGGAAGACCCTCACCCCAACCCTCTCCCAGAGGGAGAGGGAGAAAGAGCCGCCACGCCTGTGAGGTCGATGCGCGTTATGCAAAGGTCTCCACGGGGAGAGGGAGCAGGAGCGGACGCGGCTTGGGAGGCAGGGGACATTTCGCCGAGGTCGCACTTAGGGGTTGCGGATTTCGGCGAAGGCGGGGAAGTCGTGGGCCTCGCGGTGGTATTCGTGGTCGAAGTATGTGGTGGTCTTGTAGTACTCGTGGCGTCCGTCGGTGGCTTCGCGATGGATGCGGGCCAGGAGATCGGCCTGTTCGCTGTCGGACATGGGGGTGAAGGTGCGGGCGATTTCCAGGTCCTGGGCCAAGTCGCGTTCGTTGACCATGCCGCAGATGAGCACGGCGATGGGCTGGGAGAGGGCGTAGCGGCGGCAGTCCTGGGCGGTGAGGCCGTTGACGCCGACGAACTGGCCGTTGCCGCCGAGGGATTTCATGCCGAGGCAGGCGATGCCGCGTTGGTTGAGGAGGGGTAGGACTTCGGACTTGAAGCTGCGGAAGGCGCCGTCGAAGGGGCTGATGGGCATCTGGCAGGCGTCCCAATCGAAGTCGAATTCGAGCATGGCGCGGAGGATGTGGGGGCTCTTGTGGCCGGTGAAGCCGATGTAGCGGACGAGGCCGCGTTCGCGGGCTTCGAGGGCCGCCTCGACGGCGCCGCCGGCTTCGAAGATCCACTCGGGGTCGTTGTCGTAGTTGACTTCG
>DAOUIX010000056.1:0-2548 GCA_034423235.1 Chloroflexota bacterium | reverse complement strand
ACCGACCCGGACAACGAAATCTACGGAACCCGGATCGGCGGCGGCGGCGACATCCACTACTGGACGCCGATTAGCTGGGGCTTCGGCGCCAAGCAGTTCATTTCGTCGGACGGCACGCACACGGAGCACTTCGACAACGGTGGGGACCGTGGCTTCCAGTTCGCGGTAGACCTCATCCACAGGCACGGCGTCTCGCCGGCGACGGACGCGCAGCGCGAGTTGGCGGGTGAGTTCGGCGACGCCTTCTCGGCCGGTAAGATCGGGGCCGAATTGCGACGTGGCGACGCCAAGGGCAACGCGGTGATCAGCATCGGCGACCGCTTCCGCTGGGCGCTGGCGCCGCAGCCGAAAGGTGACGTGACCGGCACGGTGGCCGTGCATCGCACCAACCAGGGGCACTACGTCATTGACTCGGCGCGACGACAAGGCGTGGTTGAGCCAGTCGTGGACTTCCTGGTCTGGATGGCCGGGCCCAAGATGCAGGCGCGCGCAGCGACCGACCGCGGGTTCTTGCCTTGTCGTTGGGACGCACTGGAGTCGCCGGAGAACCTGGCGGCGCCGCCGGAGCGGCAGGACCTCCTGGTCTCGTTCGTTCGCGGCGAGTTCCGCACTTGGCAGGGCTACCATCCCAACCAGCGCGAGTGGTTGGCCTGGCGCGGCCGAGCCCATCTGGCCATGACCGGAGAGGCGTCGGTTGAAGAGGCCATCGAGAGCGCCGTGACCGAAGGTGACCGCATCCTTCGGCAAGACGTGGACTTGCTGAACAAGCGCATCGAGCGCTGGGGCCGCACCGCCTAGTCGGTTAGGTCTTCAGCGCCACAATGGCGCACGGGCATTCGGGCGCGGTCTGATAGACCGCGCCCGAATGCTGTGACTGGGCGATTAGCCACGCTTCACTTCTAGCCGGTATATTTCTGTGGAAAAGCGCCTTCGCTTCTTCAGACTGGCGCACACAGGGAGGGGAGCGCAATGGTCCGCAATCTGACAAGACGGCGATTCCTGACGGCGACTTCGGCACTTGGAATCGGCGCCGCGGGCGCGGCCGCGCTGGCGGCGTGTGGCGAGACCGAGGCCGCCGAGCCGAGCGTCACGCAAGCAGCTCAACAGGAAGTGACCCAGGCAGCCCCTGTCGCCGCTGAGAAGGTGGCGACAGAGGCGATGGCGGCGCCTCAGGCAGAGACGGTGGAGTTCGAGTTCATCAGCGACCACGTCTCTGGCGTGCGCGGAAAGTCCACCACCTGGGCGCTCGCCAACTTCGCGCAGGCACGGCCCGATATCAGGATCAAGTTCACACCGCAGGAGGACCTGTTTTTCGAGACGTTCGCGATTCGCATCGCGGCGGGCAGCGCCCCGGCTGCGGCGTTGTTGAGTTGGAACTTCTTCGGCGCCCATCAAGATTCGTTTCACCAGATCAACGACGTGCTGGACCGCCACCCCACCTTCAATGGGGCCGACCTGATCTTCGAGCCGGACTCTTACACGATCAACTATGACCTTGACTACCCGTTCGTCGATTCGTTCCAGGGGCACGCGTTCGGGTTGCCGTACCAGGGCAACGTGAGCGGCCACTACTACAACATTGATCTGTATGACCAATACGGTGTTCCGGAGCCGTCGGCCGATTGGACGTACAGCAACGAGTGGCTCGAGGCGGCCAAGCAGTCCACCGACCCGGACAATGGAATCTGGGGTACCCGGATCACAGGTGGTGGCGACATCCACTTCTGGACGCCGATTGGCTGGGGCTTCGGTGGCAAGCAGTACATCTCGCCTGACGGCACGCACACCAGTCAGTTTGACGACGGTGGCGATCAGGGCTTCAAGTTCGGGGTTGACCTTATTCACAAGCACAAGGTCTCGGCGCCGACCGAAGCGCAGCGCGAGTTGTCGGGTGAGTTTGGCGACCTCTTTACGGCCGGTAAGGTCGGCGCCGAGTTGCGCCGCGGCGACGCTAAGGGCTTCCTCATTGGGGGCATCAGCGACCGTTTCCGATGGTCGCTGGCACCGCAGCCGAAGGGTGACGTGACCGGCACGGTGGCCGTGCATCGCACCAATCAGGGGCACTACGTTATTGACTCGGCGGCCCGCCAGGGCGTGGTTGAGCCAGTCGTGGACTTCCTGGTCTGGATGGCGGGCCCCGAGATGCAGGCGCGGGCTGCCACTGACCGTGGCTTCCTCCCCTGCCGATGGGACGCGCTGGAGTCGCCGGAGAATTTGGCCGCGCCGCCGGAGCGGCAGGACCTGCTGGTCTCGTTTGTCCGCGGCGAGTTCCGAACTTGGCAGGGCTACCACCCCAACCAGATCGAGTGGTTGGCCTGGCGCGGGATTGCTCACACGGCTATGACCGGCGACGCATCGGTGGAAGAGGCCATCGAGAAGGCCATAGCCGAGGGTGACCGCATCCTGGCGCAGGACATCGACTTGTTGAACGAACGAATCGAGCGCTGGGGGCGAACGGCCTAGTCGGTTTGGTCGGCCGCGCCAATACAGCGCACAAGCATTCGGGCGCGGTCTGCACGACCGCGCCCGAATGCTGTACCGTGATAAG
>DAOUIX010000055.1:0-20076 GCA_034423235.1 Chloroflexota bacterium | reverse complement strand
GCACCGCCGACCGAAAGCGCCGCTCCGCGCTCGTCGGCCGCTTCCGCCCCCGTCGTGTGCTCACTCCCAAAACCCTTTCGTCAGGCACGGGCGCTGACCGTCCGTCGCCCGACTTGTAATCCGTACGCAATAAGTGTACACTAGCCGTATCCGTTTGACAAGGTGGAGTTCGTTTATGTCCGCCCGTCTGCTTCGTCTGTTTGCCGCGCTCCCGCGCCGCCTCCCGGATCTGTCCAGACCGCGTCGACTCGCCTGGGGCCTCCGTCTAACAACCGTCTGCCTCGTCCGCGCCGCGGCGCGCCGGCTATCGCTCGCCGCCAGCCGTCGCCTGCGTGGCATCCGCCACCGGCTGGCGGGAATCCGCCGGATCTGGCTTGCGCCCGACGCCCTTGCCGTCGTCGTGCTGGTGACACGCTCGCCCCGCTTCGCAATCCGGATACGGTGCCGTGCACTCGATCCGCAATTCCTCAAATCTGGACTCCGCTAACCCGCATGCTGACCGTCATCAGCTGCTGGCCACCTGTGCCACGCGTCGTGTCGTGCGTGGCACAGGTGGCTTCGTTCATGGTTTACCTGCTCCAATTCGCGGCACCCTGGACGAACGCCGAACAGGCAGCCCGGAGCACCCCGCCGCGCCTCAAGAGTTTTTTGGAAAAAACTCTTACTGCGCGCGAGGCCCCCATTCCAGGCCCACCTACCGCCGCCGATGTACCCTCTCTCCCGGGACATCGACCGTCACCCCCGAAAGTCGGTCCTGACATGCCAGCCCTCGCCCTCACCGGCGGCGCCCCCGTCCGCACCCAGCCCTTCCCCGCCTGGCCCGTCTTCCCCGAGCAGGACATCGCCGCCCTCGCCGACCACCTCCGCGCCGGCGACCGCTCAGACGACGACCCCGTCATCGAGTTCGAGCAAGCCTTCGCCGCCGCCCACGGCGCCCGCTACGGCATCGGCCTCAACAGCGGCACCAGCGCCCTTGAACTCGGTCTTCAGGCCCTCCGCCTCGACCGCGGCGCCGAGGTCATCGTCTCCCCCATCACCTTCTTCGCCAGCATCTCCGCCATCCTCAACGCCGGCCTCGTCCCCATCTTTGCCGACATCGACTCCGACACCTACAACATCGCCCCCGCCGCCATCCAGGCAGCCATCACCCCCCGCACCGGCGCCATCATGACCGTCCACTTCGGCGGCGTCAGCTGCGACATGCAGCCCATCCTGGACATCGCCCACCGCCACAACCTTGCCGTCATCGAAGACGTCTCCCACGCCCACGGCGGCGCCTGGAACCACCGCGGCCTTGGCTCCATTGGCGACGCCGGCTGCTTCAGCTGCGGCAGCGGCAAGAACCTCTCGGCCGGCGGCGGAGGCGTCCTGATCACCAACGACCCGCTCATCCACGAACGCGCCAGCGGCTACGGCGAACTCAACCACCCCCGCCGCCAGCGTCGACGCGAACTCACCGGCGCCCGCGAGACCCGCCTCGCCACCGAGGAATTCTTCCCCTACGCCTCAGGCAACCGCCGCCTCCACCCCGTCCACGCCGTCCTCGGCCTCCCGCAACTCCAGCGCCTTGACGAGCAGACCGCCCGCCGCGACGCCAACGGCCGCTACCTCGCTTCGCTGCTCGACGACATCCACGGCGTCACCCCCCGCCGCCAGGACCCCTTCGCCACCCGCGCCGCCAACCACCTCTTCGTCCTGCGCTACAACGCCCGGGCCTTCGGCGGCCTCTCCCGCGAGCTCTTCGTCAAGGCCCTCAACGCCGAGGGCATCCCCGGCCAGACCGAGTACCACCGCCCCATGCACCGCGCTGACCTGTTCTCGGACGTCGACGGCGAACTCAGCCGCGTCTGGCCTCGCGCCAACGGCGCCCCCGACGTCGACTACACCGCCATGAGCTGCCCCAACGCCGAACGCGCCTGCGCCGAGGAAATGATCACCCTCCCCACCCGAGTGACCCTCGACACCCGCGACGGCATGGACCAGATCCTCACCGCCATCGAGAAGATCCAAACCCACCAGTCCGAACTCGCCGCCTACGTCCCTGAGACCCCTTCGGAGCAATCCCTGTGGTCGGTCTCCGGAAGGTAGTGACTGAGGTGGCGCGGCCTCCAAAATCGACCGTCCCCGGCCGCGGTGCTAGCCTCGTTCGACTCCGAAGCACGACCGGTCTGTACATCCGGCAACGCAGGGAGATTCGGCCATGAGCTACCGGCCGCTGGCTGACGTTCGCAAAGACCTCCGGGTCGAGTGGTACCGCTGCCCCATCGAAGGCTCGAAACTGCGCGAGCTTTCCCGCCGCAGCGACCTCCAGGGCTGGTTCCAGGCCGGCGGCCACCTGTCGCTGTTTCTCCTGACCGGCGCCATCACCTACTTCTTCTGGCTGCAGCAGATTTGGGTGGGAGTCGTCATCGGGCTCTACTTCCACGGGACGGTGGGCTCGTTCTTGCGCGGTGTTGCGAGTCACGAGCTTGTCCACGGCTCGGTCTTCCGAACCAAATTCCTGAACAAGTTCTTCTTGTACTTTTTCGGTCTCCTGGGCTGGTTCGATTCCTTCGACTACGCCAGCAGCCACACCTATCACCACCGCTATACCCTCCACCCCGAGGGCGACCGCGAGGTTCTGCTCCCCCTCAAACCGACCGTCGGCAAAACCTTCCTGCTCCAGATCTGCACGATCAATCTCTGGACGCAGAAAGGCCGTACCTTCGGCCGAGCTGGCGGCCTCTTTCCCACAATCATCGGCACCTTCCGATCGGCCATATCGACGCCCGGCTCCCCGGACACGTCCAAGTCGGAATGGTGGAACGCCTTGAATTACGACCAGCCGGATCAGTACCGCCGGTCACTCTGGTGGTCGCGCGCGCAGCTCGCCTACCACGCAACGGTTTGGGTGGTATCGATCCTGACCGGCCAGTGGATCTGGATCTTCCTGGTGAGCGTCTTTCCGTTCATCGCCAATCTGGCTTCCTACTTGGTCAGCATGCCCCAGCACTGCGGCCTGAGGGACAATGTCGCCGACTTCCGCAAGTGCGTGCGCTCGAACACGCTGATTCCGATCCTCGAGTTCCTCTACTGGCGCATGAACTGGCACCTCGAGCACCACATGTACGCCGGCGTCCCCTGCTACAACCTCAAGAAGCTCTACCACGAAGTCGCGCACGACATGCCCGAACCACGCACCCTCCGGAGCGCCTGGCGCGAAATGCTGGACGTCTGGGAACGCCAGCAAACCGACCCCGACTACCAGTACGACACGCCGCTCCCAGCAACCGCGCAGCGCATCCGCGAGGATGAGGCCGACGCGCTGGAGAGCTCAATCGGCGACCTCGCACCCAAGGGCCTCAAATAGCCGTGCAAAACACGACGAATCCGCTGGTGCAAAGGCGCTGGGAGGAGAAACCATGAGCTACCGGCCGCTGGCTGAAGTACGCAAGGACCTCCGAGTCGAGTGGTATCGCTGCCCGATCGAGGGCTCAAAGCTGCGCGAGCTTTCCCGCCGCAGCGACCTCCAGGGTTGGTGCCAGGCCGGCGGCCACCTGGGGCTCTTCCTCTTGACCGGCGCACTTACCTACTTCTTCTGGTTGCAGCAGATCTGGGTGGGTGTTGTCGTGGGGCTCTTCCTCCACGGCACCGTTGGGACCTTCTTCCGCGGCATCGCCGCGCATGAACTGGCCCACGGCTCCGTCTTCCGGACCAAGATCCTCAACAAGATCTTCCTCTACCTGTTCAGCCTGCTCAGCTGGTGGGATGTATTCGACTACGCCAGTAGCCATACCTACCACCACCGCTACACCCTGCATCCCGAGGGTGATCGCGAAGTCTTGCTTCCGATCCAGCCGAGGACCGGCAAGACATTTCTGCTCCAGATGTTCACCATGAACATCTGGACGCAGAAAGGACGCACGTTTGGACGCGGCGGCCTGATTCCGCTGATTCTGAGCACGATTCGGACGGCCATGGGAAGTTCAGGTTCGTCCACCAGGGGCGGTTCGGAGTGGGTGAACTCGCTGCACGAGGATCAGCCCGATCAGCATCGGCGGGCGATTTGGTTTGCGCGGGCACAGTTGGCGTTCCACGCAGCGGTAGTCATCGTCTCAATCGTGACGGGCCAGTGGATCTGGATCTTTCTGCTTACATTCTTCGCGTTCACCGCCGGCTGGGCCGTGTACATGGTGGGATTGCCCCAGCACTGCGGCCTGAGGGACAACGTCCCGGATTTCCGCAAGTGCGTGCGCTCGAACACGCTGATTCCGATCCTTGAGTTCCTCTACTGGCGCATGAACTGGCACCTCGAGCACCACATGTACGCCGGGGTCCCCTGCTACAACCTCAAGAAGCTCCACCACGAAGTCGCCCACGACATGCCGGCGCCCAGGACGCTCCGCAGCGCCTGGCGCGAAATGCTGGACACCTGGGAACGCCAGCAAACCGACCCCGACTACCAGTACGACACCCCGCTCCCCGCCACCGCCGGACGCGTCCAACTCACGGAATTCGATGAGCTGGAGAATTCAATCGGAGACCTGGCGCCAAAGGGTCTGAAATAGCGGTTTGGCCATCCGCGTCGACCCATCCGGTCGCCGTTGGGTATCGGCGGAAGTCCACGTTCCGGGCCCGATTACCCGGGTCTGGAGCGCCCTCGCAACTGCCGAGGGCATCTCAGCCTGGTTCGCGCCGACGAGCTTCGAACTCGGACCCGATGGAACCCCTCGCCGAATCACCTTCGACTTCGGACCAGGCAGCATCGACGCGGTCACCGTCACCGCCTGGAACCCACCGCACAGCTTCGCCGTCCAAAGTTCAGACTTCATACCGGGCGGACCACCGGTGACCACCAAATGGAACATTCTCGAAGCGAGCAACGAAACCTGCGAGGTCCGCGTCCAGCACCAGCTGGTCGCGGACACCGACGCGTGTGATGGCTACCTGGAAGGAGCCGAGTCAGGCTGGCCGGAGTTCTTCGAGAACCTCAAGTCCCACCTGAACTCATGAACAGCACCTGAGGAACCTGAATCTCGAGCGGCCAACACCAGTGCGCGAGCGCTAATCCTCGTCCGCGCCGGTGTCGATCTTTCCAAGAAACACCTGCGTCAGGATGTCGGTCTCCTGGATCGACTCCGGCGTGCCGTCGTGAACCAGGCGCCCCATGTCCAGCACATACGCGCGGTCCACGATGTCCAGCACACCCTTGATGTTGTGCTCGACGACCATGATCGTGGTCTTCAGCTTCTCGCTAATCTCCGCGACCTTCTGAAACACTTCCTTCACCACGATCGGCGCCAGCCCCAGCGTCGGCTCGTCCAGCAGCAGCACGTCCGGACCGGCCATCAGCCCGCGGCCAAGCGCCAGCATTTGCTGCTGTCCGCCGGACATCTGGCTGGCCAGGTCGCGCCGCTTCTCATAGAGGACAGGGAAAAGGTCCAGCACGGTGTCCAGGCGCCGCTCCTTCTCGGCCACGTCACCTAGATAGAGGCAACCCATTTCCAGGTTTTCTTCAATCGTCAAATGGGTGAACACGCGCCGGCCTTGCGGCACAAACGCAATGCCCTCTCTCACGATCTCGTGCGTCGGCGCCGTCAGCCGGTTCTGACGCCAATTGACGTGGCCATCCACGACCGGTGCCAGTCCCATCACCGCCTTCAGCACCGTGGACTTACCCGCCCCATTCGGCCCCATCACAGCCACGATCTCGCCCTCGCCAACCCCTAGCGATACCTCGGTAAGGGCACGCACCTGGCCGTAGCGAACAGAGATATCGACCAGTTCGAGGATCATCATCTCTGGCGAGCGCTCATGCTAGTTGCCCAGATATGCATCAATGACACTCGACCGGCTCAATACTTCGTCGGTCTCTCCCACGGCAAGCAGGGCGCCGCTATCCAGCACGAAAAGGTGGTCGGCCAACTCGCGCACGATGTCCATGTTGTGAGAGACGAAGACGATGCTGCGATCTTGCTCCCGCATTTCCTTCAAAATCGACTTCACCTGCTCAAGCATCCTCGGAAAGAGGCCGGCGAAGGGCTCGTCGAAAAGGTAAATCTGCACGTCCATTGCTAAAGCGCGCCCGATTTCCAGCAGTTTCCGCTGGCCGTAGGACAAGTCCTGAGCCATCGCGTCGCGCTTCTCCCACATGCCGACGCTCTTCAGGATTCTCTCTGCCTCTTCCCGGTGGCGCGGTTTTGTCCGTTCGAAGAGCGACGGGAACACGCGGCGCTCCGTCAGGACCACCATGATGTTGTCCCAAACGCTGATCTGGTCGAACAGCCTCACCTCCTGAAACGTGCGCGTGATGCCGTGGTCCGGCGAATCATGCGCCTTCACGACGCGCAGTCCGACGTTGTCGATGACCACGATTCCGCCGTCCAGTGGAAGCATGCCGCTCAGCAGATTGATCAGGGTCGACTTGCCGGATCCGTTTGGCCCCACGATGCAGGTGAGCCATTCGCGCAAGATGGACATCGTCAACTGATCTATGGCCTTGACCGCCCCGAAGTTCTTAGAGATTTCGCGCGTTTCCAGCACGAAGACGCGGGGATCGACCTGGGTGCTCACAGCTTGAACCTCCCGACCAGTCCCTGCGGACGGAAGAGCATCAGCAGGACCAGGAGGATTCCCAGAATCACCTGTCGAATCTGGCCGATGAACTCGGATGGCAGGAACGGCACGAATCGCATGCCCTCTTCCAACATCACGAACGCCAGGGCCCCAAGCAACGATCCCCAGATGCTGGCCAGTCCACCCAGGATGACGATCGAGACGAGGAGGACGGACTCGAGCAGGACGAAGGAATTGGGATCGATAAACGTGCTCCAGCTCGCAAGCAGCGCCCCGGCCAAGCCAGCCAACATTGCCGAGATAACCCAGATAGCCAGCTTGTAGTGGGTCGTGTGGTAGCCGAAGACTTGGATGGCCTGCTCGTCCTCGCGGATGGCCGTGAGCACCCGTCCGAACGACGAAGTGACGATGAGCCAGGAGATCAGGACCGCCAGCCCCAGGAAGACGAGCAGCAGAGCCAGAAACTCCAGCTCGCCTTCAAAGACCAACGGACCGATGGCCGGCCGGGCGATCTCGTGAATCCCAAACGCGCCCCGGGTCAGGTTTCTCCAGCTTAGGAATGTGGTAAAGGCGATTACCGCGAATCCGAACGAGACCAGTACGTAAATGTCGTCGCGAAATCGGTTGAAGGCGACGCCTACGACTAGAGCGACGAGACCGGCAAGCAGCACGCTAAGTGGCAGCGCGGCGAAGAATGGCCAGCCAAACGTCGGGATCGCCTCGGTTCGTAGCTGCTCATACGAGGCATGGGAGGTCAGGACCGCCGTCGTGTAGGCGCCGATGCCGAAGAATCCGATGTGCCCGACGGACAAGAGGCCGGTGTAGCCGACGACCAGGTTTAGGCTAAGGGCCAGAATCGCCCAGATGGCGAAGACGCTGCCGACGGTGATCGCGAAGCCGCCGCCTCGCCACAGCATGAACACCAGCGCCCAGCCGATGACAATCAGGTTGGCCCACAGTTCGATGTTGCCCCTGGAGCGTTGCCACCACGACCTGGGATCTCGCGCGACATCCTGGAGATTGCGAAACGCGCCAGTTGCGATGCTCACTGCTTCACTTCCTGGGTAACAGGCCCTGCGGCCAGAACGACAGGAAAACGATCAGCACGATGAACGAGATCACATCACGCCATTCACCGGCCAGGTCCCAGATTCCGAACTGCTCCAGCATCCCCAGCGCAAAACCTCCGACAATCGCCCCATAGAGGCTGCCGATTCCGCCCACGACGGAAGCAATCCAGCCCTTCAACAGCAACAGCAGCCCCATTCGTGGCTGAATCGCCGTGTCGTGGCCGCTCACGAGCCCGGCCAGGGCGGCGTACACCGCGCCAATGAAAAACACAACGGCAATGACGACGGTCGTGTTGATGCCGACGACCTTTGCCACTTCCTCGTCGTCGCCGATCGCTCGTACCGCCTTGCCAAAGGCAGTCTTCTTGACCATGAACAGGAGAACGCCAAAGCCGGCTAGCGCCAGCCCGATAGCGAAGACATTGAACCCCTTGATGTTGGCGCCGCCGATGGTCCAGGGAGCGCTGCCAAAGGTGTCCGGCAATGGCCGTGGCGCGGCACGAAAGACGATGGTGATGAACGCCGTAATCGCCAGCAGGATGCCCAGCGAAGCCACCAGCATGATGAGCGGCGAGTTGGCGCGTTCTCGCATGGTCACGTACAGGCCGCGGTACAAGGCTAGGCTCACGGTTCCCGACAACAGGCAGGCGATACCCCAACTCAAATAGAGGCCTAGGCCTGGTGTATTCGCGACAAGGATGGCGACCAACACGCCAACCAGGATCGCAACCGTGACCATCGCCCCCAGCGGCCCGCGGGTCGCTGGGGCAACCACACGCCGATATCCGCGATGGAGGCCCCAGGTCGTCCCTCCCGCCACTAAGACTGCAACGAGGGGGCTGAGGAGGACGTGAAGGTTCGCCGGGTTAGCCAGAACAAGGCCCGTATAGACGCCTACGGCCGCTGCCATGAGTCCACCTATGACCAGGAGCGTTCTCGGCTGTGCGCGCGTGTGGAAACGGCGATAGAGCAAGATGTGTAGCGCCCACGCGGCCACGCCCGCCGTGATGACCGCAAACAGCACGTTGACGGGCCCGCTGTTCACCGCGTATTGACCGCCCAGGACGTCGTGCGATCGCAGGTAGAACACACCGTAGGCGCCGATGGCGGCGGCTGCGCCGTAGTACAGGTCAAAGAACCAGACCGTGCTGTAGACGAACGTAAAGCCCATGGCCAGCAGGGCGTACACCGCCCCGACGGCCAGGCCATTGAACGCGAACTGTAAAGCCTGGTCGGGCGACTGAACGATTTTCCAGCCGATGTACGCCACGATGGCGGCCGTGAGAGCCGCGGCCAGCAGCCGGCTCTGCTGCTCGCGAATCTTCAGAAAGTTGACGAGCGAGACGTCACGAAGCTTCGCGAGACTCATCGAGAGTTGCAGTCAGCTTGACTAGTCGTCGGCCCGATGAAATTCAATATCGAAACCGCCGGGTCGGTCCATGGATTTTGGACCAACCCCACGGCCATATGGACCACGTGATCTGACTCAGCTGGTCGGCGCGGCGCCCAGGACTCGGTAACCCCCATTCTCCTCGGTTCGCTCGGCCACTGGCAGCACCTCCAGCACCGCATTGGACAGACCAACCACTTCGCCCTTCTCGTCGAAGCTGTAATCCACGCCGATCGTTCCGCTCCACGTGATGTCGTACAGACAGTCGCGGAACCCGTCGGCGTCCTTGTCATCGCCGGTTTTCTTCAGGCACTCGGCGGTGATGTATACGTTGTCGTAAGCCGAACCTAGGAACCAAGGCAAGGTTACGTATTCGTACTTCTCCTTGAAGGCCGCCAATACTGCCTGAGCTTTGGCGTTGGCCGGATCGAGGTCCGGCGTAATTGCCTTCACGCCCGTGGCGGCTTCGCCAGCGATCTCAAGGGCAGTCGTTCCGATCGGCACAACGTCCGCGTAGATCGGGCCGTCATAACCCAACTCGCGAAGCTGCTTGATGATGGTGCCCCCACTGGCCTCGGCCTGTGAGGCAATGTGAATCGCATCCGGGTTCGCATTGATCAGTTTGCTCAACTGTGTCCTGAAGTCGGTTGTGTCGGTTGGGTAGCTCTCCGCGGCCACGATATGCCCGCCAAGCTTCTCAAACTGAGCCGTCGTGGTTCGTCGCACGCCCTCGGCGTAGTCGGTGGATTCATTGATCGTTGCCAGATCGTGAATCCCATCGGCCCAGAGCACGTTTCCGGTGTCCACGCCGACGGTTGCATCGCTCAGCGAGGTTCGGAAGATGTAGTCGCCGGCCTCGGCAATGTCCGGGTTTGTGGCCAGCCCGGAGAACATCACGACGCCCTCCTTCTCGGCCAGTGGCGCGGCGCCCAGCATTGCTCCGCTGCACGAGGTACCGAGAATGATCTTGACCTCGTCGACGTCAGTCAGCTTGTTGTAGGCGGTGATGGCGTCCTGCGCATTGCACTTGGAATCTTCGACAACGAGCTCCAGCATCCGCCCGTTGATGCCGCCGGCCGCGTTAATCTCGTCCACCGCCAACTGCTTCGCCTGAACGGCCACGGTGCCGTAGGTCTCGCCGGCTCCGGTAACAGACTCCATTACGCCAATCCGAAATGGCCCCTTCTCTTCTTCGCCGCACCCCACGGCCACCATCGCAAAGATGGTCATGAGCGCCGCAATTGCGACAATTCGTTTCCCGGAAATCACACCCATAGCAGCTATACCCTCTCGTGATGCTCTTCGGGCAAATTATACCGCGTTCGCCACTTGATCCGAAACAATGCGAGCATAGTTGCAGGCAGAAGTATCCTGGATCAGCGTGTTCGAGTTAGTTTTGGCCCTTTATTGCCGATGGCTGACCGCGCAAACCACGGTGGTCGATGTGCGCGAAGCGCGCATCGTGCGTTGAGGTCGACTGACGCGACCGTCGGTAAGATGACGGCTCCTGTCTGACCCGTAGTCACAGCTCCAGTTGCCTAGCCAAGAGGGAGGGCTAGCGGTGCATACCGTCCCGAAAATTGTGTTGACGCCGGAAGGCAAGGTCGCGCTGGGTTCAATTGAGGTCGCCGACCCCGCGCCCGATGAAATTCTGGTGCGCATCCGCAAGACGCAGGTCAGTGCTGGCTCTGAACGCAACGCCTACGAAATGTCTCGATCGACCGACGCGTCGATCGGCTACACGGCAGTCGGAGCGATCGATGAGGTCGGATCGGCCGTCGATGACTACGCACCCGGCGATCGGGTGCTCATTATTTCGCCGCACCAGGGCGCTGACTTGGTCGATGTGAGCAGCCCTTCAAATTGGGGCGGCTACGCCGGCCGGATACCGGACGGCATTACGGACGCCCAGGCGACCTTTGGTGTCTTGGGCGACGTCGCGCTGCACGGAGTGCGCCGCGCCAAACCCTATCTTGGCGAGTCGGTCGCGGTGTTCGCGCAGGGATTGGTTGGACAACTGACCACCTACTTTGCTGCAAGGGCAAGCGCCTACCCGGTGATCGCCATCGACCTGCTGGACGAGCGACTCGAACACAGTCGGCGAAACGGCGCTACCCACACGGTCAACGCAGCTCGCGAGGACGCCGTTCAGGCGGTGCGCGACCTGACTGGTGGCGGAGCCCGCGTCGTATTCATGGTTGCGCGAAACCCTGCAGTCTTTGCGGACTGCCTGAAGGCGGCGGCCCGCGGAGGCACGGTCTGTCTGTCGGGCAGCCCGCCGGGCACGGTGGAAATAGCGCTTCAGCCCGAGGTGCTGCGGCACGAATTGGACATCCTGGGCAACTATTCGCTCGACTATCCGGCCGAGCCATACCACCGCTTCCAATGGACGCGCCCGGCCAATCGGGCGTATGTCTTTGACCTGATTGCTCGGGGTGAACTGGATGTGGATCAACTCGTGACACACGATGTCCCCTACACCCGCGCGCCGGAGATGTACGAAATGATTGCCAGCGGTCCCGAGGGCTGGCTCGGAGTGCTGTTCGACTGGACCGACCAGCCCTAGCGGATGACCTCCGCCGAGTGACTCGCGGTGGCTCCGAACCCAACTAGGAACGCTTCGGTTCAGGTCATCACGTTTGATGGCCCTGGAGCGTCTCCGGATCTGCGTACGGTGCCGCGGCCATCCGTGCCCGACTGCGGTGCGTTGATCCGGATCGACGCCTGCGGGGTGTGTGGCACCGACCTGCACATCCTGCGTGGCCACTGGCCAGACGAACTTCCGTGGCCATTCACGCTCGGCCATGAATTGGCCGGCGTGGTGGATGAAATCGGGTCGGGTCTGGACGTCGACTACATGGGGCGCCCACTGCGCGAGGGTGACAGGGTGATGATTCCGCCGCTCATGGCTTGCGGATCCTGCTACTTCTGTGTGCATTTCCCGACGCGTGCGAATCGCTGTCTGAGCCCGACCTACTATGGGCGCAAGATCGGGTTCGAGCATCCGCCGCACCTCTGGGGTGGGTGGGCCGAGATGGTGTTTGTCGATCTGGCGTCGTTTCCTGCGACAAAGATCTTTCGCCTGCCCGACGACATGCCCAGCATGGTTGGAACGCTGGTTGAGCCATATGCCTCGGTGACCCGAGCCTTCAATCGAGCGGCCTCGCTGGGGCTGGAGGGCTTCAAGGCCGGGGACTCGGTCGTTATTCAGGGCTCGGGGCCCATCGGCGTGCTTGCACTCATTTCGGCCCGACAACGTGCCGCGGGCAAGGTCGTCGTGGTAGGGGCGCCTGAAAACCCCCGCCTGGCGCTATGTCGCGCATACGGCGCCGATGTGACTGTTTCGATCGACGAACATCGCACGGCCGACGCGCGGGTTGCCGCGGTTCGCGAAGCCGTCGGCGGATACGGAGCCGATCTGGTCGTGGATTGCAGCGGAGCCCCGGCGGCCGGGCCAGAGGGAATTGAGATGTTGCGCGACGGCGGCACCTTCGTGGAAATGGGCCAGTTCACCGACGCGGGAAGCATCGATACCAATTGGCACCGGATCTGCGTAAAGGAACTCCAGGTGCTGGCCAGTTGGGCATTCACGCCTGGTGAAGTCCACCAGGCAATGGGAAACCTCTACGCCATTCAGGACGACTACGACTGGTCGCTCATGCAACGCACGTTTCCGCTATCAGAGGCTGGCGTGGTCGAGGCCATTCGCAGCGCGATGGCCATGGAATGCGTAAAGGCGACGATCGTTCCGGCGATCTAGCGCATTGACCGGGGACGCCTGGGTTTCGACCCAGCATGAGTCCCTTGAGTCCCGGGACCCTCGCTTCACTCACCCCGGGGGCCTCCAACGTGTTTTCCGCCGGCGTGGAACGGTTTGCCCAATCCGCGCGTAGTCATTAGTGGAAGGCGCCAGGAGATTGGATGATGAGGGCGGCCTATGACCGATGAACAAGCCGTGCTGCGTTGTCAAAACGGCGAGCACGAAGCGTTTCGCCATCTGGTGGAGCGCTACAAGGACGTGCTCTTTGGCACGGCGGTTCTCATGACCGGGAACCGCGCGTTGGCCGAAGAGCAGGTGCAGGAGGCCCTTCTCGCCGCCTGGCGGGGTATATCGGGCTTTCAGAGTGGACGGCCGGTGAAGCCCTGGCTCGTTCGCATTCTGGTGAACGCGGTGGTGTCGCAGCGCCGACGTCGCGCGCTAGACACCGTACCGCTGGAGACCTACAGCCACGCAGACGACCGCCCCAGTCCCGGAGTGACGGTGGAAGCCAACCTCGACCGCCAGGCGATCCGAGAGGCGCTCGGTGGGTTGACTCGGGACCACCGGCAGGTGGTCGTGCTGCGTTATTTCGCGGACCTGACGGTTCCCGAACTGGCCGAAGCCATTGGCGTGCGGGAGGGCACGGTCAAATCGCGGCTCAGTCGAGCCCTGGGCCAGCTTCGGGAACAACTTGCATCGGGCTATGCCCGAGAGGCGTACAGCCATGGCCAGTAACTACGGATCGGATCAGGAAATGGAACGCGCGCTGCGCGAGCACTTTGAAGCGGAGGCGGAGGACCTTCGCGCGCCTCAGAACCTGTGGAAGTCCATTGAAGGCCGGATGGATCTGCAGCCCACGCGGCATCCGGTGACGCAGGTGCGTCGCAAGATTCTTGGCGCGCTGAAGCAGAACTGGTTCCCGATGGTGGCCACCGGCGGCGCCGTGGCCGTGGCGGCTTCGGCGGTCTTCCTAGCCTCGCGGGCTACCCAGGACGAACTTCAGTACGAAGCCAGTTACGCAGCGGCGGCGGCTGCGCCTGCAGCCGCCGCCGCGCCGGCCGCGACGGCTGCTCCTGCTATGGCACGGCCTGCAGCAGCTCCTGCCGAGAGAGTCGTTATCAAGGAAGTGCCGGTCGAGCGGGTTGTCGAGAAAGTCGTTGTCAGCGAGGTGCCGGTCGAGAGAGTCGTAACCCAGCAGGTCGAAAAGGTTGTGACTCAGACAGTCGAGGTCGAGAAAGTCGTCGAGGTTGAGAAAGTCGTCGAAAAGATTGTTGAGGTCGAGGCCGCGCCAATGAGCCAGGCGCCGCCGCCTCCTGCCGCCACGGCTGCTCCGCAGGCAGCCGCGTCGCAGACGGTCGGAACGCCTACGCCGGCGCGTCCCCCGGATACGACATTCCAGGACTATGGACGCCAGCCATTCGTTGCAACCGCCGAGGACGCGGTGTCGACGTTTAGTCTGGACACCGATCGGACGTCGTACCAGCTTGCGTTGTCGTGGCTTCAGGAGGGCTACGAGATCGAGCCCGACTCGGTTCGGGCCGAAGAGTGGATCAACGCGTTCGACTACGGTTACGAGTTGCCGGCCGACGACTGGGGCTTCGCGATCACCAGCAACCTGGCCGTGCACCCGCTGGACGGCAGCAAGCACCTCGTGCGCGTCGGCTTCCAGGCGGCTGAAGTGCCGAACGATCGGCCGCTCAACGTCACGCTGGTGCTGGATGCGTCCGGCTCCATGGGTGATGGCAACCGAGTGGACATCGCGCGGGCGGCGGCCGAGGCCATCCGGCAAAGCCTGCGACCGCAGGATCGGCTGGCAGTGGTGCACTTCACCGAGGGCGTAATCCACGAGCTCACCGTGGTGCACACATCGCCCGATGCTTCGGCGGTTCAACGGTCAATTCAGCGGCTAGCGCCACATGGCAGCACCAACGTGCAAGCTGGGCTGAACCAAGGCGTGCGGCTGGCGGACCGGATTCGCCGGGAGCGTCCCGAGGCGTACAGCTACGTCATCCTGATGTCGGATGGCGTGGCCAACGTGGACGCCACCAACCCGTTCGCGATCCTGGAATCGGCCTACGACCGGAATGCGCTGAACCCGCTGCGGCTGATCACGATTGGGGTCGGCATCAACAACTACAACGACGTGTTGTTGGAGCAGCTGGCGCAACACGGCAACGGCTGGTACCGCTATCTGGATAACACCGGCCAGGCGCGGGCGACGTTTAGTCGCGACAACTGGCTGGCGCTGTCGACGCCGTTCGCGGACCAGACGCGGGCCCAGGTGACCTGGGATCCGGACCTGGTGAAGTCGTGGCGGATCATCGGCTACGAGAACCGGGTGACATCAGACGAGAGCTTCGCGGAGGACCGCAAGGAGTTTGCGGAGATCCCGTCGGGCGCGGCGACAACCGTTTTCTACGAGATCGAGCTGCACGACCGGGCGCGGACGCGCGCTGGGCAGGAGGTCACCTTGGCCAACGTCGAACTGCGCTGGGTGGTGGCGGAGACCGGGCAGTCGCGGTCGCAGCGCTCCGAGGTGCGCGGGCGGCTGGACAGCAGCCTGAACTCCTCAGGCGATCCGCTGTTGGAGCTTGGGGCGATTGTGGCGCTGTCGGCCGACCGCTACGGCGGGTTGTATGACGGCGAGTACGTCGCCGAGATCTCCCGCGATCTGACTGAGCTGGAGGACCGGCTGCAGTCGTTGCACGGCAGCCTGGGTGGGCTTGGCGCCTACCAGGACTTCCGGTTCATGCTGGAGCACATGGCGGAACGGGCGCGAGCGCAAGCGCCGCCGCCGGCGCCGTCGGGCTACAGCCGTTAGCTGACGGGTCTCGCTACGGGGCGCGCATGACACAGTCGTGCGCGCCCCGTTGACGTTTAAGGTTGGGAGCGCACGGCCTGGACGGACTCTCGGAGGGCGGCGACCCAGCCGTGGGCGTGTTCGATGTCGCGGTGGGGGTGGATGGAGAGTCGAATGCGGCCCTGGGTGCCGTCGTGGCCGTAGGTGGCGCCCCAGCCGCGGCGGCGCAGTTCCAGGTAGATGCGCTCAACGTCGTCGCGATCCGATGTGAAGTTGACGACGGCGAGCAGAGGACGGACGAGTAGGCGGAGGCCGTCGATGCTTTCGATCCCCTTGCTGACGATATCCACCACCTCCATCAGGCGTCGGGCCGATTCGCGGTAGCCCTCGCGGCCGAGTCGGCGCATCACCGACCAGGCGGCCACGGCATGGTCGCCTGGCTTAGTGGCGGTGATGGTGTGGATGCCGGTGAACTCGGCTGGGATCGCGTCCAGCATGGCCTCGTCGCGGATGAGGAAGAAGCCGGTCGCAACCGGTAACAGCCCAAGCTTGTGGCCGTCGGTCATCATCGAGGAGACGCCGGGGAGGCTGAAGTCGAACGGGCAAATGGGGTAGCCCAGATCGCGCAGGAATGGGAACGCGAACCCGCCAAAGGCGGCGTCCACGTGCAGGTACAGGCCTTTGCGCTGAGCCAGGTCGGCGAGTTCTTCAATCGGGTCGAGCTGTCCGTAGTTGCCTTCCGGCGCCGAACCGACCAACGCCACGGTGTTTCGATTGAGCAAGCGCTCGACCTGCCGCATGTCCGGACGCATGGCGTCGTCCACGTCGACTTCGCGGAGCCGCAGGCCAAGGAGTTCGGCGCCCAGGCGGAAGCTGTAGTGGGCCGTTGTTGGCAGCACGACTTCGGGTTCCGATTTGCCACCGAGGTTGCGGGCCAGCCGGAGGGCGAGAAGGTTTGATTCCGTGCCGCCGCTGGTGATGAAGCCGACGGCGTCGCGATGGCCAAGCAGGGAGCCGAGCATGCGCACGGCTTCCTTCTCAAAGAGGTCCGCGCCAGGATTTATGTCGCGCGCCCACTCGACGAAGAAGGAGCCGGCGGCGATGGGCCGGATCCGTTCGGCGATGTCGTGGGGCGGGCCCACGTAGCTGACGCCGAAGTTTTGATCGACGGGGTAGGGGTCATTGGACATTCGTGCCTCGACTTCCGCCAGCACGTCGGCCTCAGGGCTGCCTTGCTCGGGGAAGTCCAGGGGTGGTGGCATCGGGACGGGATGACGATCTTCGGTTCGGTCGAACTCTCGAGCCACTGGTCGCTTCCTTTCTTTCAGCAGATCGGCTGCTGACTAGACATCGACGGTTCCGGAAAGGCCGGGGCCGCCGGCGGCGAGGTAGCCGTTGCTGGCACCTGACTCGGACGGGCTTACCCAGAAGGCGTAGAGGTGGCCGTCGCGCAGGTGGAAGCGGAACTGGATTGGACGGCCGGCGAGCGACGACAGGTCGCCGGCGCCGTTCCAGTTGACGCGGATGCGAGTGGCGTCGGTGGCGAGCGGCCGGCAGTTGGCGAGGGAGAACGGGTGGATGACGTCGCCGCGCTCGTCGAGGATTTCGACTCGCAACTCGCCCTGCGGGGCCTCCAGGTTGACGAACAGGTGGGAGCCGCTGAACGTGACCAGGCGGGTGGCCAGCACACCGCCGCGGCCGCTGGCTCGCATCGACGCGAAGCCATCGCGCCGGAGCGTGGCAAGGCCGGTGTGGCCGCCGGCGTACATGGCGTTGTCCTGCTCGTAGTCGCCGCCGAACTCGCCCGGTTTCAGCACAGAGCTCTGGCCGGAGAAGGCGCCGTAGTAGAACCAGAGTTCGTCGCCGACCACGAGGCAGATGCCGCCGGCCGTGTGGATGTATCCATAGTTCCAGTCGCCCCAGCGCCGGCTGGAGCTGATAAAGGCCTGTCGGTGCGGGCGGTGCCAGTGAAAGCCGTCGCGGCTGTAGGCGAGTTGCAGGTCGTTGATCTTGGGTCGGCTGATGCTGGCGGCGTCGGGGTTCTCCGGCCCATGAAAGATCGCGAAAGCACCGAGCATGATGCTCTCGTAGGCGACGGCACTGACGTCGTAAAGCTGGGGACGAAGCCCGAGGAACGGATCGGGACGATCGAGCCGATCCGCGCGCGCCCAGCGGACCGCTTGATCGGGATCCCAGCGAGCGGCCTGCAAGAAATCCGGGTGCTCAAAGTACAAGCGCGCGCGGCGGTGCCAGCTCAAGCGGATGCTGAAGACGAAGCGCCGGCGAAATGGGTTGTAGAAGAAGCTGGAGTTGTCCCCGCACTGGGAGGTGGGGCCGCGCTCGTTCCAGTGGATGCCGTCGGGCGAGGTATAGATCAGGCCTTCGTGACGTTCAGGATGGCGCCAGAAGATGAACATCTTGAAGCGTTCGCTCGGTTGGGCGTCGGCGTCGAGCCAGACCAGCGCGCCGTCGCGTCGCCAACCCGGCGGGTGGGCGATGACGGCGTTGGTGCCGGGGACCACGCCAAGCGACGGTCTCTCCCAGTTGATCCCGTCGCGGCTGGTCGCGAGCGCTGTTCCGTCGAACCAGCCGGCGTGGTACCAGAGCTTGAAGGTCTGGTCGGCGGGGTCGTACCAGGCGCCGTCGTTGAACGGCGCTGCAACCGGGCAGTGGCCCTGGTTGAGTTCGAGGTCGGTTTCGGGCGACAGGACCGGCGCGGCTTCGTGAACCTTGGCGGCGTGGTAGACGCGGCGCAAGGTGGTGTGTTCGATCAGGAAGTCGTCGACGAAGAGTTGGCGGCCGACGTCGATGGGAATGACGCGCGGCGGATTTGCGAGATACGGCACCGGCAGCGGGTCGCCGCCGGGCTGGATGGTTCGGGGCGGCCACTCGGCAGGGGGGTGGATGCCGTTGTCGAGGGCTGACACGGTCATTGGTCGGCGGCGAAGCGGCGGAGGACGTTGCCGGTGACGCGGGAGACGGTGTTGTCGTAGTTGTTGTGGGAGAGGCAGCCGCGCCAGGCGATGGAGCCGACGGAGAAGACGCCGCCGCCGTTTGGGGTTTCAAAGTAGACCAGGTCGGCGCGGACGAAGGCGTGAGGTCCGTCAGTTGGTGGCGGGGAGTCGGGCAGCATGCCGTCCTTGCCCTGGGTGAAGTCCAGGCGCTCGTCGTTGAAGGCGGCGTAGCGTTCGGAGTGGCCGACGGACGAGGCCAGGAGGAGGGCGTGGGGCGGGGTGCCGAGGCTGAAGTCGAGACGGTCCATCTCGTAGCCGGCCGCGCCGTGGCGGACGACGAGGGACGGGACGTCGCCGATGGGTTCGTCGTCGCCGATGCCCTCGAAGATGAAGGCTGCGCGGGGATCGAAGCTGTCGGGCTGGCGGACGTAGTGCGAGCCGCGGTCGAAGCCGGCGGCGCAGGAGCCGACGCCGATGAGGCCATTGGGGGCGACGCCGCGGTTGCGCCAGATGCCGCCGGGCTCACCGGTGGTGCTGTGGACGCGCTCGGCGGGCGGCATCTCGAACGGCCAGCTGGTACCCCAGCGGCGGACCTCGGCGATGTGAGGGCGCTCGGCGTCGATGGTGGTGACGCCGAAGAAGCCGTTGCCGCCCAGGTACATCAGGCAGCCGCCCTGGTCCAGGTGTGAGCGCATGCCGGCCAGCATCTCGGCGGTCCAGTACTCGGGGTGCGAGCCGGTAAGGACGACGCGATAGGGCTCGAGTAGGTCGATGCCCTCGACGTGCAAGTCGTGGTCGGTGATGACGTCGAACTGGTGGCCGGTGGCTTCCAGCCAGTCGATGAGATAGAGGTCGGCGGGGAAGCGGGAAGGGGCGGCCCAGACGCGGTATCGGAACTTGGGGCGCATGTTGAGGATGGGTCGCAGGTGGGAGACGTGGGTGGTACCCGATCCGTCGGAGTGGCGCTCGTAGAGGCCGGGGATGCCGTTGGCGCGGATGTAGGCGAACACCGATTCGTGCAGCGATGGGTCGGCGTTGGGGACGCGCTCGTGGTCGACGAAGGCGCCGTCGATGTCGCGGAAGTTGGCGTATACCACATAGGTGAGCGTGGGCATGAGCACGGCGATGCGGGAGGTGGTGGTTCCTCGGGGCGGGCGGACGCAGAAGGGCAGGTAGTCCTCGTCGTCGCCGGCACGGAGGCGGGCGGCGTAGACGCCGCTGGGCAGGTCGGGCGGGATTGTGAGCTCGAAGTCTGGGGCCCAGCCGACGTCTTCCACGTCGTCGTCGTGGAAGTAGATGGCGCCGTACTCGTGGGGGGCAAGGCGGAAGCTGGTTTGGGCACCGGTGAAGTTGTGGCCGGTCATGCCGCGAGTGGGCATGTTGACGGCCTGGCCGTGGAGGTGGTGGGGACCGGTGTCGGTGACGCGGTAGCTGCCGATGTCGAGGCTGAAGTCCCAGGCGGCGAGCGGGTCGCTCGCGGACTGATCCGAGTTGGGATTGGCCAGGGCGGCGAGTTCGTCGGGGGAGAGGGCGTGGTTGTAGAGGCG
>DAOUIX010000054.1:0-18682 GCA_034423235.1 Chloroflexota bacterium | reverse complement strand
GGCTAGGCGAGGCGGCAGAGCCGCTTTTGCTGGCTAGGCGAGCACGTCGGTTCGGTCGTGGAGAGTGGTGATGGTCCGGTTGGGGTGGGTGTCGCCGGTGGGTGGGGCGGCACAGCCGCTCTTGCTGGCTAGGCGTGAAGGTCGGTTCGGTCGTGGAGGGTGGTGATCGTCAGGTCGGGGTGAGGCGTTCGGGACTGAAGGGCTGGATGGGGTAGGCGGGGTCCTGGCCGGTGAGAAGGCGGGCGATGATCTGGCCGGTGTGCCAGCTCATGGTGATGCCGTGGGTGTGGTGGCCGGTGGCGAGGACCAGGCCGCTGCGTGGATCCCGGCCGATGAGGGGGAGGCCGTCCACGGGTTCGGGGCGGAAGCCGGTCCAGATGGCGGCCAATGGGCAGTCCGCAAGGGCGGGGAGGGTGGCGAGGGCGCGGTTGAGCATTTCCTGGACGGCACCGGCGCGCAGGCGTCGGTCGAAGCCGACGCGCTCCTTGGTGGCGCCGAACACGACGCGTCCGTCGGACCGCTGGGCGAGGCTGCCGCCGGGGACGTGGAGAATGTGGCCAAGGCGCAGGTGGGGCGCCTCAAAGGCGAGCATGTGGCCCCTGGAGGGCACGACCGGGACCAGGGGCAGGAGATCGGGCATCCAGGCGCCGGTGGCGAGCACGATGTGATCGGCATTGCAGGCGCCGCGGACGGTGCGGACCGTGGGATTCGCGCCGGCCGATACCGCGACGACGTCGGTTCCTTCGTAGACATGCACGCCGGCCGCCAGCAGGGCGCGGTGGACGATGGGGGGCCAGCGCTGGGTATTGACCTGGCCGTCGGGGTAGACGGCGGCGGCGGTGACGTCCGGCGGCAGGTGAGGTTCGCGGCGGCGGGCTTCGTCGGGTTCGAGGAAGTCAGCGTCAAGTCCGGCCTCTCGCTGCCAGGCGACGCGGGCGAGGAGTTGGCGGCGCTGCTCGTGGGTGTGGGCGAGGCCGAGCGTGGGGCCCTGGGAGAAGCCGACGTTGAGGCTGCTGAGATCTTCGAGAAGGTGGGCGAATTCGGGGAAGGCGTTGCGGCCGTCCAGCCGGAGGCGAAAGAGGGGCGTGTCGTGGTCGGCGTCGTACTGGGCGCAGATGAGGCCGCCAGCGGCGGACGAGGCCTCGCCGCAGATGCGTCCGCGCTCGAGGACGGCAACCGAGAGCCCAAGGCGGCGGACGGCGAGGGCGACGGCGCAGCCGACGATGCCGCCGCCGACGACGGCGACATCGGCGCTTTTCAGGTCAGAGCTCACGCGATGTCGTCCCTTTGTTGCGATTGACCGACGAATGCGAGTCGACGTGGTCAGGAGCGTAGCCGACTCGGTGGGGGCCATCGGCGCGATACACGCCACGGCCCGTGGCCGCCCGGCTCATGCCTGACGAAAAGCGAACGACATGGTAGGCTGCCGTATGAATACCGAACGAACATTTGCCGTACGACTTGTGGGGCAGACGGGGAGGCCGTCGTCCAGCGTGACGGCCGGCGATCGTCCCACGCCGCAGTGGCACGCGAATGGCGGCATCCGGGCCAGGCCGGCGTGTCCGGACTGTGGGGTTCCCTTGCGGCCGCTGGGTCGGTGCCTCAGCTGCCCGGCCTGCGGCTGGGGGGCGTGCGGTTAGAGTGGTCGGTACCAGCGACGCGGCTTGTTGGACTTTCGGCGGACAGGCTTGGAACCGAGGTGCTGGCGGATTAAACGCACGTCGTGCCTGAGTAGATTGTGTGGGTTGGGCACCGGGTCGGGATCGTGGCTCCAGACGACGCCGGTGTTGTAGCGGCCTTCGAGGATGGCGAAGACGTCAAGATCGCGCCGGGATACCTCATCGAGAAGGCTCGGCCAGTCCGCTACGCCGTCGGTGAGGGTGGCGGGCGTTCGCGACCAGCCGTGAGGCCCGGGGACGATAGCGGTGTTGGTGATGCTGAGGGCCTGGACGTGGTCGTCGAGGGTATCGAGGTCCAGGCGCCAGGACTCAGGATCGATGGGTCCGGCCTCGCCGGGCGCCAGGCCCATGCCGACGTAGCCGGGCAGGCGGCCGTGCAGCAGGGCGGCGGCGTGACCGGACTGTTCCTGCACCGAGCCGGGCAGTTGCCGCACGAGGGCGCGCAGGCCGTGGCGGCGGCAGAGCGTTTCCAGGCCGCGCAGGCCAGCACGGGCGGCCTGCAGCGAGTCCAGGAACGACGCACCGTCGAGCCGAGACCAGGCGCCGTAACGAACGTAGGGAATCCGGGCTTCCTCGCAGCCGCGGTGGATGTCTTCGGCGTGGTGGTCGAAGGGCGAGGTGAGGTTGGTGGTGACCATCACGACCTGGACGCCAGCGTCGGCGCAGTCGACGGTGACTTCGATCAGGTCGATGGCCTCGGCCGGGTCCACCTGGCCGCCGGGGGCAATGACGAGATCGATGGCATCAAGGTCCAGCGCCCTGGCTTCGGCGACAAGGTCCGCGGCCGAGTGGCGCGGGAATGCGGCGCCGGAGAGCACGTAGCGGGGGAACTTGAGGGCCAACTGACGATCCGGGTGCGGGGCGGGACTTGAGCCTACGACCAGTCCGGCAAGGGACGGACTGGCATGTCGAACACGTAGGTCTGGCGGAAGGATTGCGCGGGGGTCAATGCGCGTTCCCGGAGGTTGTAGTCCATGAGCAGGATCGACAGGTCGTCGATGAGCCCGCGGGACAGCAACAAGCGCAGGCGGTAGTCGCCGGAGATTTCGGTGTCGCGGGCTGCCTGGGGCGGTTGGGGCCGGCCATCGACGGTTTCCGTGAGGACGCGGCTGCCTGGGTCGTAGCGGAACTCGATCCGCTGCGCGGGTGCGGTGATGTGGGCGGCGCTTGACCAGAAGCCGTGGGAGGCGGGCGCGTCGTTCCGCGGGCTTTCCGCGTAGGCCATGCCGACGTTGCCGCCGGTACCCGTGGGGTTGGCGGTGATGAGGACGCCGCTGATCAGGCCGTCTCGGGCGCTCACATCCACCGAGATGACGTGGCGGCGGACGTGTTCGGCGGTGGCGGCGGGCGCGGAGCCGTGGGGTGTGAGGCGGGCCGCGATGATCTGCGGGCGGACGGAGCTTCCACTTGCGCTGACCCGCAGCACGGCGCCGGACGCCGGCGCGGCGGTGATCCAGTTGAGGCCCGGATGAACGGCGATCTCGGCGGGACCAGCCGTGATGACGCCGCGGGCCGCGGCAACCACGCCGAAGAGAATGGGGCGGTCGGCCGGCCGCAGGCCAGCGCCAGCGGCCAGACGCCCGTCGCGCAGGCCGAGTTGCACGCGTCCGTCTGACGAAACGTCCAGGGAGCCGAGGGCTTGTCCCAGATCGTTGGCCGTGAGCCGCTGTCCGGGCGTGTCGCGGTAGATGATCCAGTAGGGGGTGGCGTAGATCGCGTCGGATGGGAGCAGCCCATGGGTGCGCGGGTCGTCGGCGGTGTTGAGCACCAGGTAGTCGTAGCTGGGGTCGGCCACCTGTTCGAACGCGTAGGCGGGGGAACTGACGTGGCCGCCGAGGGTGCGGCCGACCAGCAATCCGGCCCACACACCGGTGGCGCGCCGGGCCCACGATTCGGCCTGGTGCTGGGGGTCGTGGAAGGCCAGCACGTGGTCGTCGGTGCGGCGCCGGGCCTCGGGTACCGGGTAGGTGAGGGTGGGCGCGAAGAACACGCGGCTGCCGGGCGGAACGCGGTCTGCGACGGCGCGCGCGTCGTGGGCGACGCGGCGCTCGGCGTTCCAGCCGACGCCCTGCCAGTTCCACCAGACGCTGAGATAGGTGTTGTAAACCAAAGCCACGGCCAGGACGGCCAAGATGCCAACGGCGACGCGGCCGAGGGCGGGCTCGTAGGGCGCGAGCCGGGCCTCAAGGCGGCGGGTGGAGGACTCGCTCCAGAGCTTGAACTCGCCGTGGTAGATGTTGGCGACTCCCGATGCCAGCAGGACGGTGACCAGGAACGCCACGTAGGACAGGTTTTTCAGGTGGCCGTAGTGGTAGCCGGCGCCCTCCGCGACCCAGAACATGAACCCGGCGAAGCCGGCGGCCAGGGCCAGGGTCACGCGCTGATCGCCGCGAACGGTCAGCGCGCCGAGGAGTGCCAGGGCCAGCGCGGGCCAAAAGAGGGCGCCAAGGACTGACTGCAGGACGTCCGTACCGCCAGCGCCCAGGAGCGATTCCAGGGGGCCGTCGCGCGGAATCAGGCGATAGGCCTCCAGGCCGAAGGCCAGCTCCACGTTGGCGAATTGGCGATCGCCCCAGGCGTTGCCGAACTCGCCGTTCAGGTCACCCGCAATGGCGGCCAGTTGCGGAAACGCCCAGGCGAAGAACCAGGCCAAGCCCGGCGCGCCCAGGATGGCGATGCCGACGCCCAACGCCAGCGCCCGGCGCAACGTGCAGAGCCGCCGCCGGCCCGTAGCGACGAGCACGGCGACCAGCGCGATCGCCACGGCCAGGTAGACGGCCGAGATGGCCCAGAAGTAGGACACGAGAAGGGCGGCGCTCACGAGGGCCGCCAGGGCCAGAGTCCACCGGCCGCCGCGTCGCAGCGCCACGATGCCCGTGGCGGCCGCCAGCGGAAGGAGCGCAAAGGCAACGGCGTGCGGTCCGAACCCCATGCCCGCGAACCAGAGGGGTAGGCCGTGCAGGGCGTAAAGGGCGGCCGCCAGGCCGGACGGCCGCTCGGACATCTGAAGCCCGGTGCGCGCAAAGATGAACACGGCGGGCACGCTGGCGGCCAGCAGCAGGTAGAGCAACGGCGCATAGGCGTGAAAGGCCGGCGCGTTAGACAGGATCGAGCCGACGGACAACACGTACGGAAAGCCCCAGCCGCGCGAGTGGTTGCGCAAGCCCTGGAACTGTTCCTGGAACGGCCCTTCGGATAGCCCCTGCATGAAGACGTTGTTCCACTTGAGGGCCTCGGCCAGGGGGACGTAGAGGTCTTCGTCGATGTTCAGGCCCAGCATTGCCACGGAACGGCCGTGCAGGTGCGGCAGCAAGGCCGTGGCCAGGAGCAGGCCAGCGGCGGCCAGGGCGACTGTTTGCGGCTTGCTGGGTCGGGGCAGCCACCAGCCGTCCCGACGTACCGTCCAGGCGGCCAGCGCGGCGCCCGCGCCAAGCAGGACCGCCGTCGCAATTCGCAGATCGACGATCAGATTGAGTGCATGGGCGCCCACAATGAGCGCCGCCGCGCCGACCAGCGGAACCAGGAGGAATCCGGTGGCCTTTAGCTCGGGCGGGGCCAGCAGGCGCGTGAGTCCGTAGCCGACGACCAGGCAGGCCGCAGAGATGGCCAGCACGACGGATGCCGCTTCCAGGCCCACGGCCAGCATTTCAGGCATTGGGCGTTACCCGCAGGGGCTGAGGTTGCGCAGGTCGTCTAGCGAGTGAAATGAGCCGCAGCCCGCAGGAGCCCCGTACCTCCGGCGACTCCAAACATGTGGCCCAGGCCCGTAGCCGCGCCGAGCGCACCGCCCAGCCCCGTGGTGAGCATGACGACCGCGACGAAGTCGCCGGCCGAAACGGCGAACGCCCCCTGGACCAGCGGCGCGTAGAACCTGAGCAGGATCAACTCGGTTGCGCCGGCGAGTTGGCTTGCCGAGACCGCGGCCAGCGCGAGGATCACGCCACCGAGACCGACGCCCGTGACCATTCCGGCCAAAATCAGCACGCCGGCCATGGAGGTTGCCGTCCAGGCCGGGCGGGCTCGAAACCCGGCCCAGACCTCGTTGTACGCGTTGCCGGCGGATCGACCCGCCACCATGATCTGGGGCATCACGGTCCAGAGGAACACCTTGGCCGCGGCCAGCACGATCGCGTCGATCAGGAACAGGACGACGAAAACCGCAGCGATCAGGGCAACCGGCCGCTCCGTCGTAATCACCGTGTCGGGCGGACGGGTGAAACCGAAGATTGCGACTTGAAGCACCGCCAACGCGCCAACCACCAGCAGAATCGGCAGCGAGGCCAACGCCAGTGCGGGCACCTGGCGCCAGGCGTCTCGCAGGGCCCGCCGGGCCGACGTGTCGCGCTCATCGGTGGCGCGATCGGCGATCAGCGCTCCGGCGCCGAGCGCGCAGGACCAGAGGGCGAGGACGAGGATCGCTGCGAGTGGCATTGCCACCAAGGCGGCCGGCGACCGAATGAACGCCAGACCCCCAGCAAGGCCCGCCAAGGCGCCGGCGATCGCGCCGACGCCCAGTCCCACGGCCAGCGCCCCCGGCTGCGCCACGGTGGAAACGGCGGCGCCCAGCGGCTCCAGGAGGTGCAGCGGGTCGTTCAGTCTCCGGGCTGGCTGCCGCGGGTCGGGTCGAGACATTGCTGAGTTATCGGCAGTATATCGGCGGCGGGTACGGATACATTTGCGTCGCCGTGACGATAGCTGAGGTGAATCGGCTGTGACGGATGGAAAGTCCGGCACTCGTTTGCGCGCCGCCGTGATTGGCGCTGGGCGCATGGGCCATGGCATTGCCCTGGAGGCCGCGCGCGGCGGCTACGAGGTCGCCATACACGACGTGCAGCCAGGTCGGGCCGAGGTCGCCATTGCCGAGGCCGAGTCTGACGCCAACGACTTGGTCGCGGCGGGACTCATCCGGAAATCGGACATTCCGACCATCGTCGGCCGGCTGACGCCGGCGATCGATCTGGAGAGCGCCGTCGCGGACGCCGAGGTCGTGTTCGAGGCCGTCGCCGAGGACCTTGAGGTCAAGCGCGGTGTGTTTGCCCGGCTCGATCGGGCGGCGCCGCCGGCAGCGCTCCTGCTTTCAAATACGTCCAGCCTCGCCATCAGCGATATCGCCGCCGCGTGCGAGCGGCCCGAGCGGGTGGCGCTGGCGCACTGGATTCTGCCGCCGCACCTGATTCCGGCAGTGGAAGTCGCGCCCGGCCCTCGGACCAGCGCAGCCACCATCACGGCCGTGCGCGACCTGCTGGAGCGGCTGGGCAAGTGGCCGGTGGTTCTGGAGCGTGAGATGCCGGGTTATCTGATCAACCGGTTGCAGTTCGCGCTGCTGCGCGAGGCGATGGATCTCGTTGGGCAAGGCGTCGCGTCAGCCGAGGAGATCGACCGCGCGGTTCGAGGTTCAATCGCACGGCGAATGCCCGTTTTGGGCCTCTTTGGCCAGGCCGACCTGGCAGGGCTGGACGTATACCGGCAGATCTTCAGATACCTGGCAGCGGACCTGAGCACGATTGACGGGCCGCCGCCGGCGCTGGATGAGGCGGTGGAGTCGGGACGTACCGGCGCCGCGGCCGGTCAGGGGTTCTACACCTGGACCGAGCACCAGCGCGACGAGGCCTTGCGGCGTCGCAATGCCGAGCTGATTCGGCTACTTCGGACGGACCCGGGTGGCTGAGGCGGATTTGCCGGCGACCGGCCGGGTGGCCGGGTCCATGCCGAAGAAACGACGGCCGACCAGGTAGGCGGCCCCGGCCTCGGTACCCATGGCGGCGATGCGGGCGACGGCGCCCACGCCAGCGCCGGTCCAACCGGCCAACGGTGTGATCAGGAACAGGAACGACGCCATCATCAGCAGCCGCGAGAAGGCGGTGAAGGCCACCCGGCGCGTGCGGCGCTGGTTCATTGTCATCGACTGGTAGAACTGGCGCACCGCCATCAGTAGCGGGAAGACCGAGAGGATTTTCAGGGCCGTGATGGCGTCGGGCACCAGGGCCTCGGGGGCGCCCACCAGGTCGGCGATCACGAAGCGATTCAGCGGGGTAAAGGCGATCAAGGCCATGAGGCCGCCCATGCCCAGGCCCACGCCGTAGACGAAGCGGCGGGCGCGGCGCTGCTGATCGGCGTCGCGTCCAAGGACCAGCACGACCTGCCGCAGGGCCGCCATGGCGGTCAGCGGCAACATGCCGAGGCTGAAGGCCACGCGGAACGCGCCGACCGTGGCCTCGGGATCGGGCAGCCGCAGGAGCCCGGCGTTGACCATGGGATGGCCGATGGTCAAGGCGAACTGGGTGATGATCAGCGGGATCAGGAAACCGGTCAGGTAGCGAAAGTCGAGCGGCGCTTCGCCCGCGGGGTCGGGGGCGTAAGGCGCGGTGCGGTCCACCTGGCGGACGAGCAGCACGGCCAGCACGCCCTCGATCACGGCCACGATCACCCAGACGACGGCGGCGCTGTAGATGCCGGGAACCGGAAGCTGCGGGACCACGCCCAGGCCGAGCGCGATCAGCACCACCTGGCCCACGGCCGGCGCCACCCAGATCAGGTTGGAGCGACGCCGATGGGCCAGTTGCGCCAGGTTGAAGACCCGCAGCAGGTTGAAGAGCGGGATGGCCAGCGAGATGCGCATCATGGTCATCACCTCCGGCAGCAGGGCTTCCGGGGTTCCCATGGCGAAGCGAAAGAAGGCCTCGCCGATTCCGGGCAGTGCGAAGAGCGTGCTGACCCCGGTGATGACCGCCATGTACAGGAACATGTAGCGCTGGATGACGGCGAAGGACTGGCGGCCGCGTACCAGCACCAGGTAGGCGCTCTGGATGGCCGTGCCGGAGGCGCTGAGGATCTGGACGACGCTGGCCACGATCGCGAAGGCCGCCAGCGAGGTTTCCGGGTCGACCGCGCGCGAGATGCCGGCGTCCAGCACCGGATTCCGCAGCGTCTGAAACACCTGGGCGGCGGCGAGCGGCAGGAAGAAGACCGCCATTGCGCGGTAGGTCGTCGGAGTTGCGGTGCGGGCCACGCACTAATCCCCTGCAAGCGCCAGCCTGACTATGGCGAAGTACAGGCCAATCACTCAAACGCCGAGCCGTCCGCGTCGCTGCCGGTGGTACGGTTCGGGAGTGACCAGTTCGTATCCGGCGGCCGTGTTTTTTGATGCGTACGGCACGCTGATTCACTTTCCGGCCGACCCCTCGCCGTTCGACTACATGGCCGACGCGGTGCGACGGGCGGGGGTTGACTTGCCGCGCGAGCGCCTGGATGCGGCACTGCACGCCGAGATGCGGTATTTCAAGGCGCACTTCGCCGGGGTTCGGACGTCGGAGGATTTCCAGCGGCTCAAGCGGGACGACGCGCGGGTGTACGTGGAGGAGCTTGGCGATACGGGCCCGGTGCGTCTGGACGTGGCTGACATGGCCGCCGAACTGCACGAGGCCTTTGCGACGCGGGTGCTTCCGGATGCCTGGCCGGCGATTGAGGTGATTCAAGCGGCGGGGGTACGAGCTGGGGTGCTCAGCAACTACAGCTACCTGCTGCCGCTGGTGCTGGACGGGTTAGGTCTGGGCGACCGGCTCGATCCGATCGTGTTCTCCGCCGCCGTGGGCGCTGAGAAGCCGGACCCGCGCATCTTCGAAGCCGCCGCCGCCGCCGTGGGCGCCGAGTTGAAGAACTGCGTGCTCATCGGCGACGACCTGGAGAACGACGTGGCGGGCGGGCGTCGTTGCGGGATGCCGGTGGTGTGGATCGCGCGCGATGGGTCGGATGCGCCTCCCGGTGTAGCCATGGCCCGCGACTTGGCGGATGCGGCGCGGATGGCGCTGGCGCCCGGCTGGCGATCACTCTCCCTGACCGGGCAACACGACGGACGGGCGGATGCCTGATAGGACGCTTGCCACGGTGCGCGTCAGCACCGTGTCGCGGACGTCCGTGCATCCGATCGGCCGGCAGATCCAGGAGGCCCTTGACGGCAAGGCGGTTCGGGACGGACTGCTACTGGTGAGCGTTCCGCATACCACCTGCGCCGTGACTCTCAACGAACCTGAGCCGGGCCTCCTGGACGACCTTGCGCAGGCGTTGGAGCGGTTGGTTCCGTGGGATGGCGACTACGCCCACAACCAGGGAGCCGAGGACAACGCGGCCGCGCACGTGCGGGCCAACCTGATTGGTCACCAGGTGCTGGCGCCGGTCGTTGATGGACGGCTGCAGGTGGGCGTGTGGCAGGACGTACTGCTGATCGAGTGCGACGGGCCACGAACCCGCACGGTCGACGTCCGACTGCTCGCTGACGCAGCTTCCAGCTAGAGCTCGCGTTCCTCCAGTTCCGCCAGGAACCGGTTGCCGTAGGGGAGCGGCTGCCGGTAGCCGGGACGGTCGGTCGAGGCTGACCAACCTCGCAATCGGAGCTGTTGGGTGATGAGCTTGTCCGCCCGCGCCAGGTAGGCGCCGGGTTCCCACTCGCCTTGTCGCACGACGGCAATGCGATCGCCGGTCAACTCGTGCCAGGCCTTGGCGCCCGGGTGCGCCGGACTCCGCAGGGCGTGGGCCGCCGCCTCGATCAGCGAGGAGCGGTTGAACGGCCGCTGGTTCGGGTCCAGGAACGCCGGATCCTCGAGCGTCTCCTGCCGCACGGGTGTCAGCAGGTTGGTGCGTGCCAGAACGCGCTGGGCCTCGGGGCCCAGCTGGAAACGCGCGAACCGCCAGGCTGCGTCCGGCTCGGGACTGCGCGCCGACACGGCCACGCACAACTCTTCGGCCTCGGTCACCGCCTGACTTCCGTCCCAGGCCGGCAGCGGCGCCACGGCCCAGGGCACGCTGGCGCGGATCCACTGACCTACGTCCGTGCGGTCGATATGCATGGACGTCAGTCCGCCGCTGAACGGGGCCACGAAGCGGTGCGAGATCGGCAACTCGAAAGCCAGTTCGGTCTGCCAGGCGGTCAGACGACGCAGGCGATCTTCGCGGGCCGGGGTGAACAGGGCCGACGCGCGCTGCTGAGCGTTCAGGAACTCGCTTTCGTTTCCCTCGGCCAGCACGGGGCGCGCGTACGCCGGAATGGCCGACAACCCGAACCGTTCCACGCGCTGCGCGCCTTCGACGATGAGGCGTTGCGCCGCTTCCTCGAACTGCGGCACCGTCCAGGTCCTGCGCCAGGAGGTCGGGACCGTCACGCCGGCCGCCTCGAGATGTTGGGCGTTGTAGAGCACGCACTGGTGCGCGGCGCCGAGACTGAGCGCGGACCGCTCGCCGCCGGCTCCCGTGCGTGCCTGGGACGCGCCCGGCGCCGCCTGCCGCAAGTCGGCGTCGGCGTCCACCCGCGCGCCCAGCCCGTGCAGGAAGCCGGCCGCGGCGAAGTCGAACACATCCTCCGGTGCGATTCGAGTTACATCCGGTCCGTTGCCCAACCGCAGACGGGTCCGCAGCCCGTCCGAGGACAGCGCGTTGTCCAGGCGCCCCTGCACCGTGACCCACGGCGCTTCATTCCGGAACCCGCGCTCGATCTCCCGAAACGCCGCCAGCAGCACCCGCGGCCCCCAGGCTTCGAACTCAATCGTGACGGCGCTCGCCTGCGGCGCGCGAACGGCCGCGGGGACCGGCGGCCGCGCCCGAGACACCCCCTGCTCGCGCCCCGCCAGACGCCGCGTTCACCGGCGCCCGTCCGTCCGCTACGGCCTCAGAGGAGATTGGAAGATCCTGGTCGATCGAGCATCACTGGCTATTCTGGCCTCAATCCTTGTACGACTCCGGAACTCGAAAGGCATCGCGCCATCGACCTGCTGCTCTGGGCTGGCACCCTGGCGATGTTGTCCATCCTAGGAGTGCCCTGGGCATTTGTGCTGTGTCGCGGCCTGCCGTCACGCGGAGTCCTGCTGGCCGCGCCGATCGGGCTGTTCCTGGCCCACTATCTTGCCTGGATCGGGCTCTCCATCGGAGTTTTCCCCAATGGGCGCGGCTACGCCGCCGCTGCGCTGATCGCGTTCGCCGCGCTTAGCGCGCTCCTGGCCTGGACGCTGCGTTCAAGCCTGGGCGAACTGCGCGCCAACCGCCGCACGTGGCTTGTGGGATGCCTGCTGCTCCTTACGACGTTTGTCCTTGGAGCGGGCCTTCGCTGGCTGAACCCTGAGATTGGCGGCACCGAAAAGCCGATGGACTTCGCGCTGCTCAACGCCGCGGCCCACGCGACATCCTTCCCACCGCCCGACCCATGGTTTGCCGGCGAGAGCATCAACTACTACTACCTCGGCTACTCGATGGCCGCATTCGGCCTGCACCTCAGCGGCGCCGAGCCGGCGGTGGGCTACAACCTGGCCCTGGCGTCGCTGTTTGCGCTTGGGTCGGTAGCCGCCGCTTCCGCCGGTTACGACCTGGCCGTCCTCACGGGCGCCGGACCGCGGGCCCGCAAGGTGGCGGCGGGGCTGGCGCTGGGCCTGACCATGCTGGCCGGCAACCTGGCCGTGCTGCGCGACATCTTCTCCGACAGCGCGGACACGCCCACCGGCTTTTGGCAGGGCATCAGCTGGAATGCCTCGCGCACGATCCAGCGTGAAGAGGGCGGCCAGGTCATCGACTACACGATCAACGAGTTTCCGGTCTTCTCCTTCATCCTTGGCGATCTGCATCCGCACGTCATGGCTCTGCCGGTGACGCTGGTGGCCGTCTCGCTGGCGGTGCAATGGGTCGTTGCCGCCAGCCAGTCCAAGCGCGAGACCGTGGCTGAGCGTCTCGCGCGTGGGGCGCTGACCGGGCTGGTGCTCGGCGGTCTCTATGCGCTCAACGCCTGGGACGCGCCCACCTTCGCAGGACTGGTGCTGGTGGGAGGGGCCGTGGCGGCCTTGCACGACCGCACGCGCCTGCTGCGGCTTGCACCTGCGGCCGCCGCAGCATTGGTCGTCGGTGTCGTCGCCTGGCTGCCCTATACCCTGAACTACGTGCCCGGCAGTCGTGCCATTGGTGTCGTGACCGTCCGAAGCGAAGCAATTGACTACGTCCAGGTCTTTGGTCTGCTGCTGACAGCCGCGGCTGTGACGCTGGCTGTCCTTCTCTGGGACGTGCGGCCGGATGGCCGGTGGTTTCTGGTTGCGGTCCTCGTCGCCGGCGTCGGCGCAACCCTGGTTGCAGGCGGCGAGGTTGCCGCCGCGCTCGCCGCGCTCCTGGTTCTGGGCACTTACGCGCTCTGGCTGTACCGCACCGAGCCCGGTTTAGCAGCGCTGCTCTGGTTGCTGGTTGCCGGTCTGGGACTCCTGGCCGTCGTCGAGGCTCTCTATGTGGACGACTTTTTTGGCCCGCCCAATGAGCGCATGAACACTGTCTTCAAGTTGCACTACCAGGCCTGGGGTTTGCTGGCCATTGCGGCTGGGCCCGGCCTGGCCCTGACGTGGCGTCGGCTCATCGAACCTGGCGGACTTCGCTTGACGTTAACGCGCACCGCCGCCGTGACCGCTTTCGTGCTGCTTACGGTTCCGGCGCTGGCCTATCCGTACGTAGCCACGCGCGCCAAGACCGAGGCCAGTTCGGTCACTGGAAGCCTGGACGGGCTGGCCGCCGATCGGCACAGCCGACCATCGGAGGTCGCCGCAGCCGAGTGGCTGCGAACGCATGCGCCTCGCCACACCGTGCTGCTAGAAGCGCCCGGCCGTGCCTATTCAGGCGACTCCCGCATGTCCACATGGACGGGCATACCCAGCGTGGTTGGTTGGACCCAGCACGAGGAGCTGTGGCGGGAGTCAGATCCTCGAATCGCGGCCCGCACCGCCGACATCGACAACGTCTATCGGACCGACGACTCCGCGCTGCGGCGTGCGGTATTGGACCGCTATGGCGTCACGCACGTCGTGGCGGGAGACAGCGAGCGTGACCGCTATGGACCCGACGTAGTAGAGCGCCTCCGCCGTGACCTGACGGTGGCCTATGCCAACGGCGGCACGACGATCTTCCAGGTTCGATCAGCGCCGTGAGCGACGGATTGAACACGATCGGCGGCTGGCTGGCGCGCCCGGCCTGGTTTGGCTGGACGCGCGGGGAGTGGCTGATCTACGCCCTGATTCTGGCCGTTGCCGCGGGTCTGCGTTTCTTCGATCTGGGCGAGCGTGTGTATCACCACGACGAAGCGATTCACGCCAAAGAGTCCAACGACATGATCAACGGCAAGCAGTTTCAATACGACCCGGCCTACCACGGTCCGCTGCTCTACTTCGGCAACGTGGTCGTGTTCCTGGCCGCCGGGGTCAACGATGCCCTGGGGCGCGTGATTCCGGCGCTGTTTGGCGTGGCTTCGGTGGGCGCCCTGCTGATCTTTCGCCCAGAGCTGGGCCGCACCGGCACGCCGCTGGCGATGACGGCCATGACCCTCTCGACGTCGTTTCTCTACTACTCCCGATTCCTGCGGATGGACATCTACGTGGCGCTGTTCACCCTGCTGCTCATCGGCTCGGTCATGCGCTACCTGGAGGAGCCGCGGCGGCGCTGGATTTACCTGGCCTGGGCGATGCTGGGACTTTCGCTGGCGACGAAGGAAAACACCTTCATCCACGGCTTTGCCTTGCTGGTGATTCTGATCGTTGTGGGTGGTGTGGCGTTCCGCGCCCGGCGTCGCGGACCCGACGCGTCGCCGCTGGGAACTCAGGCGCTTACGGCCTTTCGTTCGCTGGGATACGACGTGGAGCACGTGGTCTACGGCGCCTTGACGTTCGTGCTGATCGTTTTCGCGTTTTATACGTCGTTCCTCACCTACCTTCCGGGCTTTCGAGCGGCCTTCACCAGCTCCATCGAGTATTGGACGAGCGTCCACGAATCGGAACGAGTGAATCAGCCCTGGTTCTACTACGCGATGTTCTTGGGTTTATACGAACCGTTTGCGCTGCTGCTCGGCGCGGTTGCCCTGATCCGCGCGCGCCAGGCTCTTCACCTGCTGCCGCTGGTGCTGGGCGTGTGGATTGTCGTGACCTGGATCGTCTACTCGGCGGCCGGCGAGAAGGCGCCCTGGCTGGTGCTGCACTTGCTGTGGCCCCCGCTGCTGCTGGCCTGCTGGTGGGTTGGGCGCTGGTTCGATGAGCCGCGCTCCCGAATCCCGAGGTTCGCTGTGGGGTTCGTGAGCATCGGCCTGCTGGTCTGGACAGCGTGGTTCGCTATTCCAATCAACTACGAGCGTGGCAGCGTGCCGAACGACTTGGTGGTGTACGTGCAAACCACCGACGACGTGAAGGAGGTCGCCGCGATCGTGGACGAGGCCGCCAGGCGAACCGGGCTGGGCGACAAGCTGCCGCTGCTCATCGACAACGACTATGCCTGGCCGACGGTCTGGTACCTGCGCGACTACACGGACGCGCTCTACACCAAGGACATGAACCTTGAAGACGCCCAACAGGCCCAGATTGTTCTGATGTCTCCTTCCAGCGCGAACGTGCTTGGGATCCAGCTTCCCGAATTTGTGGGCCGCGAGATGAAGCTGCGCTGGTGGTTCCCGGAGCACACCTATAAGGGCTGGGACCTGGGATTCCTGGGCGACTTCCTGGCGGATCCGGAAGCGCGCAGTTCGTTCCTACACTGGTTATTGACGCGCGAGGAGCCGCCCGTTCCCAAAGGCTCGTATGACTTCATGCTCTATGTGCGGACTGACCTGTTGAACCAGGGACCGCTGGGACCGTTCCGCCAGTGAAGGTTGTGATCGTTGGCGCCGGGATTACCGGGCTGTCGCTGGCGCATGAGCTGCTGAAGCTGGGCCACGGCGTAACCCTGGTGGAGGCGGCGCCGCGGCCTGGCGGCGAGCTGGCCACGGTGGAGGTGGGCGGCGAGCCGGTGGAGCGGTTCTATCACCACCTGTTCACGCACGACAGCTTCATGATCGGCCTGGCGGAAGAGCTAGGCGTCGGAGACCGGCTGGAGTGGCCCGAGCCGGAGATGGGCTACTACCTGGGCGGCCGGCTCTACCCGTTCACCTCGCCGCTGGACCTCCTGAAGTTCGGGGCGTTGAGCCCGTGGGCGCGACTGCGGCTGGGGCTTGGCTCGGTACTGCTGCAGCGGCGGACGGACTACGGGCCATTCGAGGACCTCACGGCGGCGGAGGTGTTGCCGCGGTACGTGGGCCGCGAGGCGTTCGAGGCCATCTTCGCCTCGATGCTGCGGGCCAAGTTCGCGGGGCACTGGGAATCGGTGTCGATGGCCTGGATGTGGGCGCGGCTGATGGCCCGGGCACGCACGCGAACGGCCGACAAGCGGCGGGAGCGGCTGGGGTACTTCCGCGGAAGCTTCCGGGTGATCGTGGACGCGCTGGCGGATTCGGTGACGAAGCGCGGGGCGGAGCTGCGGCTGGCTTCGCCGGTGCAGGAGATCACGATTGGCGAGCCGGGCGCGCCCGCGCTGCGGGTGAATGACGAGCCGCTGGAGGCGGACGCGGTAGTGGCGACCGTGGGATTGCCGATCATCCGGCGGCTGTTGCCGGAATCGCAGCGCGGGTTCACAAACTCGCTGGCGGCCACGTCGTATGTGGGGGCGTGCGTGGCGCTGATCCAGATTCGGGAGCAGTTGTCGCGCTACTACTGGACGAACATCGGCGACCGGGATCTGCCGTTTGCCGGGTTGATCGAGCACACGAATTACGTGGATCGGGAGCGCTATGGCGGGAAGCGGCTGCTGTACGTGAGCAACTACCTGCCGCCGGAGCACGAGTTCTTCCAGCTCGACAACGACGTGCTGATCGAGCGGTTCGTGGATCCGATCGCGAAGGTGTTTCCGACGTTTCGGCGCGAGCACATCGAGGAGGCGTGGGTGTCGCGGGATCCGGTGGCGCAGCCGGTGATCGAGGCGGGGTATCAGCGGCGCAAGCCGCCGTATCCGTCGCCGATTCCGGGGTTCTACATCTGCAACACCGCGCAGATCTACCCCGAGGACCGGGGTACGAACTACAACGTACGCATCGCCAAAGAGTGCGCGGCGCAGCTGGAAGCGGACGCGCCGAAGCTAGTCGCACGGCGGAGCGACGACACCTAGCCACCGCCCCAGACCCGGATGCGGCCGTGGCCGCCGACTTCGGGAACGGCTTGCGACACGTCGACCTGCGCGCAGTAGATCACGTCGTCCCAGAGGCCGACGGGCTTGAGCGCCAGGCCGCTGCGGGAGGCGGCGAGCGCGGCCTCGGCGGAGGGGTAGGCGTCGGTTACGTGGAGGGCGGTGAGGGCGGACTCGTCGAGGATGAGCTCCGGTGAGGCGCCTCGCAGGCGCTGGACGATGACGCCGGCGGTGTAGACGTCGTCCAGCGCCAGGGCGCCGCTGCGGCCGGCGCAGGCGATGGTGATGGAGGGGCTATCTGGGTCCTCCAGCAGGCGGTCAGCCACCGCGCCGGCGTTGCGAAGGCCGGCGATGCAGGTGCGGCGGGACGGGCCCCAGCGTTCGATGGCGTAGGTGCCGTTGGTGGTGGAGAGGACGGCGCGGCGGCCGGAGAGGTCGGCGTGCTGGAACTCGAGGGGGGAGTTGCCGTGGTCGAAGCCCTCCGGCGGGAGGCCGCCGCGTTCGCCGCAGAGGAGGGTGCCGGGGCCTAGCTGCCTGGCGGCCTGGCGGGCGGCGGCGACGTCGGCGGCGATCCAGACCTCGGGGTCGCCGGCTTCGGCCATGGCGACGAGGGTGGTGGTGGCGCGGATGACGTCGACGACAGCGCAGACGCCCAGTGGGTCGGGGGGCAGAGTGCCGGGGAGGAGTTCGACGCGGACGAGGGTCATATGCGGATGGTTTGCCAGCGGCCGGAGGCGAAGCGGACCAGGGATGCGACGGCGATGGTGATGTAGTTGACCCCGGCGCCGATCCACAAGCCCGTGAGACCGAAGCCGAGCACGACGCCCAGGACGAGGGCCAGCGGAACGCGGATGGTCCAGAGGGCGAGCAGGGAGATCAGCAGCATGGCGCGGGTGTCACCGGCGCCGCGCAGGGCGCTGGGCAGGATGGTTGCCAGCCCCACGACGGGCATGAACAGCCCAATCGTCCGCACCGGCAGCTCGCCCGCGTCCAGCACCGCCGGATCCGTGGTGAAGACCGACATCAGCGCGCGCGGAAACAGGAACACCACCACCCCCACCAGCGTGGAGACCAGCGTCCCGGCGATGGCCGCCTCGCGCCCGTAGCGGTGGGCCAGCTGCGGGTCGCGCGCGCCCAGGCTTTGGCCCACGGCGGTGGAGGCGGCGACGCCCAGTCCAAGCGACGGCATGTAGGCCAACGACATGATCGGGCCGACGACGTTCTGGGCGGCGAATGACACGGTGCCCAGCTGCAGGCCGATGATGCTGAAGGCCATGATCCCGCCAATGGTGATGAACATCTCGCCGACGGCGGGCCCGGATACCCGCAGCAAGCGCCGCTGCATGTTCCAGTCGGGCCGGTAGGAGCCGAAGCAGCCGGCGCGGTGGGGGGTGCGGTAGATGGCGATGAGCATGAAGACGGCGGTGGCCAGGCGGGCGACGCCCATGGCCACGGCGATGCCCAGCAGGCCAAACCCGGCGGTCACCAGCACCAGGCCCACCACCAGGTCGACGCCGGCCATCAGCACGGAGCCGAGCATGGGGGTGCGGGTGTCGCCGACGCCGCGCTGGACGGCGCCAACCATCACCACAACGGTTTGCAAGGGGGCGCTGAGGGCGCTGATGGCCAGGTAGGGCGCGGCCATGCCGACGATGTCCTCGGAGCCGCCGACCAGGCGAAGGATCGGGTCGGCCAGGAAGACCAGGACGAAGACCGAGATGAAGGAGGCGAGGACGGCGGTGAGCATGCCCTGGCGGCCGGCGGCGTGGGCGGTGGTGAGGTCGCGGGCGCCGAAGGAGCGGGCGACGAGGGCCAGGCACCCGATGCTCATGCCGAAGAACAGCGAGAACGTGAAGAACATCAGGAAGTTGGAGATGCCGGCGGCGGCCAGGGCTTCGGCGCCGAGGCGGCCAGCGAGCGCGGTGTTGATCATGAACAGCGCGCTCTGCATCAGGTTCTCGAGCATGGCCGGCCAGCCGAGCGCGAAGAGACGGCGGCGGATCTGACGGAGGGGC
>DAOUIX010000053.1:0-1775 GCA_034423235.1 Chloroflexota bacterium | reverse complement strand
GCCTAGTGCCTTCAGAATGTGTCGTCGTGTCATCAGAGCCCTCCCTCGCTTCGGCTTCGTGCTTCACCGATCCGAAGTATTCTATCGACGAACCAAGCTCACGCTACGCCTAGCGTGAAAGGGCGTCAAACGTACCGGCGGCATCAGGCCTTGGGCTTTCGGAAGGGCAGGCGTGCTGCTGATTCTGCGAGACTGCGGCGCTGCTAGGAGAAATGCACTGTGCCCCAAACACACCCGAACCTCCTGATCATCCTCTGCGACCAGCTAGACGCCAGTTATCTCGGCGCCTATGGCAACCGCGTGGCCCAGACGCCCCACATCGACCGGCTGGCCGCCGACGGCCTGACGCTGAACCGCGCCTACGTTCCGCTACCCCAGTGTTCGCCGGCCCGCGCCTCGATGTTCACCGGGCTGTATCCCCACCAACACCATCTGCTCTGCGTCCCCCGGTCAGGCAAGGACGAGCGCTTCGGCACCGTCCGGCAGAGGGCCGTGCTTCCGGAGTCCGTTCCGTCGTTGGGTCAGGCATTTCGAGACGCCGGATACCGGATGGGATACACCGGCCCCTGGCATATGGGCAACGACGAAATCCCGCATCACGGCTGGGAAGAACACTGGCGGACGTACCGCTATTGGAAAAACGGCCGCGACTACTACATCCAGCATCTCGAACGCCACGGGCTCGCCGATCTCTTCAAGCGCGAGCACCACGAATTCGGCTTCAGCGAGGGCACGAAGTCCGGCGTGGTGCCCTCGGGACCGTCTGCGATTCCAGTCGAGCACGCACGTACCTCGTGGGCCGTAGACGAGACCATCAGCTTCATCGCCGGCCGCGACCAGCGACCGTGGGCGTTCACGCTCTCGATTAAGGACCCGCATCCGCCCGTGATTTCGCCTGGCGATTTCGCGGATCGCATCGACCCTGCCGATGTCGAGCTGCCGCCCACGCTCGACGAGGACTTTCAAGGCAAGTCCGACGCCTACCAGCGCAGTCTCACGCATCGCTGGGTCCGCAACATGTCGGAAGCCGACTGGCGCCGCTTTATCGCCCACTATCACGGCTTGAACGCTCACATCGACACCGAAGTGGGCCGGCTATTCGCCTATCTGGACGCGCAAGGTCTACGTGACAACACGCTGATCGTTTTCCTGTCCGATCACGGCGAAATGATGGGTGCCCATCGCATGGCCGGAAAGGGCCCGGCGATGTTCGAACAGTCGATCGGGATTCCGCTCATCATGCGCTGGCCGGCCGGCATACCCGCCGGTCGGCAGAGCGACGCGCTATTCAACACCGTTGACCTGCCGGCCACGCTCGGTGCGTTGTGCGGCGTCCCAATCTGTGCGGGCGCAGGGATCGATCAGAGCGCGATGGTCTCTGGCGAGGCGCCGGGACCACGTCACATCGTCTTCAGCGAGTTCTACATCGAGGCCGGTCTGCGCGATGACCTGATGTTCGTCAAGACCGCGGTGACCGACCGCTGGAAACTGAACCTCTGGCTCTACGACCGGCCAGAGTTGTACGACATGCACAACGACCCGCACGAGACCCGCAATGTAATTGACGATCCCACCACAGCTGACGTGCGTGCCGAGCTGGCGGACGAGATTGTCACCTGGCTCAAGGAGACCGACGATCCATTGCTGCCAACGGTCGAGTGGACGATCGGTCGCATCACCTGAGGCCCCTGCTGGACTTCGCCCGCCAGTTCAGCCGCGTGTGCGAGCGATGTAGTGCGGGCTGGTGTTGAAAAACACCTCGGCGGCTTCCATGA
>DAOUIX010000052.1:0-2221 GCA_034423235.1 Chloroflexota bacterium | reverse complement strand
GGGCTTCACCGGGTCCTCCCAGGTGGCGGGTCGGCTAGTTGATTATCGCTGGTCATGGACGGCACGAGTGGAGTGTTTGGCACGGTCGAGGGGCGGGTGAGTGATCACGACTGGCTTGGGGGCGTGAAGTAGCGCGGGTCCCAGGCTGCGCGCAGCCTGGGCCACAGGGCTGGGCCATGGGGCGCGGGCGTTACCAGGTGGGTGGTTTGTGGATGGGGCGGCCGGTGGAGTCGACGACGGGATTGGGGAACTGGCTGTCGCGGAGCAGCTGGCGGCGCTTTCGCGTGAGATGAGCGGTGAAGCTGGCGGCGTGGACTAGCAGGCGGGCCGGGCGGCGGCCGGGTTGGGCCACTGGGCATGAGACGCCGATGGTGAGTCCGAGGCGATCCCTCACCGCGCGCACCGGGAACGCAAAGTCGTTGTCGTTCGAGATGATCAGGGCCTTGTCGAAGTCGCCGGCGCAGGCGTCGAGCAGCAGATGGGAGGCCAAGTTAACGTCGGATCCTTTCTCATCGGTCCTCAGCACCTCGACCGTTCCGCGTCCGTTCGCGCGCGGCATGGCTCGCGTATGGGCGACGAACAACCCCAAGTGGACCGTCAGGTTGGGGATTGTGCGAAGGGCGCGAATGTAGGTCTCTTGCTGTTGCCGGATTGTCGAGTTCGTGGCGCCAACCAGTAGTGCCGTGAAGTAGCGAATGCGGTGGATTTCATCGTCGGGCTTGAGCAGCGCCTGGCTGAGCTTTAGAAGGTCAAGCCACCGGTAGGGGGTTCCTCGCAACGCTCCGTTGTACAGGTTCAGGCCATCGATGTAGACGTTGACCCTTGCCACGAGCGTTCCTTATGCCTACCACCCCTCGTTCGATTAAATATGCGGAGCCCCCGTGCACAGGGGCTCCACCGCCCAGACCAGTTGTTGGGCTGGGTCCGATGTCCGTTTATATTCCACCTCATCACAGGCGTCAAGGGTTGCCACACGGCTGACCTGAGCCCGTAGCCGTTTGGTGAGGTCCCAGGCTGCACGCAGCCCGGGCCGCATGGGCTCGAGGCACGGTGCGCGGGCGTTACCAGGTGGGTGGTTTGTGGACTGGGTGGGCGGTGGGGTGGATTGACGGGAATGGGGTCAGGCGGCGTCGTTGTGGCGGTCGCGGGGGCCGGGTCGGCCGAAGAGGCCTTCGATGACGCCTTCGAGCCGGGATACGCGCTCGGTCAGCGCATGCACGTCCTTACGCACGTCGGCCAGGTCGCCACGCACCTGGCTAAAGTCGGTGCGGACTTCGGCGAAGCCGGCATTGACTTCCGCGCGCAACGCTTGGGTATCGGCGCGGGCATCGCGCCAGAGGGCCAGCAGGAGCCCAATAATTGTGGCTCCTACGGCGAGGATGCCGATGAGTTCCGGGGTCATGGGCGGCTCCATGGGTGGATCGGATGTTTGATGCCTGGCCGCCCGAATCATTTCAACGGTAGCACGGCCCGTGGAGGCAGGGACGATTGCCGGGTGGTTGGGTGATGGTGGAGTTAGCCGCGGCCTGGCAGCTGGCGCAGGGGTTGGCTAGGCGGCGTCGTCGTGGCGGTCGCGGGGACTGCGGCCGGCGAAGAAGCCTTCGATGACGCCTTCGAGGCGGGACATGCGGCCTTCGAGCCGAGACGTGCGCTCGGTCAGGGCCTGGACGTCCTTGCGGAGATCCGCCAAATCTGAGCGGACCTCGGCCAGGTCGGCGCGGGCGTCGCGTCTGAAGGTGAGCATGAGGCCAATGACGGTCGCGCCAACAGCCAGGATTCCGATAAGTTCGGGGGTCATGGGCGGCTCCATGGGGTGGGTTTGGAATCTGAAGCTCGGCCGCCCGTGTGAGTCTGACTGTAGCACGGGCCGTGGAACGCGGGAGAGGCGCTGAAGGGCCGGTCGTTGGTGGCGTCAGCCTCGGCCTGGGGCCTGGCGCGGGGGTTGGCTAGGCGGCGTCGTCGTGGCGGTCGCGGTTACCGGGTCGGCCGAAGAGGCCCTCGATGACGCCTTCAAGTCGAGACACGCGCTCGGTCAGGGCCTGGACGTCCTTACGCACGTCGGCCAGGCCGCCGCGGACTTCGGCCAAGCCGGCATTGAGTTCCGTACGTAGACGCTGATTGTCGGCGCGAAATTCGGCGCGCAAGGCCTGGTTGTCGGCACGCGCGTCGCGCCGAAACGTGACCAGCAAGCCAATCAAGGTGGCGCCGACAGCGAGGATGC
>DAOUIX010000051.1:0-12212 GCA_034423235.1 Chloroflexota bacterium | reverse complement strand
GGACGCCGTGCTCGGTAATGATGGCGGTTATTCGTTCGTGAGGTGTGACGTCAAAGGCCGGATTGGCGACGGGCGCATCGGAGGGCGACCAGCGCCAGTCGCCGTAGCCGTGGACTTCCTCGGTGGCCCGTTCCTCGATGGGAATGGTGTCGCCGTTGGGCGTGTCGAAGTCAATCGTTGACACCGGGGCGGCCACGTAGAACGGGAGGCCGTGGGCGCCGGCGGCGACGGCATGGCTGTAGGTGCCGATCTTGTTGGCGACGTCGCCGTTGGCGGCGATGCGGTCCGCGCCAACGATGACGGCGTTGATTCCACCGCGGCGCATCTGGTCGGCGGCCATGCTGTCGGTGATGAGGGTGAAGGGCACGCCCCACTGGGCCAGTTCCCAGGTGGTGAGGCGGCCGCCCTGGAGCAGGGGACGGGTCTCGCTGACGACGACTTCGATGCCGTGGCGCTGGTTGGCTGCCTGGAGGACACCGAGGGCCGTGCCATAGCTGGCGGCGGTGGCGAGCGGACCGGTGTTGCAGTGGTGAAGCACACGCTGGCCGGATGCGAAGAGGTCGGCCCCGGCTTCGGCGAGGGCGCGGTGGCGCTGTTCGTTGTCGGCGGCGATTTCGTGGGCGAGAGCCAGCAGAGACGTCCGTATGGTCTGGATGTCGTCCGCCGCCCGCGAGCGGGCGGCGATACGCATGCGCTCGGCGGCCCAGGCCAGGTTGACGGCGGTGGGGCGGGTGGCGATGACCTGGTCGATGACTGCGTCCAAGCGTTCCAGGAATTTTTTTGTCCCAGGTGCATCGACGCGGGTGGCGGCCAGTGCGACGGCGTAGGCGGCGGCGACGCCGAGGGCGGGGGCGCCGCGGATGGCGAGGGTTCGGATGGCTTGGTTGACCTGCTCCACCGTGGTGCAGTGCAGCACCTCGACGGCGTCCGGCAGGCGGCGCTGGTCCAGGATCCGAACCGCGCCGTCACGCCACTCGATCACGGGCGGGACAGGCATCGCCATCTGTCTGCGTGCGGGCGGGTGAGTATATCGGCGCGGGTATGTCTGCCAGATCAAGGCAAGGCCCCGGACGCCGATTCGGGATCGGGGTCCGGGGCCGATTTGCGGACGTTCTGCGCTTACGTCAGGCCGCGCCGCCGTCGGGCAGTTTCGTAGGTGTCGAGATCCACCTCGCCGCGGGCGAAGCCGGCTTCGACCTGGTGAAAGGCGTCGGCGGGGGCGCCGCGGCTGGGGAACAGGTCGGGCGAGGGGTCCTGGCTGCGGCGTTCGGCTAACCGGGCGCGGGCCTGGGCCTCGCGTTCCAGGTCCGGTACGGGCGGCGAGTCGTCTGCTGCTGCGGCATCCGACTGGCCGGTGCGGTCGGGATCCGACGCCGGGTCGGAGTCCAGAGACTCAGACTCTGACGCGGTCACTTCCGTCACCGCCGCGGGAGCGTTGACCGCCGCCTGGAGTTCAGCCTTGAGTCGGGGTGCGTCGGGTTGCGACTGGTCCTTGGCCGCGGAGGTGTCGGGCGCCTCTGCCACGTCAGGCGCCGGCTGGCTTTCCGACTGGGCACTTGACGCCGACTGCTCGGGCGCCTGGCCCTCGGTGAGCCCGGCCTTGAGCCACTGGCCCACTTCGCGGGGGTCGGCCTGGGCGATCCAGGTGAGGAGTTCGGGGTCGATGGCCTGGCCGGCTTCGGACTCCCAGCGGCGGCGGGCGCGGTTGAGTTCGCGGTCCTTGCGGGACTGCCAGCGGCGTTCGACGGCGTCGATGCGCTTGGCGACCTCCGCTTGGAGGGCGGCCTGGAAGTCATCTGGAGAGCCGAGTTCGTTCTCGGGCCCGGCGTCCGGAGTTGGCTGCGACTCGTCGGCCTGGTTGTCGCGATACGAGGGCTGGGTTGGCGTTACGGCAGTGGCGGTCATGCGTAGTCCTTTGCAGGTGCGCCGGCGGAATGCGCCTGGGCGCTGGTGAGGGCGAGGGTGAGATCGGCCTCGGGTTTGGAGTCGGGTCCGGCGTGAATTCGCGCGCCGAGGCGGGCGGCCAGATCAAGCATCTCGGTGGCGCGAACGGCGTGGACCTCGTCGGCCTCCCGGGCCCAACGTGTGAGGCGGCGGGCCAGCCCGGGCCGGCACTCCCGCAGCAGGGCGGTAAGGTCAAACCGCAGGCGGCGGAGGCGGGCGGCGTGGGCGGCGGCGCCGATGCGGGCGTAGCCCTCGCTGACCATCAGCGTGAGCAGTTCGTCAACGGAGGCAACGCGGCAGAGGTCCCAGTGCGCCAGGCGCTCCGGGGCGGCCTGGTCGCAGTCGGTGCGCAGACAGCCGGGCGTCCACTGGGCGCCCGGCGCACCGCATTTCGGACAGTGCCAATGTGCTCGCAGCAGCAGGCCGCGGCGAACGGCTTCCTCGTCGAGGCTCTGGCTGACGAAGCGGCGATGGGCGGGTGGCAGGTCGTTGCCGCCGGCGGCGGCGACCGCGGCCAGGCAGGCGCGTTCGAAGCGGGCTGGGTTGGTCTCGCGGCGTACCTTCCGCACGGTACGGCAGGCGGCCTGGTGGTTGGTTGGCGTGAGCGGATATTCGGCCGCGTCATCGTGGCCCGGCGTTCGGGCATGAAGCGTGTAGCGCTCTTGGTGGCGCCGGATTTCAAGCACGTGAGCCTTTCGTTGTGAGAAGGCGAGGCGCCGGGAGTCCGCAAGTGCCAGCGATGTCGAAATCGGCGGCCCCCGGCGCATCGCCGTCTGTATACAGAAAGATTACGACAAAGGCTCGCGTTGTGTCAACCATATGGGTACGATGTAGGCAGGATGAGCGAAACGCGGCAGGGGATGCGATTCGCGGCGGTGCTGCGGTCGACGCGGCTGGCCGTTGGGTTGTCGTACCGCGGGCTGGCCCAGGCCAGTGGGATTTCGCATTCTTTCCTGAGTCACGTGGAGAAGGGCGAGCGGCGCGCGCCGCCCGTGAAGGCCGTGATCGCGCTGGCGGACGCGCTGGACGCGGATCGAACGACGTTTGCGCTGGCGGCCATTGCGGATCGCGCCGGTAGTGACGTGGGTATGGCCGTGGCGGCAGCCCTGGCGCGCGGTCCGGTGGGACGCAACGTGGATCCCACGGCCGGCGGTGTGCTGATCGAGTCGGGACCCGATGGCGCCGAAGCGGATCTGGACGACCTGGCGAGCCGGGATGACGCGGTGGCCGAAATCGAACGGCGGCTGGCGTTTGTGGACCTGCAACTGGACGCGGGGTTGATGCGGCTGGCTATCAGCGCCGGAGACGGCGCCGATCCGATCGTCATGCTTGTGAGCGCCCGCGCCGACCCCGACGCGCCAGACGTCGACTAGAGCGCAGCCCGCCGACGTTTTCATGGACCCCGGAAGGGATCGTTGCGGCGTGGGTGTCGGGGGTGAAGGGGGGAACTGACTCTCGCCAGCCCGACCCCCATAGGGGGTCGGGCTGGCGAGAGTCAGTTTGGGCGGATTGACCGGCGAGCGGCGACGCGCAGGGAACGCGGGTGCGGCCGCTCGCGGCTTTCGGAGCGGCGAACGGCGTTGGGCTGGGCCGAGGGCGCGGGTTACCACGTGATTCGGAAGGGGATGCTCTGGCGGGGTGGGCGTTCGACGGGGCCGAAGCGGTCGTAGAGCCAGTAGCTGAGGGCCTTGAGGGCGTGGTTGTCGCGGTCGATGGGGTCTTCGGAGACGGACTTGAGGTCGGAGTCGTCGTGGTAGCGGTATAGCCCGAACTCGCGGACGAGCCAGCGGCAGCGGGGGGCGACGGCGAGGCGGGGAGAGCCGGTCGTCGGGTCACGGAGGAAGGTGCGCAGGCGGTCGATGCCATCTCTGAGGAGCACGCGGTGGGAGCGGAGGCGGATGCGGGCGAGGGAAGCCCAGACTTCGACCTGGCTGGGCGCGGCGTGATGCTGGTTGCCGGCCACGTCGATCACGCCACCGCGAACCCGCGGCCACCAGGGGCGCTGGCGGCAGGCGGCGATGACGTCGCCGGCGATGGTGCGGCGCATGTAGACCTCGTCAATGACGGCCACATCGGCGCCGCGCTGCTCGATGGCGAGCACGGCGTAGGCGCCGGCGTAGCCGGGATCGATGGCCAGTTCGACGGGCGATCCGCTCGCCGCCGCAGCGCCACTGACGTGCAGGCGCGGGTCGAACTCGCGGAACACCAGCGTCGATGGCGGGCAGGGGACGCCGCCGAAGCGCTCCATGAAGAGATCGGGCGGAAACATGGCCTCAAGGTCGGCGATCTCGGGGTCCTTGCGGCCGCCGGGATAGAGGGCCAGGTTTTCCCAGGTGGGGATGGAGAAGGCGCGGGACTCGGAGGGCTGGGTGAGTTGCCAGGCGCGGAACTTGTCGGCGTACCAGCCGCGGGCGCTCTCGAAGGTGCCGCTGAGCCAGAGCCAGCCGCGACGCTCGGCAACCCGAGCGCGGAGGCGTAGAAAGGCGGCGGCGGGGAGCTGGGCGGCCTCGCAGGCGAGGATTCCGTCGGGGGCTTCGCCAGCCAGGCGTTCAGGTTCGCGGGCGCTGCGGGTGACGATGCGGGCGCCGGTGCGGGTGATGAGCTCGGCGCGGGCGGTGGCGGGTTCGCGGACGGCGGCTACGGCGTCGATGCGGCGGCAGGCGGCGAGGACGTATTCGAACTCGGGGCGGCAGAGGTCGTACTCGGGCCCGACGATCCAGTAGAGCCGGCCCTGCAGGATGCGTCCAAAGAGTTCCATGGCGGCGCTGTGGCTCTTGCCGGCGCGCTCGCCACCAGCGATGAGGCGGATGCGGGCCGGGGAGTCATGGGCGGCTCGCTGGGCCGGGGAGGGCTTGTAGCCGACGCGCTGCCAGAGGGCGTCGCGGATGGCGCGTTGGGCGTCGAGGGACGAGTGTTCGGGAGCGGCGTCCTGGGCCCGGGCCTCGCGGAGCCACTTGTAGCCGGTGGTGTGAGAGATGCCGAAGCGGCGGCAGAGGGCGCGTCGGTTGGCGCCAGGCTGGCGGGCCAGGGACAGGAACTCGGCCCGAGGGTCTTTCATCGGCGGACCCTGGAGCGTCTAAGGCTCACGCTCCTGCCGGCGAGGCATGTGTCAACCCCGTGCGAGCCGATGTGTCCACTTTTTTGCCGAATGTGTCCAGTTTCGAGCGTGATGTGTCCACTCTTGCGCGGGATGTGTCCAGTCGAGGCGGGGATGTCTTCGCGGCGACGACTGATCGGGGCGTGACAGAGCCAGGTGTCCGGTGCCAGTGCGGCGCCAGTCGTCGACCGGGGCTGCAGTGAAAGGACGCGAGGGAAGGGGTGGCAGGGGTTCACGCTTGACTCCGGTGTTGCCGCTTAAGAAAGAAGGTGTAGGCGGCTGGCAAGGAACTGGCGCACGCAGCTGAGACGGCGTGGAGGGAATTCGTAACGGGGAAAGGGACCAGCATGAGATGAAGGGGGATCGTGTCCCGGGACGGGTTCGCACGCGGCTTGAGCGTGGCGGACCGGTGAGAGATCGCTGGCTGGCTGAGGTATTATACTCTTTTTGCGTACGACAGGCAAGCGTTTGCCCGGCGCGTGGCCCAGAACCGTGGGTCGCGGCAGGGATACGAGTTCAGGTTGGAGGTCCGCTTCGATCGAGCGCACGAGGACTGGTCGCAGTCTGCACGTTCACAGAGCAGCCCCGGCCCAGTTCTGGGATCCGGAGTTCTCAGCCTCGATATGGAAGCCGTCGAGACGGTATGGTTTGCTGGGCGGTGCCAGCGTGCGGAGGGCGGACGCGCCATGCTGCGAGAGTCATTGTCCGGCCGTGCCAGCTAGCCGATGGACGGGCAGCCAGACACCCCGTTCATCGTTCCGCAGGGCAAGATCGTCGACTTCATCGACTCGACGCTTCGCAAGGAGACGCCCGAGGAATACGTCCGGCAAGAGATAGAAAAGTCGCTGGTTCGCGAGTATCAGTATCCGCGCCGCGAGATCGCCGTCGAGTTCCGAGTGAAGCTCGGTCGCACATCGAAACGAGTTGATCTTGCGATCTTCCCGGACGGAACAGCGCACGAGCAGCAGCACGCTTGGGCAATCATTGAGTGCAAGTCGGAGAAGATCTCGTCAAACCATCGGGAACAGGGCATTGAGCAGCTGAAGAGCTACATGGCAGGCTGCGTCAATGCTGAGTTCGGCATGTGGACGAACGGCGACGAGCGATTCTGCTACCGCAAGACATACGACAACGGAACCGCTCGATTTGACGAAATAGCGGACTTTCCCCAGAAGGGCAAATCTCTTGAAGAGGCCGAGCGTCCAAGATTTCGCGAACTGCGCTCAGCCACGAGCGACGCCCTGCTCTTCACGTTCAAGCGATGTCACAACTACATTGCCGGAAATCAAGGACTCCAAAAGCCAGAGGCATTCTGGGAACTGCTCAAGCTGATTTTCTGCAAGATCGAGGACGAGCGCTCAGACGTAATCACATTCTACGCCACTTCACCGGAAATGAGAGGCCTCAACGGCCGGCTAAAAGTCAGAGATCGAATCGCGAGTCTCTTCGCGAAAGTCCAGCAGAAGTACGGCACGATATTCAATCCAAACGAGATTATCGAGCTGGAGCCGCCCGTGCTCGCCTACATCGTCTCCCAGCTCCAGACGTGGTCTTTGCTGGAGAGTGATATCGACGTAAAGGGTAAGGCCTACGAAGAAATCGTTGGCTCCAATCTCCGTGGCGACCGAGGCGAGTTCTTCACTCCACGCAATATCTGCCGGATGGCAGTCGAAATGCTTGATCCTGCACCGGACGACTTGGTGCTCGATCCTGCATGCGGCACTGGTGGCTTCCTGACCATCGCCATGAATCACGTTATTGACAAGCTGCGCGAGCGTGCGGCACTTAGGTGGCGCAACCCGGAGAGCCCAAGCGAGATCGAGTTTCGCGAATTGCACCAGAAGATTCGTGAATACGCTGATCAGCAGATCGTCGGAATTGACCTCAATCCAAACTTGGTCAAGGCTTCGAAGATGAACATGGTCATGAACAACGATGGCGCAGGCGGGCTCTACCAGGGCAATTCCCTAGCGGCATCCGTAACGTGGAGTAGTGAATTGCGAGGTTTGAATCTCGATGATTCGGTTGACTTGGTATTCACGAATCCACCGTTTGGATCGAAGATAAAGATTGACGATCCAGCGATACTGGAGCGCTACGACCTAGCGTACGTCTGGGACTTCGATGCGGAAAACGATCGCTACTTCATGCGCCAGCCGCGTCAACTGCAGCGATCACAGCCGCCCGAAATCCTCTTCGTCGAGCGTTGCGTTCGGTTTCTGAAACCCGGCACCGGGCGACTAGCAATTGTCCTGCCTGACGGCATCCTAGGATCCCCTAGTCTCGCCTACGTGCGCGAATGGATCTTCGAGCAGACTCGCGTGTTGGCGAGCATTGACTTACATCCCGACGCATTCCAGCCACGTAACGGTACTCAGACTAGCGTCCTCGTGCTAGAGCGAAAGACGTTTCGTGAGATTGAATTGGAGCGGGCCGCCGGTAGAAAGAACGAATACGAAGTCTTCATGGCTCTGGCGAATCACATCGGGCACGACAAACGCGGCAACACGACATACGTGCGAGACTCTGAAGGCAATGAAATTGTAGAGACGGTAAAGGAGCGGGTGCGCGACGGCGCTTCGTATTATCGCACAATTGAAGTCAAACAGAAGGTTGAAGACGATAACACTATGCAGATCGCCCGAGCATTCCGAGGTTGGCTAGTAGCCGTATGATTGGAAGATCCGTCGGTGTTGGGGTAGCTTCGGTCTCGCATGAAGCGGCTTTCGTAAGCGTGCCAATCTCCGAGATCAGTGCTGGGGATCGGCGGCTTGAGGCTGAAGGATTTCTGTCCGATGGATACATCGTCCGGCGAAATCTTCGGCGCTCACCACTCAAGACCCGTCAACTCGGGCAAATCGCGCGCATCTGGCAGCCGAACCGTCTCAAGGGTATCCAGGTTGAGTCTGAGCACGGGACCCCATTCCTGGCAGCTACGCAAGTCTTCGACATTTGGCCCACGCCTCGGAAATGGCTCGCAGCCAGCAAGACTCCAGACTTACGACGCCGCTACGTCGAGCCGGGTTGGATTCTCATCACATGCTCGGGCACCGTCGACAATTCGATTATGGCCTATTCTGCGCACGCCAATCTGGTGATTTCGCATGACTTGCTGCGTGTTGAAGTCGATGAGCTCAATACACGAAGTTATGTATACAGTTTTCTCCGCACTTCGCTCGGACGCGCAATGATGCGCGCAAGCCACTATGGGAATGTCATCAAGCACTTGGATGTGGCACACCTCACCGAATTGCCGATTCCCATACTTAATCATCTCGTTGATGAAACACACGAGAAAGTAACTGCGGTATTTCAGGCGCGAGACAAAGCGTACCTACTGGACAACGCCGCGCGAGAGCAGTTCGCGAAGGCGATGAAGAATCAGCCAGACCTAGCGTCGGAAGAGGGCTACACCGTTCCTTCATCGCGGCTCTTTGTGGGACGGCGCAGGATGGAGGCGAACGCGTACAGTCCTCAATCTCAATTCGTTGCGCAAGCGTATGAGCAGAATGCCTCAGCGACCACGACATTGGGCACTATTGCGCGGATCCTCTTGCCAGGACGATTCAAGCGCATCTTCGGCGATACTGGCGCCTCATACCTTCATGGCGAACAAATCTTCAGTATCAATCCGGAGCTCACGAAGTTCTTGACGCCCGCAACAAATATTAATTTAGAAAACTATCTAGTCCAGCGTGGATGGCTACTTATGGCGTGTTCAGGGCAGACGTATGGAATCAACGGGCAAGCGATACTTGCCAATACATGGCACACGGACAAGGTGGTGACGGCTGACATCATTCGAGTTATTCCGAATCTCGAAAAGGTTCGCTCCGGCTACCTCCAAACCGTGCTCTCGCACCCGACCCTTGGAAAGCCACTCGTTGTGAGCCAAGCCTACGGAACTTCTATTCCTCACTTGGCATCAGAGGACGTTGAACGTCTCCCAATCCCGAGACTCACGAGAATGTTAGAGAATGAAATCGCGGACGCTGCGGAACAAGCGAGCGAGTTGCGGATGAAGGCCGACGAATGGGAGAACGCGGCCGTCGCCAAGCTGGAAGGCGAACTAGCACAGGAACTCGGCTTGAAGCCCGATAAGAGACGTCATGGGCCACTCCGCCTATCACGGGTGGCGTAGCCAAGGTCAAAAGCTTCGGTCGTTGAGAGAGTCCGGCGGCGATCTCGTGGCTCACTCGATGGTCAGCCGAGTCTCACGCGTCTGAGGTTGGTACAGCTAAACAGACTCTCGAAACAGGCAGCCCTGCGAAGACTGGTTGATGCAATGCACCATCGGTCGTACACTGTAAGAATACGAAGCGGACTCTGACCCGGCCAGACACGAGAGGCTTCCCACGCCGAGAAAAGGGCTGGCTATCGCTCTCAAGTGGTCGGTAGGCATTGAGAGGCTGCGGGAGACCCAGATTTGGCGTTAGGAGCGAGGGCAGCCATGGACAGCGGTTCACCGTGCGCCCAAGACAGGCACATCCGGCGCACCGCGCGCTTGCGGCGTTCGGGGCATTGGAGTATTGTCCCGCAGCATTTTGGCGTGCCGCCAATGGGGTCGCTTTGGACGGCGCTACTCGGAAGGGCTTCAGATTCACTTTCGCGGTCGACGGCTTGCACCAGCCGCATCCCGCAGATTGGCACGCGTCGTCGCGTAATGTCCGCAGACGCTGAAGATTGCTTGTGCGATTTCCTGAAACGCTACCCTCCGCGCCCGTATCGACGCCGAGGCGCAGCCGACTATCCGGCCGTTGAATTGCAGCGCGTTAATGTTGCCGATGGGCTGTTTTGCCTGAACGAGGTGCCTAAGGGTGCACCGCAGGGAACTCCTCGGCGCTTCGAGAACGATGATGCCGGCGAGAATTGCCACCTGTGGGTGATTGATGAGAGCGGACGGCCGTGCATATCCGAAGCGCCTCTTGCGCGGCTAGGCCCCAGCAAGCTGCATCACACGAATCTGACGGGCGGCGGCAAGGCGTCGATCGGGGGAGAAATCTGGTTCGGAGCGCCGCCTCTGATATACCTATCCGGCTCATCCGGTCGATATCCGCCCAGGGACCGCGACCACCTGGAGGATGCCGAACGCCTCTTTCGTGCTGTAGGCTTTGATGTGCATTCGCTGGGCTGGGATCCAGAGATTGACAGACCCCAGCGCGTCTGGCTCGAACGGTGACTGGCGGTGGGGGAATGAATGAAGCCACCACGACGCTGTTCGTTCGGGGCAAATACCAACTCGCCCGATACGAGCCGGGAAGTTCCGCAACTGGTCGCCGCCTTACCGAGCATGAGGTCATTGAAGCGTACGGATCCGAGGTACTTGCTGAGATCGACGACCGGTTGTCCGCCGTATTGCTGGCGCGAACCGGCGCAATTGAGCATGCGATTCATGAACAGCGCGAAGCGTTGGGCGTCACACAGGCTCAGCTTGCAAGCGCCGCGAATTTGGATCCTGAAGTCGTTGAACTCGCAGAGACTGACATCGAACAGTTGGGGCTCAGAGAACTTGAGCACTTAGCATTCATTCTTGGCCTCGACCCTGCCAAGCTGAGCATTGATGAGCGCGCGGGTTCTGATCCAGAGCTTGGCGTCAGGCTGCGCGTCCTAGAGGTCGAGCGCGTACCAACTCCGACCAGTGCTCAGCTCACTCCTCGGACCGTGCTGCGCTTCTCCGAAGCCGCTTCGATTATCAGGTCGCAGCTTCTGCTTCAGCGTTGGTTGGAAAAGCAAAGCGAGGCGGATGGATTTGAGGCCTCGCCCAACTACGGCCCTCCGGCCTGGCAGGCGGGATATGCACTTGCCGGACAGGCACGGGAGCAGTTGGGGATCGGTCTTGAACCTATCGAGTCGATGCGGGAGCTTGTCGAAGGCCGCCTCGGCATCCCGATCATTCAGGTTGAGCTTCCATCGGAGATTGCCGGCGCGACCATTTCCTCGCACGGTCAGCGGGGAATCGTCCTCAACATTGAGGGTCGGAACTCCAACGTGTGGATCCGGCGAGCGACGCTTGCGCATGAATTGGCGCATATCCTCTTTGACCCAGAGGAGCAGCTGTCGAGTGTCAGAGTTGACAGCTACGAGCAAGTCGCGCGTGACGCCGAACACGACGACCAGTTGCCGGACTATGTCGAGCAGCGAGCCAACGCCTTTGCAATTGAGTTCTTGGCACCCCGGAATGCCGTAAAGCAGATCGTGCCGCATCCCGCGCAAGTGAGCGCAGCAAGTGTTGAGCAAGTGATGTTGGAATTCGGAATTGGAAAGGCCGCAGCCCTCTTCCATGTCGGGAATGCCTGGTGGAGACAAGCTGAGCTTCCGCCTGAATCAGAAATTTGGTTGGAGCCCACGGATGAGCAGAAGGCGGCAGAGGATTTCACCTTAGACTACTTCGAGCCCAGAGTGACGCCTGCACAGCGGCGCGGTCGATTTGCCTTTCTGGCAGCGGAAGCGATTGAAAAAGAGATAATTACGCAGGACACGGCAGCTCAGTACCTAGCGTGTACAGAGAACGAAGTTAGGGATGCCCTTCCCGTGTTACTCGACCTAGCATAGTTTCCAATATTGATCGTTTCCTCGTAAGGGATAGTGGGATTTTGCCGCCAACACTACGGCCTGGCCCTGCTGGACAATGCGGTATGTCTAAGTCAATTTGAGTAGAACCAGATATGGTTTTGGGAGATTTAATTTAATCTAGGATACGACGGTTCAAGTTGGAGTGCTGCCTACGGCGCTAAGGAAAGGGATGTTCTCGATTCAACAAGGCCTTCAACGGGCTCACGGCAGGCGCTCGGGGGAGCTCGGGATTACAGAGGGGACTGCTGGGAGGGGTGGCTGCCGAGGGATGTAGTTCGACACACCTCCCGACGGACGCTGGGGCGGCTCACCACGAACGGCAATGCAGGCCCTAGGCCGCGGGGGCGGTGCGGTGGCGGAGTTCGTGGAGGAGGTCGAGGAGGGTGTCGTTGCGGCCGGCCTGGTCGTGCTCGTAGGCGTAGCGGATGACGAGTTCCATGGCCCAGCGTTCGCCGGTGAGGGCGCGGTCCAGGACGGTTTGACAGAGTTGCTCGAGGTGGGCGTCGGCCAGGCTGGTGAGGCGCTGGGCGAAGGTTTTGGCGGAGGCGGGCTGTGGGAGGGTCATGGGCGTACCTTTCGATGTCGCGGGGGCGTGGGG
>DAOUIX010000050.1:0-1836 GCA_034423235.1 Chloroflexota bacterium | reverse complement strand
GAACCCGCGGGAGACCCGCCAAGGACAACGGGGTCGGCGGCGGGGGGATCCAGCGAAGGACGTGAAAGGGCCAGCGGGCGATGACTACCGAGATGGCAGCGGACACGGTTCGGGCGATGGCGACAACGGCACGGTCCAGTGCGGGCGCCGCGATTGCGGACGAGTTGGGGCTGGATGACGTGGTGTGGGTTGAGGCGCCGGGCGACGAACGACCGGCAGCGCGCTACGGGAAGTCGGCGGGGACGACGGTGCGGGCGTCGACGGGCGGCGAGACGGCGGGGGATCCGGTGCGGCGATATCTGAACGAGATTGGGCGGATTCCGCTGCTGTCGGCGCAGGACGAGGTGCGGCTGGCGAAGGCGATCGAGCGCGGGGACGAGGCGGCGCGCCAGCAGATGATCAACGCGAACCTGCGGCTGGTGGTGAGCGTGGCGAAGAAGTACACGGGCCACGAGGTGCCGCTGCTGGACCTGATCCAGGAGGGCAACAGCGGGCTGATGCGGGCGGTGGAGAAGTTCGACTGGCGGCGCGGGTACAAGTTCAGCACGTATGCGACGTGGTGGATCCGGCAGTCGATTGCGCGGTCGATCGCCGAGCAGTGCCGGACGATCCGGCTGCCGGTGCATACGCACGACCGGCTGGCGAAGGCCTCGCGGGTGCGGCGGGACATGCAGTTGACGCTGGGTCGCGAGCCGACGGACCGGGAGATTGCCGACGAGTTGGGGTTCAGCGAGGAGCAGATGGCGGCGCTGAACCGGATATCGCGCGCGCCGGTTTCGCTGGACGCTCCGGTGGGCGAGGATGGCATGACGGCCGTGGGCGACCTGGTTCCTGATGAAGACGCCGAGGAACCGCTGGAGCAGATTGCCGACAGCATGCTGACTGAGCACCTGGCGGAGGCGATGGATCAGCTGGAGCCGCGCGAGCAGGAGGTGCTGCGGCTGCGCTACGGCCTGGGCACGGGGACGCCGCTGACGCTGGAGGAGATCGGCCAGCAGTTTGGTCGTACGCGCGAGCGCATCCGGCAGATTGAGTCGATGGCGCTGCGGAAGCTGCGGCGGCCGAACATGGCGGGGCATCTGAAGGCGTTTATGGCGTAGGGATCCACAAACCAGGGGCGGACTCGGGGGCTCGTGGGAGAATCACGGGCCCCTGAGCGTTTCCGGAGGTGCGGCTCTGGCGATTCCATTGGTTTGGTCGGATGGGCACGTGGGGCATGCGCCGATGTTGCAGACGGTGGATGGGCAGGTGTATGACCATCCGGAGACGCCGGCGCGCCCGGGGTTGATCCGGGAGGCGCTGGAGGCTGCGGGGCTGGCGCGGCTGGTGGCGCCGGCGGCGCATGACGACGCGGTTCTGGACGCGGTGCATGAGCCGAAGTACCGGGAGTTCATGCGGGATACGTGTACGGAGTTGGAACCTGGTGAGAGCGTGACGGCGGTTGGAGTGTCGCTGGATCCCGCGGTCCCGGAGCGGTCGGATCCGGCGGAGCGGGCGGCGTTATATTCGTTTGGTCAGGACGCGCCGTTGATGCGGGCGACGTATGGGGCGGCACGCGAGGCGGTAGACGTGGCGCTGACGGGGGCGGACCTGGTGCGGGACGGGACAACGGACGCGTTGGCGCTGTGCCGGCCGCCGGGGCACCACGCGGAGCATGACCGGATGGGCGGGTTCTGCTATTTCAACAACGCGGTGGTGGCGGCGAACCTGCTGAGCGGCGAGGGGCGGGTGGCGATCCTGGATGTGGATTACCACCACGGGAACGGATCCCAGCACCTGACGTATACGCGGGACGACATCCTGTACGTGTCGCTGCATGCGGATCCACGGTTTGCG
>DAOUIX010000049.1:0-6972 GCA_034423235.1 Chloroflexota bacterium | reverse complement strand
CTGCGCCACGAACAGCACCGAGTGGTCCAGCGAAAACAGCAACCCGTTCGGACGCGTCGTGTCGAACGTGACCCGGCTGGTCACCCACGACCCGTCATCCTGCGGATCCAGCCGGTACACCGAATCGTGGTCCAGGTCCTTGTTCCCCCGGTCCTCCGTCCAGGGACCGGCCGCGCCCTCGTAATAGGGATCGGTAAACCAGATGCGCCCCATGGTGTCGATCGCCAGGTCGTTCGGAATGTTCAGCCGCTGCCCCTCGAACCCGTCCGTCAGCGCAGTCGTCGTCCCGTCGTCGTTGTACCGCACCACCCGTCGCGCGCCGCCCTCGCAGCCGTACAGCACGCCGTTCGGGTCGAATATCAGCCCGTTGCAGTAGTTGGTGCCTTCGCGGTGGACCGTCGACTCCCCCGTCGTCGGGTCGAAGCGCATGATCCGGCTCTGCTGAATGCTCGTGAACAGCAGCGCCTCCCCGTCCCAGGACGGACCCTCCGTAACGTTGCCGTACGGACCGTCGATCTGCTCAAAGTCCCATGCCATGGCGCGCTCCCCTGTGCTCTACCAGCCAAATCTGATTGGCTGAACCTTAGCCGCCGGACCCTACGAACCGGTAACCAGCGTTCCATGGTCGGCGGCGTCCCGCGCCAGCAGCGTCCAGCGGTGCGAGGCAATCACGTCCGCCGCCGTAATCGCCAGGTCCGTCTCCCCGCGCGCGGCGGCAATGAAGTCGCGCGCCAGCGCGTTCGGCGCATCCGCCGTGGGCGTGTCCAGTGAAGGCCCCTCGAAGTCCGTCAGCGTCCGCTGCCTGCCGCCCTTGTCGATCGTGCAGGAGTCCTCGGCCGTCGTCCGGATCTCGATCGACCCGTCCGTGCCCTCGATCAACATCCGGCAGTCCCCGTGATACGGCGCGCTGTCCGGCGTCAGCCAGGAGGCCCGCAGGAACGCCGATCCGCCGTCTGCCAGCCGCAGCCACACCTCGGCGTGATCCGCGAACGTCGGGTACTCCGCAAATCGCGTCGCCCCATGCTGTGCCGCCACGCCGGTCGGCTCGCAGCCGTGCAGCCAGCGCACCGCGTCCACGTCGTGGATGCACAGATCCACCAGCGCCCCGCCGTTCAACTCGCGGTCGAAAAACCAGGCCGGACGACGCGCCGGCCCGCACTTGTGCGGCCGCTGCGCCATCGACGACACCACCTGCCCGATCTCGCCCGCCTCGATCGCCCGCTGGGCCGCCAGGTACGGACCGCTGAACCGCAGCGTCAACGCGCAGCTAAGCGCCGCCGAGCCGCCCGCCGCGGACTCCAGCCGGTCCAGGTCGTCCAGCGTGGTCACCGCCGGCTTGTCCAGCAGCACGCTCACCCCTGCCTCCAGGCAAGCCACCGCCACGTCGCCCTTTTCGTTGTTGATCGGCGCCAGTACCGCCGCGTCGATGGACCCGTCCAGCAGCTCGCGGTAGTCCGCCATGCCCGGCACCCCGAAAGCCGCCGCCGTCTCCTCCCGCACCGATGCCTCCGCCTCCGCCACCGCCACCAGCTCCACGCCCTCTTCGGCAACGAGCTGCCGCGTAATTCCCAGCACGTGCCCGTGCTGCGCCCCGATGATTGCCAGTCGCACCGCTCAGCGGCTCCTTTGCATCTGAAGGCTCACGAATCGTCCCCGCTGCCGAACATCGCCGTCAGCGTCTGCCTGCGGTAGTCGAAGATGCGCTCCACGTCGCGGCGCACCACCAGCGCGTTCGCCAGCGCGCCGCCCCACACAGCGTATTCCACCCGGTCTCCGGCCAGCGTCCCGCCGTCCTTCTCGACGAACGTGTGCTCGTGGATCCACTGCCGGTACGGCCCCTTCACCTGCGCGTCCGCGAATCGGTACGGCGGATCCCAAACCGTGATCTCGCTCCGCCACCGCAACGGCAACCCGCGAAACCGCAACCGGTAGTCGATCAACGTCCCCGGCCGCATCTCGATCGGCCTCGGCGTCACCACGCTGAACTTCAACCACGGCGGCGTAATCACCTCAAGATTCGAGGCATCCGAAAAGAACGCGAACACCTCGTCCAGCCGCCGCGGCAGCCAGATCGACGACTCGTACACATACGTCTTCACACCGCTCCCTCCAGGCCGCCCGCGCGGGCCGAACCGGCCCACACACCCAACCTAGCGGCGTGACAGATACGCAGCCGTCGTCTTCCTCACGGTCGCAACGATGGTCTCCACCGCTTCCGCGCTGATGTTCGGCGTCATCTGCAGCGACACCCCGCGGCCCATGATGTCCTCGCCGCGCGCGCATTCCACCTGCGCGTAATCCATCGGCGTCTCGCGCTCGAAGTCGAAGGGAAACCGGCTCTGACCGTAGCCATGCGGCCCCGCCAGGAACGGGTTGCGGTACAGCGGCCCGTGGCGGCCCGACCCGACATACGGCCCGCCCAGCGGCACCCCCGCCCGGCTGACCTCATCCGCGAACTCCCAGGCCGAACACCCCAATGTGTCCGTGTCCAGCGTGAATCCCAGCACCCAATACGTGTGACGGTCGCCCTGCCGCACCCGCTGCGGCGTGATCTCGTCCATGTCCGACAGCCCGTCGATGATCGCCTCGGCCGTCGCGATCTTTCGCTCGATATACCCGTCCACCTTCTCCAGCTGCGTGCGCAGCACCGCCGCCATCAGGTCGCCCATCTTGTAGTTCGGCGCCAGGAAGTAGTTGGCATACGGCTGCCCTTGCAGCGGCCCGTTGTCTCGCGGCAGCGCCGCGTCGCGGAACAGGATGGCGCGTTCCCAAAGGGCCTGGTCGTTCGTCACCACCGCCCCGCCGGTGCCCGCCGACAGGTGCTTGCCGCCAAAGCTGAACCCGCCGATGTCGCCCACCGTCCCCACGGTTCGCCCCTGCGACTCGGCGAAATGCGCCTGGCAGCAGTCCTCGATCAGCGCCAGGCCGTGCCGGTCGGCAATCTCCTGCAGCGCGTTCATGTCGCACGGGTTGCCGAACAGGTGCACGGCCATGATCGCCCGGGTGCGCGGCGTGATCTTGGCCTCCACGTCCGCCGGATCCAGCGTGTAGGTGTCGTCCACGTCCGCGAATACCGGCACGCAGTTGTGCAGGATCGCGCCGATGATCGACCCGCCCGCCGTCCACGGCGACACGATGATCTCGCTGCCCGGCTCCGGGTTCAGCGCCCCGATACACACGTGCATCGCCGCTGTGCCCGAGCTGGCTGTCACCGCGTGCTTCGCCCCGTGCTTCGCGGCAAACGCCTCTTCGAACTCCACCACCTTCGGCCCCAGCCCCACGTGGCCCGACCGCAACACCTCGGCCACCGCCGCAATGTCGTCGTCCCCGAAGTCGTGGGTCGCCCCCAGATCCAGCATCGCCGCCCTATCGCCCGTCTGCGCCGCCATTCGCTCGTTCATGCCGCTCCCCCTTTTGCCGGACCGTCCAGCCGCAGCAGGCGAATCGCATTCAACCCCAGAATCTTCTCCTTGGCCCGCCGCGGGATGTCGGCCGTCACGACCTTCGCAATCTGCTGCCGCGCATCCATCAGCGCCATGTCGGAGCCGTACAGCACTTTGTCCTCGCCCGCCCGCTCCACGTTGAACTCGGTGGCCCCCAGCGCCGTGCGCGAACTACAGGTCTCCATGTAGACATTCGGCAGCACCCGCGCGGTTTCCGCGGCGTCCGCGTCCAGCGCCCCCGCCGTATGCGCCATAACCCAGCGCATGTTGGGAAAGCGATCGCTCAACGCCGTGAACCGGCCCTGGATGGTCGTCCCCGGTGGATCGAACGGGTAGGTCGCATGACACATCACCGCCATCTCCTGCTCGTCCACCCACTCGTAGATCGGGAAGTAGGCCGGATCGTCGTTCGGCCGCCCGAAGTAGTCGGGGTAGATCTTCACGTACGCCATCCCCAACCCGTGCACCGCCCGCTCCAGCTCCTTCACCGCCTCCTCGGGATAGTGCGGCGTCGCGAACGCCACCCCGATAAACCTGTCCGGCGCCCGATTCACGTACTCCATCACCAGGTCGTTGCCGCGCCGGGCATCCCCGAACCAGATGCAGTTAATGCAGGTCCGGTCCACCCCTGCCGCATCCATCACCTTCAGGTACAAGTCGCAGTCGGCATCCACGCCGTACCTGCCCCAGCTACCCGCATGACTGTGAAAGTCGATGACCGGTGTGTCCATCGCCCTACATCCTCAACAGCCGCGCCAGGTTGCCCCCGCATACGGCCCGAAGGTCGGTCTCGTTCAGCCCCAGTCGGTGCAAGTGATACAGCTGCGGCGCGATGGCCTGTTCCGGAAATCGCGACCCGAACAGCACCCGCCCCGGACCCACGTCCTCGATCAGTCGCGCGATGCCATCCGCGATCACGTAACGCGAAACCTCGATCGCCAGGTTCGGCAGGCTACGCAACAGCGGCGGCGCCCACGAGGCCTGCACATAGTGCACCTCGCATAGCACCACCGTCAGATCCGGGAACTGGCGTACCGTCTCGTGAACCGCGTGCGGGTCCAGGTCGGCGCCGTCGTGCCAGTTCGTCTCGTAGCTGGCCGGCAGCCACAACGGGATGCCCCGCGCCGACAGCCACTCCAGCCACTCTCCGACCACCCACGACCTGAACGGGTAGTGGTGCAACGTCGGCGCCATCCGAACCGCCCGCACGTCGGCCGCCTCGATCTGCGCCGCAGTCTCGTCCAGGTCGTCGAACGTCGGGTTGCAGACGAACTGCGGCACCAGCCGCGACTCGTCGCCAATCGCCTCCAGCAGTCCCGCGTTGCCCTCCGCCGAGTCGAATGCCGCCGCGTGCGGCGCATACACCAACGCCCGCTCCACCCCGGCCCGGTCCATCTCCGCCAGCAACCCGGCTGCATCGTCCACCGCCACCCGCCGGTCATGGCGCCGCCCCAGCGCCGCATTCGCATCAAACGACGGCACCTCCGGTCGGAAGTCCAGGTCGACTGCCGGAGTCACTGCAAGTCGCTCCTATCCGGCGTCCCGCGCCGCGTCCGCCGCCCACACGTCCAGCGGGTTCTCCCGCACCGTCATCGGCAGGTCCACCCGCGCCCGTCGCCGGTGCGACTCCCAGGCCGCGTGCATCATCTCCATCGCCGCCCGGCCTTCACGCCCGCTCGACTCGGGATCCCGGTCCTCCTGGATCGCCTCCCACAGCTCCCGGAACATGATCCCTTGCAACCGGTCCCGCGCCTCCGCCTTCGTCAGCGGCACGCCGTTCGGCGCGTCCTCCGAGGCCATCGGCACGTGTTCCCACTGGTGGTTGTACACCGGCGACATGTGCGAGCCATAGTGCCGGTACAGGTTCGTATTCACGCTCTGCCGCAGCGCGTAGCGTCCCCGCGTGCCGAAGATATCCAGCCCGTACGACCGGTCGTCGTTATCCGCCTCCATCCAGAAGTTAATGCTGATATTGATGCCGCCCGCCGCTCCGTACGTGGCAAACATGCGCTCGCCCATCACCGTGCCGCTGTCGACGTGCCGGCCGTGAATCTCAGTGCTGGGCCTGATGTCCGCCGCCGTGGCCTCGCGCCCGCCCACCGTCACGTGTCCATGCGCCCACTGCACGTCCGGCGCGAACACCCGCGCCCAGTCGGCAATGTGCGTCCCCATCTCCGTCATCTCGGTGGCCGACGGACGCGCCCCCTTGTTGTAGGCCTGGATCGCGAACACTTCGCCAATGTCGCCCGACGCGATCAGGTGCCGCACCAGCCCGTTGTAGCCGCTGGCCCGCTTGATGTGATTGATCGCCAGCTTCACCCCGTTGCGGTCGCAGGCCTCGATCATCGCGTCGCAGTCGGCCAGCGACAGCGCCATCGGCTTCTCGCAAAACACGTTGAAGCCGGACTCCGCCGCGGCAATAGTGGCCGGCGCGTGGAACGACCCATGCGTTGTCACGAACACCACGTCCGGACGCGTCCTGTCGTACAGCTCATCCCAGGACTCGTAGACGGCGTCCGTCCCCCACGCCTGTCGGTAACGTTCGCGGGCTTCGGGGCTGATATCGCAGCCGCCCACCACCCGCGCGCCCAGTTCCTGCACCGCCGCCCGCGTGTGGTTGTGTCCCATGCCCCCGCACCCCACCACCGCGATCCTTGGCTCGGCCATCGCCGCCTCCACCCCGCGTTAGCGCGCCGCACCCGGAGTCTACGCCTGATGGCGCCTGCCATACGACCTTTGACCGCAGGTCTTCAATAGCCGGGGCTTTGTCTGCACGCGCCCTATCCGGAAATTCGATTCAATCGAGACGAAGTCTGGGCACCCTGCCGGCTGTTGTTGCGGTCGGGTGTGGTTGATAGGCTCCTCGCCATAAGACGGGAATCGGACGGACTGACGCTGGGCTTATAAGAAGGGCGGATCAACAGTGGTAACCAGGTACTCGGGAATGTTCTTGATAGTGGGTGTGATTCTGACGGTCATCTCCTCATTGTTTCATCCGGGAATTGCCCTCATTAATCCTGTGGAACAGACCGATTTTCCGGCCGCCGTTGGCGCTATGGGCGATGCGCCGGTCCTCGCGCATTTGATGACCCTCCTGAATGTGCTCGGGATGTTGCTCATGTGCTTCGGCGTCCTGGCGCTCTTCCCGCTTGCCACCAGGCAGGGAGGGCTTGGCGGTACCTTTCTCAGGTTCGGCATCTTTGTCTCCATCGTCGAATGGTGCAGCATTGTCGTCGGCTTGGGTATGCGCCACTACGTCACCCACCTCGCGCAGCGCGCCACCGATGCGCCGGCCGGTTCGGAACTACAGGCGTCCTTGCAGCAAACCGCCCTCATGGTTCACACAAGTATGTCCTCGGTTCTCGTGGTATTCGTTACGCTTTTCCCGTTTGCCTCGTTCTTCCTCGGCGCCGGTCTGATAAGCCGATTTCAGGACCTCAATGCAAATAAGATCGCATCCTACGGACTCGCCCTGTTTGGACTTGGTGGGCTAGGCATTTTCATGATAATCATGTTTGCGGGCGTCGAG
>DAOUIX010000048.1:0-4373 GCA_034423235.1 Chloroflexota bacterium | reverse complement strand
TACACGTCGAGCAGAGACGAAAGTCGGGCTTAGCGACCCTGCGGTTCCGAGTGGAAGGGCCGTGGTCAGCGGATAAAAGTTACCCCGGGGATAACAGGCTAGTTGCGCCCAATAGTTCACATAGACGGCGCAGTTCGGCACCTCGATGTCGGCTCGTCACATCCTGGGGCTGAAGAAGGTCCCAAGGGTTGGGCTGTCCGCCCATTAAAGTGGCACGCGAGCTGGGTTCAGAACGTCGTGAGACAGTTCGGACTCTATCCGCCGCAGGTGTAGGAGGCTTGAGAGGGTCTGTCCGAAGTACGAGAGGAGCCGGATGGACGGACCGCTAGTGTACGAGTTGTCGCGCCTGCGGCATCGCTCGGTAGCTATGTCCGGTTTGGATAAGCGCTGAAAGCATCTAAGCGCGAAGCCAGCCTCAAAACTAGGCCTCCCACTGGGCTAACCAGGTAAGACCCCAGCGAGATCAGCTGGTTGATAGGTGGCATGTGTAAGCGGTGTGAGCCGCTCAGCAGAGCCGTACTAACGGTCGAGGGCTTGGTAGCTGTTAGGTCGGCAACATTGCAGCTTTGCGCGACGCGTGGTCAGGTTTCCCGGTGACCCATGCGATGAGGCCACACCTGTTCCCATCCCGAACACAGTCGTTAAGCTCGTCAGCAGCGACAATACTGCCGGGGCAACCCGGTGGGAAGATAGCCCGTTGCCGGGAAACCTGACCGCGCGTCCGCGTTCACTCTTCACTTGATGGCACTCGCACCCATCACACCGGTGGCTCTTGACTTCCGCGAAGGCCCCGTGCCTCGCATGCCGCCTATGTGCTCATGACAGTCCAACAGCCAACGCCGCTGCGCGGTCAAGTCGCCCTGGTCGCCGGCGCCACCCGCGGCTGCGGGCGTGGCATCGCTGTTGAGCTTGGCGCCGCCGGCGCCACCGTCTACTGCACCGGTCGCACGACTCGCGAGCGCCGGTCACCCATGAACCGGTCCGAGACCATTGAAGAAACGGCCGACCTGGTGGATGCCGCGGGAGGCTCGGGAGTTCCGATGCGGGTCGACCACACCGAACCAGCGCAGGTCCAGTCGCTGATTGCGCGCATCCGGAAGGAACAGGACGGCCGGCTGGACATCCTGGTCAACGACGTCTGGGGCGGCGACGACCTCACGGCGTGGGGCAAACGCTTTTGGGAGCAGTCGCTGGATAACGGTCTGCTGATGCTGCGCCAGGCCATTCACTCACACATCATCACCAGCCGCTCATGCTTGAACGCGGCGCTGGGCTGATCGTCGAAGTCACAGACGGCAACAACCTGAATTACCGGGGTCAGTTCTACTACGACCTCGTCAAGACGTCCGTCATGCGGATCGCGCTGGCTTTGGATCACGAATTGCGTCAGCACAACGCGACCAGCCGGATTACCGCTTTGGCGGTAACCCCCGGCTACCTGCGCTCGGAGGCCATGCTGGACCGCTTTGGCGTCACCGAATCAACCTGGCGCGACGCCATCGACCAGGACGTCGACTTCGCCGTATCTGAAACGCCCCGCTTCTTGGGTCGCGTCGTGGCCGCGCTTGCGGCCGATCCGGACGTGACGCGCTATGCCGGCCGGGCGCTCGCCAGTTGGGACCTCGCCAAGGTCTACCAGGTCGACGACGTGGACGGTCGCCGGCCGGACTGGGGTTCGTACACGCCGGTCAATTAGCCCCGAGTCTCCGGCCTCAACCGACAACTCGGCGTACAAGACGCCGCGAAGTTGCCATACTTCGGGTGACATGGAACCGGAACCGCCGACATTGGCCGAAAAGCCGTCGACCGAGACCATTGACCTCCATGCGTTCTATTCGCGCATGGCCAAATCGGCTTCCAGCCTCCCTGACCTCTACCAAGCCATGGAAGGCTGGTCTGAAGTAGTGGTCCGCGACAACCCGATCCTGGAATGCCAGAACGGTTGCGCCCGCTGCTGCATGCACCAGGTCTTGGCGGGCGAACAGGAATGGGCCCTGATCCATGACTGGATGCGCGAGAATCTGACCAAAGAGCATCGTCTCACCATAATCAAGCGTGTCACCGACCAGATGGAGCGCTTCGGCAACCCGCTCAGCCGCTGGCTCAGGATGCGCAATAAGCATCCCCGCGCCTTTGTGCGCGCCGTGGGCCAGGGATTCAACACCGAGTCCACTCGCTGCCCCATGCTCGGGCCTGACAATCGCTGCGAGGTCTACCCGGTACGCCCCTTCGTTTGCCGTGCCTACGGCCGCGCCCGCATGCCTAGCGGCAACGCCATGATCTGCGAGGTATTCGCCGGCCGCTTCCGACAACAGGAACGCACCACCACCGATATTCCGCTGGAGGACATGTCCATCATGTCCCCCAAGTACTTTGAACTGGGCGGCCGCCAGGGCTCGGACGACGGCCTCTACACCTTGCTGGCGGTCCACCTGCTCCGGAACCGCACGGCCACCGGCGACCTGGCCAGGCAGCCGACGCCGCTCAGCGCCGAACGAACCTACCCGGTAGTCACCCGGGACGACTTCCCGACCAAGCGATAAGTCGCTCGTCGATCGAGCTTCGTCTCCCTCGGCGGCGGGCCGGAATTGCAACGAAACCGCCCCGCGTCTCCCATCGGAGACGCGGGGCGGTTGTTGGCTTCTGGCTGGAGTGGGCTAAAACCCGCGCGACGGGTCCTTCCGCGTCAGGCCCCGGGCCTTGGCGTAGTCGTCCAGGTTGAACCCCGGTTCCAGGTAGCTCAGCCGCGTGGCTTCCTCGCCTTCCAGGATCTTGTGCGCCGCCGCCGCCACCTTGTCGGCGATCTCCATGGGAATCGTGCAGATGCCGTTTTCGTCCCCGTGAACCAGGTCGCCTGGGTTGACGTCCATGCCGTCGATCGCCACCGGGACCTGCGCGCGGATGATGCGGTTGTTCGCGTGCGACGGGGCCAGCCCGCGGGCGAATGGCTTGATCCCGGCCCCCTTCACGCCCTCCAGGTCGCGCAGGGCCGCGTCGGTCACGATGCCGTCCGCCCCCAGCACGTGCGCCAGCGTGGCCATCCCATCGCCCGCGTGCACCGAGTGCGTCGGGTCGTCGCCGAAATCCTTGATGACCAGCACCACCGGGTTCGGCGTTTCGTCCACGGCCTCCCACATCTGGAACATCCCGTCTGGGCTCTTGGGCGCGTCTTCGCTCATCGTGTCGCCCAGCGCGGTGACGGCGTAGCCCAGCATCACGCCCATGTCCGGGGCCAGGTAGCGGATGTTGGTTCCGGTGAACCCCAGCGTGTTGGGCCGGACGTCGAACGTCTCAATCGCATTCAGAATCGTCGGCGTGTCGATCTCGCGAAGTTCGTCAAGCTGCGCCTGGGTCAGGGCCACGGCGACCTCCAGATAAGAATGAACGGAACGTGAGGATATCCGACCGCCGGTCTACGCTTCAGCGCCGGCCAGGTCCTCGTAAGCCTCCGCGTCGAATCCAAAGATTCGCACGTCCCCCGCGGCCAGCGTGGGACGCCGCACCAGGTTCTGGTTGTCCAGCATCAACGCCAGCGCCTGGTCGTCCTCGATCGAGTCCCGCTCAATCCCGAGCTTTCGAAAGGAAGGACTGCGCGGATTGATTACCTCTCGCAACGGATGGGATCCGCCGATCGCGCGGATGTCCTCTTCGGTCAACGGCTTGCGCGCATAGTCGCGCGGTTCATACTCGATCCCGGTCGCGTTCAAGGCCGCACGGGCCTTACGGCAACTCGTTCAGGTGCTCTTGAAATAAAACGTCGGCGGTGCCACCAGAAACCTCCTCACGCGTCGTCCCACCCCAGGATGATCGACATCCACCCGGCCGGACCGCGCTCGATCATGGCATACAGGTCCGCGGCTTTCGTGTACGGCTCGCGATGCGAAATTAGCCGGTCGACTCGGAACTCCCCCCGCGCCATCGAGTCCAAGATGTACTGCCGGTTCGCCGCCCGCGTCCACTGGAACATGTGGTACGGCTCGCGCGGATACATCGACTGATACGTCCCGATAATCGACAGTTCCTTTCGCAGCAGCTCCACCTGCAGACCAATCTCCACCGTCCCTGGCGGGCTGCCGGTCATCGACACCGTGCCGCCAGCCGCCGCCGCCTGCATGCAGTCCGGCAGGATCTTGGGCGTGCGCGTGACCATGAACACCACCCGTGCTCCGCCGTCCGTCAGGTCCTGAACCGCTTCAACGGCGTCCTCGCGCTGCGCATTGACCGTGTGCGTCGCCCCGGACCAGCGAGCCAGCTCCAGCCGTTCGTCCAGCAGATCCACCGCAACTACCGGGTGTGCGCCGGCCATCCGCGCAAACTGCGTGACCATCTGCCCCAGCCCGCCCTGGCCGAACACCGCCACCGAGTCCCCCAGC
>DAOUIX010000047.1:0-20526 GCA_034423235.1 Chloroflexota bacterium | reverse complement strand
ACCACCAGCACCGTCAGGCCGGAGCCCACGCGACGTCCTCCGGTCTACAGATCCGTTCGGTAGACGTAGCGAACATCCCAGAGTCCGAACAGCGTGGGCGTCAGGTTGCCAAACACATTGCGCACGGCAGTAAGCCGCTCCGAGTGCGTCGTGTAGATCACGGGCACGTTGTCAGCCGCGATGTCCTGCGCCTCGTGATAGAGCCTTACCCGTTGCTCGTGATCCAGTACCTGGCTGCCCCGAATGAACAGGGAGTCAATATCGGCTTCCCAGGTCGTGGCCGGTTCGGATTGGTTCGGGTTCCAGAGATGCAGCGCTTCGCCGCTGTGCCATAGCGCGATGCTGAAGTGGGGTTCCGAACTGCCGCCGAAGCCAATGAGGATCGATTCCCAGGTGTAGCTACCGGTCAACTGGTCGACGAGCTCGCCAAAGTCAATAACTTCAATGTCGCCCTGAATGCCGATGCTCGTAAGACCGGCCTGGATGATCTCCAGCACCCGGAGGCGAACCTCGTTGCGCGAGTTGGTGGTCAACCTGAACCTGATGTTGTTGCCGGCGTAGTCTTCGCGGATGCCGTCACCGTCTCCATCCAACCAGCCCAGGCCGTCAAGGATGGCGTTGGCCTCTTCGATGTCGTAGTCGTAGCGCTGCACGTTCGGGTTGTGGAAGTCGCCCGCGGCCGGGCTGACGAAGGCCCACTGCGGGTAGCCCAACCCATGATTGACATCGCGAATGATGGCGTCCTTGTCCACCGCATGCGCCACGGCCTGCCGAAATCGCGTGTTCTCAAACCAGCGCAGCTTCTCGGGCGCCACGAACGGCTCACCGGTCTCGGAATCGCTGCCCGGATTCAGGTTGAAGACGAGGAACCTCGAACCGAACGCCGGCCCGCGACTGTAGAGCGTGAAGTTCTCCTCCCCCTGGAGCGGATCGAGCGTCGCGAACTCCTCGCCCAGCACGCCGTGGACGTCCGTCTCACCCGACCGGAACATGGGAAGTTCATCGGCCAGGCCGTCGACGATCTCGTATCTGACTTCTTCCAGGTATGGCAGCCGGTTACCGGCGCTGTCGGTGAGCCAGTAGTTGGGGTTGCGCCGCAGGACGATGCGTTCATCGTGCTCGAGAACGGCGATGGTGAAGGGACCTGTTCCGATGATCTCGGTCGGGTCGGTTTCGATTCCCCAGACCGAGTCGAATGTCCCGTCGTCAACGTGCGGCTCAAGGATGTGCCTGGGGTAGATGGCATTGGTCATTGAACGAAGGAAGGGCGCAAACGGCACGGGCAGCACGAACTGGACGGTGTAGTCGTCGATCGTGCTGACGGTCATTCGCTCTTCGCGCCACGAGGCGGTCTCGTCATCGAAGACTCGGAACGTGAAGGAGGCGCGATCGCTGGTCGGGATGTCGTCGTTGTAGATGATGCGATTGAAGGTGAAGTCCACGTCGTGGGCCGTGAACGGCTGGCCGTCGTGCCAGGTCACGTCACGACGCAGCCGGAACGTCCAGGTCAATCCATCGTCCGAGTGCCGCCATGACTCGGCCAGGCTTGGCTCGACTTGATTGTCCAGCCAGGAGATTTCGGTTAGACCTTCAAAGAGATAGCTGAGGATTCCGGATGACGACGAGTCGTTGGCCAGGGCCAGATTCAAGGTCAGCGGTCCGCCAATGGAGGAGTACGTGACGCTCCCACCGGGCGTGCCGACGCTGTATTGGAACGCCTCGGCGTTGGCCTGCAATTCGGCCACCGTCGCGCTGCGGGGGACAGTCGTCGAATCGAGAGCGGACAGCGCAACCAGGGGAGTCGTGGCGTAGGCCCACGCCTCAGCCGTCTGATCGCTGTCGGCCCCGAACGTCTGAACCAGGGGGCCGGGCAGATCGTCGGCGGTCACCGTGTAGGAGGTGAACACGATCAGCGACTCGTGCATCGCCAGGTTGCCCAGATGCAGCGGCGGATAGCCCGCGTAGTTCGGTGTGGGGCGATCTGTCTGGTAGGGGTAGTGCAGGAGGAAGAGGCCGGTCAGCATGGTCTCGCCTGTGTTCGAAATCCGGACCCTGCAGCTCAGCGTGTCGTCGAGCGCTGCCGAGGCGCCGTCGCAGGTGGCGCTGATTGAAAGGCCCGGCAGGCCGGAAGGCGACGCGGCCGCGTTTGACGGGCTCACAACCAAGGCTGTCGCCGCAGCCAGAATTGCCAGGATTACGGCAAGGCGGGTCAAACGGAATTGGGTTACGCGGGTAGCAGACATTCTGAGGTTCAACTGCTTCCGATCGGCACGGGCGCCAACGTCACGCATGAGCCCATGGCTGTCAAGCCCGGCCCCGCGGCGAGCGGGGGATAAAGGGGGAGCTGTCTCTGGCCAGCCCGACCCCTTAAGGGGTCGGGCTGGCCAGAGACAGCTTGGGGCGGATTTTCGGGGCGGAACGGCGACGGATTGCGAGGCTGCGGGGAACCGGGCAGTGACGGATTGACGAGGGGTGCGAGCAAGGGAAGTCCGGGCACGGGATGGAGACGGCTGCCCGAGTGTACCTGACGTGAGTACGAAAGTCAAGGGGCAGGTTGAGAGTGGGATCGGGCGGTCTTGCGCTGAAGGCTGGAGGGCCCTTCTCGAATCGCTCTTGACGGATCGCGGCAGGGGCTGGCGCCCGGGAGGGACGGCCGACCGGAGGGCGGGACGCGGGTGGTCGGCGCCGCTGCAATGTGTTCACCCTGCGAGGTCAATGTGTTCAGATTCGGGGCCGATGTGTTCACTTTCTTGCCGAATGTGTTCAGTTTTCGGCCTGATGTGTTCACTTTCGAGGGCAATGTGTTCACTTGGGCATAGGATGTGTCCGGTCTTCGGCGGCGGGCGTTGGCTGGGAATCGGGCGCGGAAGGAGGTTGAAATCTCCTCTCCTTCGGCAAGCTCAGGACAGGGTTCGGCAAGCTCAGGACCGGGTCTTCGGGAACGCCGGGATGATGGGGATGTGTCCACCATGAAAGGCCAATGTGTCCAGTTTTTGGCCTGGTGTGTCAACTTTTCGGCCGAATGTGTCCAGTTTTTGGCCCGATGTGTCAACTTTTCGGCCGAATGTGTCCAGTTTTCGAGCCGATGTGTCACGTGCGTCTCCGCAGGCCTTCACCGTGGCTCCTGTCCGGGCCGCTGGCGCGTGGAGCAGAATGCCGGCGCTCACCGGCGGGCAAACCGCACGACGCCGAGGCCGAAGAGCGCAGACCGACGGTTTCGGCCGGTGGGTTTCGGGCAAAGCGGTCCGGTCCGAAGGGTCTGAGGAGAAGGTTGTCGGGCACCGAGGCAAATCTCACACTCTCAGCCGACGAAACGGGCGTCGGCCCCAAATCCGAGCGGCTTTCGCGCCACGGCAGGCCGGGGTGTCGCGATTGCCGTGGCGTAGCGCAATCTCCCAGGCGCGCCTGCGGCGGCTGTGCGATCTTCGGTCGGTGCAGCCAGCTGCCGAGGGAACAGGCCCATTCCGTTGTTTGGTGAGCTCAAGCGTCCGGCGGATGCCGACGACATCCGATCGCTGAGCTTTGGCGAGTCCGAATTTCAGCGCCGCCACGAGGCGCTGCGGACCGCGATGCGGACCGAAGGATTGGACGCGCTGGTGTGCACCTTTGCGCCCAGCGTCTGCTATGTCAGCGGCTACGAGACGCTGGCGTCGTTCGCGCCCATGTTCCTCATCGTCGGGATCGACCGCGAGCCCACGCTGCTGGTGGACGACTTCGAGGCCTTCAACGCCATCGTGTCGAGTTGGGTCGAGGACGTGGTGACGTTTCCGTGGGGGGAAGATCCCGCCGCCGTGCTCGTGGACGTGCTGCGGCATCGGGGCTGGGCCAGGGCGAGGCTGGGCTGGGAGCACCATCAGCACGGCGGAGCGCACCAGAGCTATCTGCGCGCCGCGGAGTCGGTGGGCGCCTCGTGGAGCTACGTGTACTTGCTGGTGGACGGGGTGCGGGCGCGAAAGAGCGCCGCCGAGATCGCCGCCATTCGGTCCGCCGGGACGATCACGCCGCGCGGATTCGACGCCGCCCGGGCCGAGCTGCGCCCGGACGCGCCCGACACCAACGTGGCGGCGGCCGCCTACCAGGCGCTGGTGGGCGCCGGCAGCGAGCGCATGTCGATTCAGCCCATCGTCACCGCCGGCCGGAACTCCGGCATTCCGCACACGACGTTCGGGCGTTCACGGCTCACGCCCGGCCATCCGGCGATTCTCGAGTGGGGCGCGTGCGTCAAGCGCTATACCGCGCCCATGATCCGCACGGGCGTGATCGGCGAGCTGGCCGATCCGCTGTGGGACGCGATGTACACGGCGTGCCTGGCGGCGGTGGAGCGAACGATCGCCGGCATGCGGCCGGGGGTGTCCACGCGCGAGCTCGGAGAGCACGCATCCGAGCCGCTACACGAGTTGCCACCGCGCGTCTTCAGGGACGGCCTTCGCGGGTATTCGGTGGGGCTGAGCTTCGAGCCTGACTGGCTGGACGTGCCCGGGCTGCGGATCTGTCCCCCCGACGGCCGCAGCGAGCGGCTGCTGGCCGCCTATCCAACGCTTGAGCCCGGTCACGTGTTTCACGTGCGGGCGGTGGTGCGCGACGTGGGCCGGGCGGGCGTGGGCGTGAGCGAGACGGTGGCCGTCACCGCCGACGGCTGCGAGGTGCTAACCGACTATCCGCGCGACCCGATTCGCCTCGGCTAGCGGGCGACCGCGAGAGGCCGAGCAGTGTGAGCTGGCGGTTCAGCCGTTGGAGACCCTTGCGTAACCCGAGGGAATGTGCGCGGAAGACCCTCACCCCAACCCTCTCCCAGAGGGAGAGGGAGAAAGATCGGCCCCGCTTTCGAGGTCGAGGCGGGGTTTTGCAAAGGTCTCCCAGAGGGACAGGAAGCGTCCGCGAGTTCGAGGACCAAGGGAGTTTCGCAGAGGTCTCCGTTGCGGCTCAGGCGAAGCGGTGGGGTCCGAAGGGTCCGAGGAGGGGGTCCAGCCGGTCGTTGCACACCAGATCAGCTACCAGTTCCGCCGTCACCGGCGCCAAGGCGATGCCCTTGGTGAAGTGGCCGGTGGCGACGACGAGTCCCTCGACGGGAGTCGGGCCGATGACCGGAAAACCGTCGGCCGACTGGGGGCGGAAGCCCATCCAGGTTTCCACGATCTCGGCATTGGTGAGTCCGGGGACGATGGCGGCGGCATGGCCGTGTACCTGCCGAATGGCGTCAGGGTCGATGTGCGCGTCGAACCCAACGTCTTCCTGCGTGGCGCCCAGGACAATTCGGCCGCCGGCGCGCGGGACGATGACGCCCTCGGGATAGTTGACGGCACGCCGCGGACCCTCGGCGCGTACCGCGCACATTTGCCCCTTGCAGGGCCGCACGGGCAGCCGGAATCCCGGAGCGAGGCCGGCGCACCAGGCGCCCGCGGCCAGAACCACGGCGGGCGCCGCCACAACCTCGTCCACTAGGCCCACACCGGAAACACGGCTGTCGCCGATCGCAATTGAGGTTGCCCTGGCGTCCGTCAGGACGTCCACGCCGGCCGAGCGAACGGCTTTTTCCAGGGCGGCGGCCAGCAACCGCGGGTCGAGCGACCCGTCGGCGGGAAACAACGCGGCAATCTCAACGCTTCCCGTGCATGCAGGCTCCAGGGCGCGCAGCTCCCATGGCGGGAGCAACTCGGCTTCGTATCCGGCCTCCGTGAGCCAGGAGACCCGTGCCGTGAGTTCCGCGGCTTCCTCGTCGGTGCGCGCCACGGCGAGCATCCCGTCGGAACGCCAGTCCGCCTGGCCAGCCCCAACGTTTTCGAGGAACCCGGGATAGGCCGAGAGCGACCGCCGCAGCAGGTCGAACAGCGGACCGGGCGTGGCGCCGTAGTGGTGCGCGGCGATGATCCCCGCCGCAGCCCAGGTGGACTCGCGCCCCGGACGACCGCGCTCGATCAGGGTGACGCTCAGGCCGCGCCGGCGTAACTCCCAGGCGCAGGCCAGGCCAACGATGCCGCCGCCGACGACGGCCACGTCGGCGGATCTGCCGCGGCTCACCGCTGCGGCAGTCCTCTGTGAAGACCTGGGCGTAATCCGGGCGTAGTTGCGCGGAAGACCCTCACCCCAACCCTCTTCCAGAGGGAGAGGGAGCAGGAGGGGCCGCAGATTCGAGGGCCAGAGAGGTTTTGCAAAGGTCTCCACGGGGAGAGGGAGAAAGAGCCACCGGACCTTCCAGGACGAGGGGCGCTATGCAAGGGTCTCCCTGTGGGACGAGTTGCGTCTAGGCCCCGTCCACCGCGGCGCGCAGCGCTTCGCCGTTTTGGGCCCACCAGCTGGAGAGGATGCCGATGTCGGTGCCGATCGAGAAGTGGGTGACGCCCATGTCGAGGTAGCGCTTGGCGTGGTCCGGCGAGCCGATCTCGGCGCGCGGCTGAATGCCCATGCCGAGCGCGGTCTTGATGACATAGGCCTCGGCTTCGCGGACTTCAGGGGCGCCACCCTGGCCGGGCTTGTCGATGCTCATGGCGTAGTCGGTGGGACCGAACTGGACCATGTCCACGCCGCCGACGCCGATCACGTTTTCGAGATTGCGGACGGCTTCGTCCTGCTCGATCATCAGCATCACCACGGCTTGCTCCAGCGCGTCAACGAACGCCTGGCTACCGCCTTCGCGCACGTACCCGGTGTCGCGACGCGAACCGGCGCCGTGCCGGCCGCCGGTGGAGGGGGTGCTGGCCCGAACCGCCTGCACGCATTCGCGCGCTTCCTCCGGGTTACGGACGTCGGCAAACAGCAGGTTCTGAATGCCCGAGCCGATAGCCCGAACGGTGAGGTAGGTCCGCGGCTCCTGCTCGATCTTCATCATCCCGCTGAAGTTGTCGAAGAGATCAATGGCCCGTCCGATGTTCTCCAACGCGTAGAGGTCGTAGGGCGCGTACTCGGCCACGAACTCGACGTAGTCGTACTGACCGGTCTGGCCGACCAGCTCAACGATGGCGGGCCAGGAGATGAGGACGTGGGTGCTGTAGCTGGGCTTGCCGGCATCGAGCAGTTCGCGAAGTCGGTTAGGGCGCATGAAGGCTTACCAATACGTGTCGGCTGCGGCGCAGTGTTTCACACCGCCCCGCCCGGCGTCTCAGCCTAGGGCCGTCAGGTCACCAGGTACTCGCGCAGACCGTCCCAGTTGACCTCCATGCCCAGCCCCGGTCCCTGGGGCAGTCGAACCGTACCGCGCTCGGTCAGTTCCAGCTTCTCGTGAAACATGACCTCGTTCAGGCCCGCCACGTTGGGGTTGTAGAACTCCAGGATCAGCGGCATCGGGAAAGCAGCCAGCAAGTGGATATGAATCTCCTGCAGGCCGTGGGGGGCAATGGGAATCTCGTAGGCGGCCGCCAGCGCGGCAACCTTGCGGTATTCGGTGATCCCACCGAGCACCATCGCGTCGGGGTTCAGGATGTCCACGGCGCCGGTTTCGAGGAGTTCGCGGAATCCCCAGCGGGTGTATTCGTTCTCTCCCGCCGCGACCGGAACCGTTGACGATCGGGCAGTCGCCGCGCTCCCGCGCATGTTGTCCGGTGAGACCGGCTCCTCGAACCAAAAGGCGTCGTATTCCTCCAGGATGCGGGCCATACGAACGGCGTCGGCCTGCACGTAGGCATTGTTGGCGTCAACCAACAGATCGATATCGGGGCCGATGGCGTCGCGAACGGCGCGAATGCGGACTTCATCCTCGCGCAGCGGTACCGCGCCGATCTTCATCTTCACGGCGTTGGCGCCCTGTTCCACGTAGCCCAGCATCTCGTCCTGTAACTCGCTCAGGCCCTTGCCCTCGGCGTAGTAGCCGCCGGCAATGTAGGCGCGAACCTCGTCGGTGAAGCCACCCAGCACCTGGTAGAGCGGGCACCCAAAGGACTTGGCCACGATGTCCCACAACGCAATGTCAATGGCGGAGATTGCGCGAGTGGTCAGACCCTTGCGGCCGAAGATCTTGGGCTGATATAGCGACTCCCAGATGCGCTCGACGTTGCGCGGGTCCTCGCCGACCAGCGCCTGGCGCATGTCGTTGACGGTGGCGATGGTGGCGTCACCCTGCGCCGTGGCCGCTATGCCGCCTGCGCCGCAGATTCCAAAGCCTTCCAGTCCAGCGTCCGTTGATATCCGCACGACCACGTTCTTGGATGCGGTGTAGGTGTACTTCCCGTTGCTGATCGGGGTGTCGTACGGCTTGGCGTACAGCTCGGCCGTGACTTCAGTGATCTTCACGCGGCAGCTCGTATTGGCTGAAGGGAACGCGCGCAGCAAACCACGGCGTCGGGCGCGCGGTCAATCACTAGCGTGCGACGCTTGGCCGGTCCACCACCATGAATGAGATCTCAGCCGCCACGGCACCGTCCACCGTGATCTGAACGTCGTGCTCGCCAACGCAGTTGGTGTCGTCCACGTAGAAGGCAAAGTACCCGCGGCGCAGCTGCTGCTGGGGGCCCGTTTCGTACTCGCCGCCGCAGCTACCGGAACTCCAGCGGAACCCCAACCGCGCCCCCTCGCGTACGTCGCGAAACTCGACGCTGATGTAGATCCGATCTTCGAGCCCGAATGTTTCCGCGACGTCCTGCGGTCGCTGCAGACCGTCTACCGTAAGCGCCGTAGCTATCCGGCCCACGGTCGCTCGCCCGGGTGTGGGCGCAACTGTTGGAGCCAGTGTGGGAACCGCCGTTGGGCGTTCGGTCGCCGCCGGCGACGGCGTCTCGGCGGACGCGGTTGGGCTGGGCGGCGGCGAGGGCGAGAGCGAAACAGTCGGCGACGGATTGGCCGTCGGTCGTGAGGCTGTGGGAGCGGCCGTTACCGTAGCGGACGGCGGCACTGGCTCGCTGGTCGGCGACGGTGGCGCCGATTCGGGCGCGGCCGGCCGCGGTGATGCCGCCAGCGCGAGCGTGGTGACGGCGCGTGCGGCGATGGCGGCGGGTGTGGCCACTGGCGCGGTCGGAGCTGCCACGGGACTCGCGGCGGGCGGTGGCGCCTGCGTCGGCACCAGCACACTGGGTGTCTCGACCGGGTCGCCATTGCACGCCGCCAGTGCAGCTACGACCAGTCCGAGGCATACGCAACGAACCGCCGCCCTGGCGTGGGACCTCGCTCGCCTTGTGCAACGTCGCCCGATGGTCCTCAACAGTCGCCGCCCTTACCGAGCGTCAGGCCGTGGCCTGACGCAAGCAGCCCGGAGCACTCGTACAGGGTGCGTCGATAATAACAACGGTCGGTCCTAAAGCCTGATCGCACATAGAATCGCCAGCGGCCGCCGCGGCGTTACGCCGCGAGGCGCCCTAGGCCGTGCTGAGCAGGTCGCGCACGAGCGCCAGCACCCGCTCGGTGGCCACGTCAAGCGGCGCCTCAATGGTAGCGCCGGCCGCCAGCGCGTGTCCGCCGCCGCCAAAGGCCGCAGCCACGCCGTCGATTCGAGGTCCTCGCGAACGCAGGCTGACGCGCGTGCGCGATTCGTCCAGCTCGTAGAACACGGCCACGGCCACCGCGTCGGCAATGTCCTGCAAGGCATTCGGAATACCCTGCGCATCGGCGATTCGGGCGCCCACGCCTGCCGCCATTGCGGCGCTGACCTGGGTCCACACCATCCGACCGTCCTCCGACCGAACGGCGGCAGCCAGCGCGGCCCCCAACAGGCATGAGGCCTCGAACGTCCGGACGTTGAGCACGCGTCGCGGAGTACCTGACGTGGATCCGCCCATCGCCTGCAGCGCGGCCGCCGCTCGCAGGGTGCGCGGGCCTGTCTCCTTCGTCTGAAAGCCCAACGTGTCGGCCACCAGGCCCGCTTGCAGGGCAACGGCGCCATCGCGCGAGATATCGAGGCCCAGCGCACCGAGCAGCATCCAGATCACCTCGGCCGCCGCGGCCGCATCGGAGACCACGTAGTTCACGTCGCCGTACCGCTCATTGGTGACGTGGTGGTCGATGTTGATGATCGGACGGATCGTTCGCAGCGCGGACTGAACGTTCGTATCCGCGCTCAGCAGGCTGAGGCTAGCCGTGTCGACGGAAAACATGGCGTCGAATGGTCGTCGGTCAGGCGGATTTGCCAGCACGTCAGGGGTAAGGGACAGAAAGCGCGCGGTCCCCGGCATCGTGGCCATCACCGGATCGATCGTCTCGGGTCGGTTGACCGCCAGCACGGGCGACGCGCCGAGCGCGTCGAAAATCGCCGCCAGACCCAAGGCCGAACCTAGGCTGTCGGGATCCGGATTGCGGTGCGAAACGATCAGCGGACGCCTGGCCCGCCGAATCTGCGCCACAACCGCAGCACGCGCGTCAGGCTGGCAAGCTGCGTCGCGAATGGCTGAAAGTCCTCGGGCGCGGAGGGGTGGTTTGCGTCCATCTTATCGGCGAATCGGAACTTCCACGGACCTCGCTACCCGCGCATGGCCGCCGCGTGCTAGGTTCAGAAGACTCGTCGGCGAGCCGTGTCGCACAAGTGTCGGGGGATTGCATGAGCGCGGTTGAAACAGGCGAACGCATTGGCCTGCCGCAAGACAAGCCAGCGGCTGAGCGGATGTCGCTGCCGATGGCCGCACCGCCGGCACCGGAACCGCCCGCCGCGGTGACGCTGTCCCAGCGCGCCGCCCGGGCCTTTCGCGAGATTCTGGAGGGCAAGGGCGAGTCCTATGGGGCGCTCAAGGTCGCCGTCATGGGCGGCGGCTGCGCGGGCAACCAGTACGCCATGGCCATCGCCCGCGCCCCCGAACCCACCGACATCGTCCTGGAGTCGCGCGGCGTGGACATCTTTGTCGACAGCTCCAGCGCCCACATGATGGTTGGGGCTGAAATCGACTTCATCGACAGCATGATGGGCCGCGGGTTCACGGTCAGGAACCCCAGCGCGGAGCAGACCTGCGGCTGCGGCAGTTCCTTCAACACCAACGGCGGCGGCGTAAAGCCGGGCGGTTGTACCGCCTGACGGCGGGCTGCGCTCACGCGCAGTAGCCCAGATTGGCCAGCGCCTCGCGCGCGGCCTGGGTTTCGTCCCACGGCTCGTCGTGGTCGGCAAACTGAATCGACCGCTCGTGGCCCTTGCCGGCCAGCACCACGGTGTCGTCCGCGCGAGCCAACTGGAATGCTCGAGCGATTGCCTGGCGCCGATCATGCACCGCTTCAAAGTGCGCGCCGCCGCCGGTCGCACCGGCGACCACGGCCCGCGCGATGTCGGCAGGCTGCTCGCCGCGTGGGTCCTCGTTGGTCACGATCGCGACGTCCGCGCCTTGCGCAGCGGCGCGGCCCAGCATCGGACGCTTCTCCGCGTCCTGGTCCCCCGCGCTGCCGAACACCACCAGCACCCGGCCCGAGGTGTACGTTCGGACCTCGGCCAGGCAGGCGGCCAGCGCGGCTGGCGTGTGCGCGAAGTCCACGATCACCTGAAACGGCTGGCCCGCCCGCACGGTCTCCATGCGACCCTTGACGGGAGCAAACGTGGCGAGCCGGTCCACACCCGCGGAGACGTCGCCGGTGATGCTGCCGACGCAAGCCACGGCGGCCGCCACGTTAGCGACGTTCCAACGCCCGCGCAGGCGCGTCCGCGCTTCCCAATGGCCCCACGGCGATGAGCCGGCGACCAACAGGCCGTCAGGCGTGACGCCAGCGCAGCGTGCCGACACGTCGGCCGGATTGGTTTCGCCGAAGGTCACGACGTCAACCGGGCACCCGTCGGCGAAGCCAGCGGTCACGGGATCGTCGGCATTGAGCACGGCGGCCTTTCCGCGCCCGTCGTCAGGCCCCTGTGCCAGCAGATCGAGTAGCCGTCGTTTCGCCGCTCGATAGGCCGCCAGGGTGCCATGCAGATCCAGGTGCTCATGCGTCACGTTGGTGATGACGGCCCGGTCGAACGCAAAACCGTCCACGCGGGCCAGTTCCAGGGCGTGCGAGGCCACCTCCACCACGGCCCAGGCGTCGCCTTCCCGAACCATCTGGGCCAGAAGCCGCGCCACGACGGGAGCCTCCGGGGTCGTCAGCCGTCCAGTCTTTTCAAGATCAACGCCACCGGCCCGCGTATTGACCGTCGTAAGTTCACCAACACCGCCGACGTACGCGCCCAGCATCCAGGCGATCAGTCGAGACGTGCTCGTCTTCCCGTCGGTGCCGGTTACTCCGACCAATCCCAGGCGCCGGTCCGGCTCGGCCCAAAATCGGCGGGAGAGTCCGGCAAGCGCCGTGCGACCGTCCGGCACAATCGCCAAGCCGACGTCCGCCGGTGTTTCGACCGGACGTTCCGCCACGATCGCCGCGGCTCCCGCGGCCAGGGCGGCGGGAACGAAGGCGTGGCCGTCAACCCGCAGGCCTCGCCGACAGACGAAGCACGATCCCGGGTTCACGTCCCGGGAGTCATGCGCGATGTCATCAATGGCCGTGTTGGCCCCGCGCATCAACTCCGCCCCGGGCAGGCTCGCGATCAACGCGCCAAACGTGGGAGGCATCCCGCCCAGCCTCAGCTTTGCGGTCGCCCGCGCCAGCGCTGCAGCGCCGCGCGCGCGCGTAGCACGCCCGAGGTCAGCAGCCAGGAGCGGACACGTTGCATCGGTAGATCGTAGGTACCCGGATACTCCACCAGCCGCGGATTGAAGCCCAGCTTGAAGCGATGCACGCCGGCCATTGGGTCGTTCGGGTCGCTCGGATCGGCCATTCCCCACAGGTCATAGCGGCGGCAGCCGCGCGTCCGCGCCCACTGCATGGCCGCCCACTGCGTCGCGTGCGGGGCCATGCGACCGCGTTCGGCGTCCGACGACGCGCCGTACAGATACACCGCCTCGGGACCGAACGCCACGCTCAGCAGAGCCGCCAGCGCACGGCCCTCATATCGCGCCACGAAGAGCGCGGCGTCATCGCCAAACGTTCGCGCCACGTCGCGGTAGTAGGACTTCGCATGAACCGCAAACCCCTGGCGCACCGCCGTGGCCTTGGTCAATTCGTAAAACTCATCGAAGGCAGCCTCGCTGGAGTCGGTCTGAACACAAACCCCGCGCCGAGCCGCCAGCCGGATGTTGTAGCGCATCTTGGACTTGAACGAGGCCAACAGTGCCGCGTCATCCGCGGCCAGGTCCACGATGGCCGTCCGTGGAATCTGTACGAACGCATCGATCTTGCGAAATCCCAGCGCTTGCAGCACGGCCGCGTGCCCAGCGCGCGCGGGCTCGACCCGCAGCAGCGATGCCCCCAGGCGCCGGGCTTGCGTGGACGCCGCCTGGATCAGCGCCCGAGCGTCCGCGTCGGAATCCGCCAGCGGGCCCCGTGGAACGTAGGCCAAACCGATCGACGGTCCCAGCGGCGAAACCCGGCGCGTTCGAGTAAGAACCTGAACGCCCCCGCGCGGTGCGTCGGCGTCGCCCACGGCCAGCCGCGCCACTCGCCAGCCGTAGCGCGCCTTCAGGTCGCCCCATGAACCGGCGTGCAGCAGGTTCGCGTCCGGGTGCGCGGCCGCGAAGCGGTTCCACTGGCCAGCGCTCGATACGCACCAGACAGGCGACACGGCTAGGCCCGGGTCGCCGTATGGAGGGCCACGCTCCCAAGCCCCAGGCGGTACACGCGCACGTCGGTAAACCCGGCCGCCGCGATCAGGCTGGCCAGCGCCTCCGCGCTCACGAATTCGTCCACCGACCGCGGCAGCCACGTATAGGCGCTGGCATGACGACTCACCAGGCGTCCCAGCAGCGGAACCCAGTGATTGAAGTACAGGCGAAAGAAGGGACGGAACATCCGGCGGCGCATGGGCGTCATCTCCAGAATCACCAGGCGGCCGCCGGGCCGCAGCACCCGCGCCATGGCCGCAAAGACTTCAGGCAGCCCGTCGACGTTGCGAAGCACAAAACCGCTGACCACCGCGTCCACCGAAGCATCGGCCAGCGGCGGGTGCAACGCATCGCCCAATACGAACCGGGCGCGCTGGCCGGCCTCAATCCCCTCGACGCGCCGCCGCGCGATCCTGAGCATTGCCCCCGCGAAGTCGAGGCCGACGATCTCGGGACGCGATCCGCCTTCGGCCAGCGCCAGCGCCAAGTCGCCCGTTCCGGTTCCCACGTCCAGCACCACGCGCGGCTCAGCCGACAGGACCTCGCGCACGGCGCGTCGCCGCCAGCCGTGATGCAGTCCAAAGCTGATCAGGAAATTGAGCAGGTCATAGCGAGGCGCGATAGCCTCGAACATTGGCCGCACCCAGGAGGCCTTGCGCTCAGGCACGGCGGCAGCCGCAGAACCTAGGAGTGCCGATCGGTCGCGTAGGTGACGAGATCGCCGAGGGCGTCGAAGGCCGGGGCCGACGGCAGTTGTGTCAGCGCCGCACGCGCCTGGTCAGCAAATCCTTCGGCCGCCGCGCGCGCCGCGTCCACGGCGCCCGAGTCCCGCAACGTACCGATGGCCTCGGTGGACTCGGCCTCCGACAGGCCTTCGCCCTCGGCCAGCCGCCGCATGACGGGCGTTGGCCGGTCGGCGATATCCAGGTACTCGACGACCGGCAGGGTGAGCAGACCGGCTCGCAGATCGCCGCCCACCGGCTTGCCCGTCTCCTGGGATACGCCCGCGATGTCCAGCACGTCGTCCGTGACTTGAAAGGCCATGCCCAGTGACCACCCGAAGTCGTGCAGCGCCTGCGTCTCGTCGTCCGAGGCCTCGGCCAGCACCCCAGCGGCGTCGCACGCCAACGCAATCAGCGCGGCGGTTTTGCCGCTGATCTTCTGCAGGTACTGCCGCCGGGTTGCCTGGGAATCGCCGTTGAAACTCGGGAACACGAATTCGCTGCGCGACATGACGTGAATCGTATCGGCGAACTGCCGCACGATCTTGGGTCGGTCCAGCCGGGCTACGAGGTCGGCCGCGCTGGCAAAGAGGTAGTCGCCCGCCAGGACCGCGACTTTGGTTGACCAGGCCGCGTGAATCGACGGCTGCCCACGCCGCGACTCCGCCTCGTCCACGATGTCGTCGTGCACCAGCGTGGCGCTGTGCAGCGCCTCAGTGCCCGCCGCCAGCAGGACAACTTCCGCCTGGTCAACGCCGTAGGCCTGGCCGACCAGGAGCGCAATCGCCGGCCGCAGGCGCTTGCCACGGCCCCCCAGCACGGCCGTCAGCACGGTCTGCAGAAGCGGGAGTTGACTATCCGCTACGCAGCGGTCCAACTCCGCCTCGACCTGGCCCTGGCCCACCTGTACCGGCGCCAGGATTGCCGCGAGGTCGCGCGGCGGCCGCCGGTCCGTCACGGCGGAGGTGCGCACCGAAAGAGCTCTCGTGCGTTTTGCGTCGTAGTTGCGCCCAGCGAGGATACCGAGATGTTTCGCACCGTCGCGACCATGGCCGCCGTATGCGCAAGGTAGGCCGGCTCGTTTCGGCGCCCGCGCATCGGCGTGGGCGCCAGGTACGGGGCGTCGGTCTCGATCAGCAGTCGGTCGGCTGGAACGGCCGCCGCCGTTTCGCGCACCTGCTCCGCCCGCGTGAACGTCACGATGCCGGAGATTGAGATGTGCAGCCCCAGGTCAACGAAACGTCCGACAGACTCCGACGGTCCCGTGAAGCTGTGCATGACCCCGCCCGCGGGACCAAGCTCCTCCGCCAGCACGCGCTCGACGTCGTCCAGGCTGTCCCGCTGATGCACGACGACCGGCAGTTCAAGCTCAGCCGCCAGCCGGCAATGGCCGCGGAACGCGCGTTCCTGGAGCGCCCGCGGCTGATGCTCGCGGTAGAAATCCAGTCCGGTTTCGCCGATAGCCCGGACGCTGGCGTCCGCGGCCATGTCGCGTAGAGCCTCAATGGTCGTCGCGTCGAAACCTTCACAGTCATGCGGATGCACGCCCACCGTGGCGTACCAGCCGCCGAAGTCCTGGCTAATCGCCATCGCCCGCCTGCTCGTGGCCAAGTCGGTCGCTGCCACGAGCGCCTCGGAAACGCCCGCGCGTCGGGCGCGCTCGTAGACGGCGGCAAGATCGTCGGCAAACCCCGGATCGGCCAGGTGCGCGTGACTATCGAACAGCTGGACTACTCGTCCAGGCGCGGGAACAGCGGCGGACCGCCCGGCACCCGCTGCCCCGGTGCGATAACGCCGGCATCGTCCCCCCAGGCCGCCGACCGCCCCGCAATTCCAAGTTGCGCGTCGATAGCGTCCGCTGTCTGCGGCGTTGCCGGACGGATCATGGTGCCAATTCGCGGCAGCGCGTCCATGAGCATGGCAAGCACCGTTTGCAGGCGTGGCTGTTGTGCTTCGTCGCGCGCGAGCCGCCAGGGTTCGGTGCGCTCGATGTACTGGTTCACCGCGGTGATGTAGCGCCACACGGCGGCCAATGCCAGGTGAAAGCGCCAGTTCTCATAGTGGTGGGCGGCCGTTTCCCAGGCCGTCTGCTCGGCCGCGCGCAGCTCGGACTCCTGGCTCGTGAGGCCTGTCAACTCGGGGGCGATCCCGCCCAGATAGCGCTGCAGCATGGACGTGCTGCGCAGCACCAGATTGCCCAGGTCGTTGCCCAGGTCGTGCTGATACCGCCGAGCCATGCCTTCCCAGGTGAAGTCGCCGTCGCGCTCGTAGGCCACCTCACGCAGCAGGAAGTAGCGCAGCGCGTCGGAGCCAAAGCGTTCCACGACTTCGGCTGGCCGAACCACGTGGCCGCCGCTCTGACTGAGTTCTTCGCCGGCAAAGTTGACCCAGCCGTGAACGCAGACTTGCCGAGGCACATCCAGACCGGCCGCCATCAGCATGGCCGGCCAGTAGATGGCGTGAAATCGCACGATGTCCTTGCCGACGACATGCACATCCGCCGGCCAGCGTTGCTTGAACAGGTCGCCGCCACCAGGATGACCGAAGCCAATACCCGTGATGTAGTTGATCAGCGCGTCGAACCAGACGTAGATGACATGGTCCGGATCGTTCGGCAGTGGCAGTCCCCACGTCCCGCCGGCCCGCGAAATGCTGAAGTCCTTCAGCCCCTGCCGGAGGAACCCCAGCATCTCGTTGCGGCGCGATTCGGGCCAGACGAAATCCGGGCGCTGCTCGTAAAGCTCCAGCAGCGGCTCTTGATAGCGCGACAAGGCGAAGAAGTAGTTGTCCTCCTCAACCCACTCCGGCGGCACGCGATGGGTTGGGCAACAGTTCTCGACGAGTTCCTCGTCGCTGTAGAAGGCTTCGCAGCGGACGCAGTACCAGCCCTCGTAGCGCCCTTTGTAGATGTCGCCGTTTTCGAACACCCGGTCGTAAAACACCTGTACGGTCCGCAGGTGCCGGGGTTCCGTTGTTCGTACAAAGTCATCAAACTCCACGCCCACCAGATCCCAGGCCGTCTGGTAGCGCGTGGCCGCCTGATCCACGTAGGTCTGGGTGTCGATTCCCTCCTCCCGGGCCGAACGGCTTACCCGCTGGCTGTTCTCGTCCAGGCCACCCAAGAAAAAGACGTCCTGTCCGCGCAGCCGCCGGTAGCGCGCCATCGCGTCGGCCGTGATCATCTCGAACGAGTGCCCCACGTGCGGTTCGCCGCTGGGGTAGGGAATGGAGGTGGTCAGGTAGTAGCGGGACAAGACGTGATCAGTGTCGGGCGGGGCGAGCGGCTGGGAGATTCTACGCGCTGCCGGCCGGCTGGCCGCGCAATTGGCGGGCGATCCGGTAGACCTCGTCCCGCGGCACTTCCAAAGCCCGGGCAACCGCGCCAGCCGCTTGACCCGGGCGCATTCCGGCCTGCAAACGTTCTCGCAGGCGCTCTTCGATTACCGCCTGATCAACCACCGGCGTTTCGGTCACGCCGCCCACGTCAACCACGACCGTTAACTCGCCCCGAGCACCCATGGCTGCCAGATACCCTGAAATCTCACCGAGCGAGGACTCGAGAATCTCCTCGTGGAGCTTGGTGAGCTCACGGCAGAGTGCCGCCGGCACATCGCCCAACCACGCTTCCAACTCCGCCAGCCGGTCCGCGGCGCCGTGCGGGGGAAGGTAGATCACAAGCGTTCGGGCTGAGTCCGCCGCTCGCCGCACCAATCGCTCCCGCCGAACCCGCCGCTCCGGCAGAAAGGCCAGGAAGGCGACCGGCTGGCGGGCGAACGACACCACGGATAGCGCCGTGGTAAGCGCCGAAGGTCCCGGGATCGGGACGATGGGCAACCCCTCGGCCCGCACGCGCGCCAGGAGATCCGGACCAGGATCGGAGACTCCGGGTGTTCCGGCGTCCACAATCAGCGCCGCATCCCCGGCCCGCAGCCGCTCGATTACCGCGTCCTCGCGGCTTTCCGGACTGTCTTCTCGGTAGGTAATGACTTTGGGACTGCAGCCCACGTGTCCCAGGAGCTTGCGAGCGCGCTGCGCGTCCTCCGCCACGACCACATCTACGGCGCGAAGCACCCGAACCGCTCTGAACGTCAGGTCTTCCAGATTGCCGATTGGCGTGGCGACTACGTAGAGCGTGCCCATGCAGCGAGTCTACGCAGCGCGGACAGCCTCAGGGCCGAAATGGCAAGAGGCGGGACCTGGACGGCTGGTCCAGATCCCGCCCCCTAAGTGCCTGGGCGCTACTTGGGCATCGCCCTGATTGCGTTGTAGGCCGGACGCGGCGACAGATCGGGCCGCAGGATGCCGAAGGCCCACTTCTCGTCGGTGTTCGGCACAACCTGCTGGAAGTTCAGGTTCCACATGATCATGTGGGTGACGTAGGACGACTCGGCCCTGACCTTTTGGAAGGCGCGCACGAAGAACGCGGCCTGGTCGGCTTCCGAGTTGCAGGCTGCGTACTCGTAGCCCTTGGCCGGCGCGGCGGGCGCGCCCGGGCCGTCAATCGTGGCCCAACCGAACTCAGTAAACCAAACCGTCTTCTCCGGGTGCCCGCGAGCCGCCATCATGTTGTAGAGCTCCTTGTAGCGGTCGAAGAAGAAGCTGGGGTGCGTGGACCAGCCGCCGCCGCAATTGGCCCTGCTGTGGTGCGCCCTCTCATTAACCCAGTCGTCCGGCGCGTTCGGACCACCGTTCGGGTGAACACCCAACGCTTCAAAGTAGTTGAAGACCTCGCCGTTGTTGAAGTCGAAGATGCGCCGCAGATAGATCGCGTCATCAATGGCGACGTTGTTGTTCACCACGCCGGTCGGCGTCGGCGCGCCGAGCACGACGATCGCGTTGGGATCCGACTCCTTGACGCCCCAGTAGCCGTTCTTCAGCAGTTGGATGAACTGGCTGTAGGAGGCGTCGGAGAAGGTGCCCCACTCGAGCGAGAGGTTTTCCTCGTTCCATATCTCATACGCCTGCACGCGGCCCTTGTAGCGCGCCGCCATTTCGCGCATGAAATCGCGCAGCGTCTCCGGACTGTGGGGGCGCCCGTGGGTCGTGCCGACTTTGCTTTGCTCGGCCTTGTAGAAGTCCGGGGACTTGACGATGCTCAGCAGGATGTTCAGGCCCTTGCCGCGCATCGTGTTGACAAAGCGGTCCGTGGGCCCCCAGTTGAAGACGCCGGGGCGGGTTTCCACTTCCTGCCAGGGAATCTGCTGCTTCACCCAATTCAGCCCGGCGCCGGTCACCAGGTCTCCCAGCCGACTGTCGTCGGGACGTCGGAACTCACCCTGGATGCCAAAGCCGGTCAAGCCGCGCGGCAGCGTTCGCGGCGCCGGAATGGAACTGATCGGCGCGGGCCTGGCGCCGGCCGTGGGCTCGGGAGGCGGCGCCGCCGTCGGGCCCGGCTGCGGAGCGACTGGGGGCGCGGGCTGCACCGCCGGCGGCGCGTCGCCGCCGACCTCACCGGCACCGACCGGCGGCTTGGCCGCGTCCGGGATGATCACGTTACTGAGCTTCTTCACCTTATCGGGTACGTTCTGGCGTCCAACGCGACCAATCGAGGTACCCGGCGCGGGCACGTTCCAGACCTCGAACACGATCCGCTGGGCGCGCAGCAATTGCAGGCCTTGCGGATTCCCGTTGACTTCCCGTTCTTCGTAGCGGATGGGCAGTCCGTAGAGATTCAGCCAGTTGGGCTCAGCCAGGAACTCGGCCTTGATCTTCGGATTCGCGTCCAGCAGCGCCAGATGGTTTCGGACAATGGTTGAGAAATTCGTCACTCCCCGGTCCGCAGCCAGGACCTGGTGCGGCGGGACATTGGGCAACTCGACATGCGGGTACCTGTTGGCCAGCGCATCAAGCGTGTTGTACCAGTTCATGCGGTTGTTGCTGGAGTCCCATTGCAGGATCACTTTCTGGAAAGCCTGCAAGGTGAATGGACCTTCCACCCAGCGACCGCTGATCGGATAGCCGAGCGCCTGGAGGTCTTTGTCGCGAACGAAGTTCCACATCGGAACCCCGCCGGCGTTGGTCACGGCATAGCCGTCGTCGTCGCGATTCGGCGTATCGCCGCCGGTGGCGGTGAAGAGGCACCCGTCACTCAGGGCAATGCCATCGCACTCAAAGGCCTGGACCGGAGCGGCCAAGGCGAACACGACCATCGCAACGATCAAGCCAAGGACTACCTTGCGCATCTCAACTCCTAGAACGCTGACAGGCGGTACTCGGTGGCAACGCGCACCATTACTGACATCAACGGCAGCTACGCCAGTCTGTTACGTAAAGTAGCCACG
>DAOUIX010000046.1:0-3463 GCA_034423235.1 Chloroflexota bacterium | reverse complement strand
TCGTATCAGCGTCGCTACTCGCCGGCGCACCGGTACATCCATGAGCAGATCAAGGCCGGAGCCATCGGGCGAATCCAGTTTGTGACCGGACTGCAGCACCACGGCTGGTACTGGGAACAACGAGGCCAGTGGCGGCAGGACCCTGAGCTCTCAGGCGGCGGCCAGTTGATCGACTGGGGCAGCCACCTGATGGACTGCGTGATGTATGCCACGAGCCTGCGGATCAGCGCGGTGATGGCGCATGAGAACCGCTATGACCTGGACGTGGACGTGGACATGACCATCAGCGCGCGCTTTGAGAATGGTGCAATCGGCAGCTTCGCGCACGTGGGCAACGCGGCGGCGCCGGCGGCGGAGGACATGGGCTTCTACGGCAGCGAAGGCACGCTACTGGTGCGGGGCGTCGACTACAACACGGTGGATGAACTGCGGCACTACGACGCGCGGCAGGAATTGGTGGACGTCGGCGAATTGCCGGCCCAATCCAGCCCCGATCGCAACTTCGTGGACGCCATCCTGGGCCGCGACCAGGTGCGCTCCAGCGGCGGAGGCGGGCTGGATGTGTTGCTGGTCAACGAGGCCTGCTGGGAATCCGCGCGGACAGGGCGGGAAGTTGCGGTCAGCTACTCAGGCGGTCGCTGAACTCTTCAGAGAGCGGCTGTAGGACTCAACCGCCGGCCCGCTGCTCGATACCGATCCGTTTACACGCGCCGCCGCAGGCGTGGGTTGGCCAATTCATCCAGGCCGTGGCTGATGAGAAACAGCCCAATGAATAACGTGACGATCACCACCATGGGCGAGAGCCACCACCACCACAGGCCGCGAATCACGGCGGAGTGCAACTGCGACCAGTAAATCGTCATGCCCAGCGTGTTGGTGGTCTGGGGACCGAGGCCCAGGACTTCCAGGCCGATGGCGAAGAGGATGGCCGTTGAGACGGCGGCCACGAAGCTGGCGCCCAGGTAGGGGAGCATGTTGGGCATCAGCTCCTTGAAGATGATTTCCATCCCCGACATGCCGTTGAAGCGGGCGATGGGCACGAAGGCGCGCTCGCGCATGCTGAGGACCTGGGAGCCGATGGCGCGGGTGGTGCCCGGCCAGGCCAGCAGGGCAATGATGATGGCCATCGACTCGACGGTCACCTGCCGAACCTGGCTGGCGACGGTGATCAGGATCAAAAGGGCCGGAATGGTGAGCGTGATGTCGGTGACGCCGCGCACCGAGGTTCCGATCGGGCCCCGGTAAAAGCCCTGGATAAATCCCAGTGTCGACCCGATGATCAGCGCCATGAACCCGGCGATCAGGCCGATCTTCACGGTCTGCGGGGTGCCCACCACGATCAGGGCCAGCATGTCGCGGCCGAAGCTGTCGGTCCCCAGCGGATGGTCCAGGCTGGGCGGCAGGTCCTTGGAGAAGGCGGTGGTGCGGGTGGCGTCCTGGTCGATGATGAATGGCGCCAGCAAGCCGAAGACGACGATGACCGTGATGATGGTCAGCCCGGCGATCAGGGTGGGGTTGCGGCGGCCGTAGGAGATCCACTCGCGGCGGCGGCTCCAGGTCTCGGGCGAGCGCGACGCGGTCGTCACGGGGGCGGCGTTAGCGGCGGACATAGACGATCCGGCGGTCCACAAACGGGTAGAGCAGGTCCAGGACCAACATGGCCAGCGCCACCGAGACCACCAGCACGAAGACGATGCCCTGGATCAGGAAGTAGTCGTTAGCGCGGATGGCATACCAGAGAATCCAGCCCATGCCGGGATAGTCGAAAATCACCTCAACCAGCACGGAGCCGGCAATAATTCCGCCGAAGGTCAGGGCCAGGCCCGTCACCTGGGGCAACATGGCGTTGCGCATGGCGTAGCGCAGGAAAATACGCACGGGTGACAGGCCCTTGGCCTCGGCCATGATCATGTAGTCCTCGCCCATGTTGGTCACCATCATTCCGCGCATGCCCAGCATCCAGAATCCGGTGACCGATAGCACGATCGACAGCGCGGGCAGGATGCTGTGGTAAAGGATGTCGAGAGTGAAAGCCGGCGCAAGTTCAATCTTGGCGCCAGTGCTGTAGGCGCCGCCCAGCGGGAATAGTTTGAACGTGAACGCGAACGTAAATATCAGGATGAGCCCCAGGAGGTAGTAGGGAATGGCAGATAATGGCATCAAAACGGGTACAAGCCACTTCACCCAGCGGGACGATCCCGGCCAGCCCAGCAACGCCCCCAGCAGGTTTCCGACAATGAACGCAATGATGGTGGAGGCCGTGAGCAGGCCGATGGTCCACGGCAGCCGCTGGGTAATGAGACGGCCAATGTCGGCCGGGAAGTAGGTGATCGAGGGTCCGAAGTCGAAGCGCGCCACGTTCCACAGGTACGAGAAGTACTGCTCGACAATGGGGCGGTCCAGCCCCAGCCGTTTCTTGTAGGCCGCAACAACCTGGTCCATGCCCGAGGTACGGATGCCCAGGGTCTCAAGTTGCGCGAACTGGGCCTGGATGGGGTCGCCGCGCGCCAGGCGCGGGATGACGAAGTTGATCGAGGCCGCGACCCAGATAACCAGCAGGAACATGCCGACCCGCCGGAGAAGGTAGCCCAGCGACACGCGCAAAATCTCCTGAGCTGTGCCCAGTCAGCCTGGTGAAACGTTGCGTGATGCTCCGCGACACATCTGCCCGCACCGGTCTGCGAGCGAGCAAGGCGACGGCGAAGCCTCATTGAGTATAGGGAGAGCGCGCGCGGACGGTCCATCCCGCCGCCCGGGCGCGCAGCTATGGCGTGGTCAGGAGGCTTAGGCAATTCGAACGCGAAGAACTTGACGCCGGCAAGCCAGCCGCAGAATATGATCAAATACGCGTGCGGCGTGCTATCGGAGCTTGTCGCCTGGGGAGGATTAGCGTATGAGTTCTCTTAATGGACTGAGCCGACGGAGGCTGCTACAGCTCCTCGGCAGCGGCGCGGCGGCCGGCACGGCCGTGCTGATTGCCGCCTGCGGCGAAGACGAAGAACCGGCGCCGACGCCAACGCCGGCCGCAACGGCCATGGCGGAAGCCACGCCCGAACCAACGCCTGAGCCAACGCCTGAGGCCACCGCGGCCCCGGCAGCAACCGCAGCCCCGGCGCGCACCGCCGCGCCGACTCGCGCGCCCACGCCGGCCGCGACGCCTGAACCGACCCCCGAGGCCATGAAGGAAATGATGGGGGCGACCGGTCCACGCGAGAACGTGCCGCGCAACCGGACGGTGATCGCGGAGAACATCTCGGGCCGCAACGCCAACCCCGAGGTCTTCAACCCCTTCAGCAACAGCATGACCATGCACACCGGGTCGCAGCAGCTGGCGATCGAATCCGTCATCTACATCAACCTGCAGACCGGCCAGGAAGAACTCTGGCAGATCGACGGGTTCGAGTACGACGAAGGGTTCAACGGCGTCGAGATTAGCGTGCGCGACGGCGTGGAGTGGTCGGAC
>DAOUIX010000045.1:0-41127 GCA_034423235.1 Chloroflexota bacterium | reverse complement strand
GCGTGATGCCTTCGGCCTCGGCGGCCTCGGCTATAGCGGCGATGCTCTCGACGGCGCGGTCGAAGGCGGCGTCCTGGTGGTGATCGGGATGGGGGTACCAGGGACCGACGGGGTTGAGGCCGCCGGGGCGGATGTAGAGCGTTTCGGCCCGCAGCGCGTGGGCGGCCTGCATGTGCCGCCGCATGCCGTCGATGCCGGCCTGGCGAACGGCGGGCTCCAGCGAAACCAGCGAGGGGTACTGGCCGTTGGCCTGCGCGACGGTCAGACCCTCGGCGCTGAGCAGGTCGCCGACGCGTCGGAACTCTTCGATCGAATAGGTATCTGGCTGGCCGAGCTGCACGCTTGTGCCGGTGAAGCCAAGCTCAAGGGCGCGTCGGGCGTCGGCTGCCGTGATTGACGGGGGAGTGGACGGCAACAGTCCAACGACTCCGCTGCGCATACGCTGGCTCCGGTTGCGTGAGACCAGGTGATGGTAGTACGGCGGGGCGGGATCAGTGGTCGGCGGGGTCTACTGCCGCCTCGGCGTCGAGGGTCCAGAGTTCGCGGCCCCAGACCATGATGAAGAGAACGACGGCCACGCTGAGACTACCGCCGAGGACCATGGCGGTGGGCATGCCGCGTGTCTCGGCCACGATGGAGATGGGCATCAGGCCCAGCGGCGTAAGGCCCCAGCCGAGCATCCAGATGGACATGACGCGTCCGCGCAGGCGGTTGGGCGCGAGCAGTTGAATCATGGTCTGGTTGTTGGCCATGTACACGGCCGAGAAGAGACCGGCGAACGCCATGACGATCCCGGCCGCCAGGGGTGAGCGGGTCAGCCCGAGCACGATGATCGCTACGCCGAAGGCGGCGGCGCTGAGCATGACGACCGGGCCCTTGCGGCGGCTGCCGGCATGGGCGACCACGGCCACCGACCCGATGACCGCCCCGATGCCCTGGGCGGCCAGCACCAGGCCCAACTCCTCCGATCCCGCGTTGAGGTCCTGCTTCACGAAGATGGGCAGGATCATGACCATGGGCATGCTGAAGAGGGAGGGCGACAGGCCCAGCAGCAGCAGCGCGGCCAGCGGGCGGGTGCTGAAGGCGAATTTGAACCCGTCGCGCAGCGCGACAAACGGCGATCCGCGGGTCCTGGGGTGCTGATCACCCCCGCGGACCGACAGGACGTTGACCATGCCCCACAGGTAGCCGCCGGTCTGCACGAAATAGGTGCCGGCGATGCCGATGACGCCGATCAGCCAGCCGGCCAGCGCGGGACCGACGATGCGGGAGGCGTTCATGGTGGTGCTGGTGAGCGCGATGGCATTGCTGACGTGGCGGCGCGGCACCAGGTCGGACACCAGGGCGTTGCGGGACGGCACGCTGATGGCGAAGGAGGTGCCCGCCATGACGCTGGAGACCGCCAGGTGCCAGATCTCAATGCGGCCGGTCGCGACCAGCACGCCAATGGCGAGCCCGGCCGCGGTGAAGATCAGTTGGGAGGTAATGAGCAGCTTGGTGCGGCTGACGCGATCGGCCAGGACGCCGCCGAATGGCGAGAGCACGAGCATGGGAATGGCGCGGACCATGGCCAGGGTGCCGAGGATCAGTGGGGACTCGGTGATGACGGCGACCAGCCAGCCCTGGGCGACGTTCTGCATCCAGAAGGCCATCATGGTCCCCAGGTTGGCGCGCCAGAGCCGGACGAAGTCGCGATAGGCAAAGGCCGGCGCCAGGCGGTCTCGATGTCGGGCCAGGCGGGAGCGCCGGCCGGCGGGAGCGTCGAGCGGCGAGGGCGGGGCTGCCGGGCTATCGCTGGTCATGGATCAAGCCTGGGCGCGTTCTCCAGGCGAAAACCCGACAATCGGTTCCACCATACCGAATGATTGACGATTGGCGCGTTCGCGCCAACTAGCGGATCAGGTTTCGGCGAGAACTGAGCCAGCGTCCGCCGCCCGCCTGGCGGCATCAATGATGTCGACGACCCTTGCGGCCTCTTGCGCAGAGATGGACATGGGTCGGCCGTCGCGTATGGCGGCGACGAACTCGCTCAGCTCGTCGTCCCAGGGGTCAGCGTCGGGAATCGGCAGCATTCGCGTCCCTTCGGCGTCGCTGACGCCAACGTGGTCGGCGGCTTCGTTGAAGTCGACCACGCCCTGCCGGCAGACGACCGTTCGGCCCGACTCGGAATCTCCGTCGAACCCGCGACGGTAGGTGATGGTCGCCAGGCCGCCGTCCTGGAAGCTCAGGTTGACCACGGCCACGGCCCGGTCATACACGTGTCCCGCCGGCTCCATGGTGGCGGCCGCGGCGATGTGAGTGATTGCCCCGCGACCGTAAATGGCGGGGTAGCCCAGCACGATGGCGTAGACGAGGGGATGCCCGCTGATGCGCTGATCGAATCCGGCGTCGCGTCCGGCGCGCAGGTCGAAGGGAAAGTGCACCACCAGGTCGTCGTGCAGCGCGCCGCCCAGCGCGGCGACCTGCTCGCGAACCAGGCGCGGACCCGGGCGGAGCGGGCTGGTGTGGCCGACGCGAATGACCAGGTTGCCCTGATCGGCGAGGCGGAGCAGCCGGCCGGCGTCACGGGGTGTGAGCGCCAGCGGGGATTCGCTGAAGAGGTGCTTGCCGGCCGCCAGGGCAGCCGCGCCCATAGGGGCATGGGTGTCGGGGTGGGTCGTGACTATGACTGCGTCCACGTCGGGACGCGTGACCGTCGCCTCCCAGTCCTGAGAATGCTCGACGCCAAAGCGCGTGGCCAGCGCGGCCCGGGTGTCGGGATTGCGGCCGGCGATGACCACGAGATCGATGTCGGAGCGGGCGGCTATGCGCTCCGCTCGCGCCACGGCCATGCCGCCGCTGCCCACGATGGCGACGCGTAACGGGTCGGGTGCGGGTTCAGTCACGCGGCTGTCGCGTCCACAGCCTGGAGGATCGGTTCGCCTGCATGCCGGTGCTCGCTCAGAACTTGCCGTGGCGCACATTCTGGACGGTTGACACGCCGTACGCGAACCGTCGCGGGGCGTGCCATCATGCCGGAGTAGGAATCCCCTGAATCAGGAACTCCCATGTCCAATGGCAGCCTTGGCATCGGCATCGTCGGCGCGGGCGACATCGTGCGTACGCGGCACATGCCGAACCTGGCGGAAGTCGATGACATCGCCTTCGTGGCGGTGACGAACCGGCGACGAGAAACGGCCGAGGCGTTCGCCGCCGACTTCCACGTGCCGCACGTGCTGGACGACTGGCGCGCCGTGGTGGACCACCCCGACGTGGACGTCGTTTGGATCGGCGCGACGCCCTACATGCACGCGCGAGTCTCCGTGGCCGCGCTGGACGCGGGGAAGCACGTGTTTTGCCAGGCGCGCATGGCGCGCAACCTAGTCGAGGCCCGCGAGATGCTGGAGGCCGCCGAGCGAAATCCCGGACTCGTGGCCGCGGTCTGTCCGCCGGGCATTGGGGTTGCCGGCGACCGCACGATGCTCCGCCTGCTGAGGGTCGACCGCTTCATTGGCACGTTGCGCCAGGCGCGGATGTCCTCGTTCGGCGACACCGCAGTAACGAACGACATCCTGCACTGGCGGCACGACTTTGACGTCAGCGGCTACAACGTGATGAACGTCGGGATCATGGTGGAGGGTCTGCAGCGCTGGCTGGGCCCCGAGCGCGACGTGCAGGCCATGACGCGCGTCCACATCAAGGAGCGGCGCAACGCCGAAACCAACGCCTTTGAGCCGGTGCGCGTGCCCGATTCGTTCACCGCCATGGGCGAACTGGTCTCGGGAGCGGACTACGTCTACCAGTGGTCGGGCCTGGCCCATCACGAGCCAGCCACCGAGCTATGGCTCTACGGCGACCAGGGCACCCTGGTATACGACTTCGACCACGACACGATCGCGGGCGCGAAGGCGGGCCAGGACGAGTTGGCGCCGATCGAGATTCCCGAGGATGAGCACTACGACCCCAATGTTGAGGTGGACTTCATCGAAGCCATTCGCTCGGGCAGCCAGGACACCGGCCTGGCGCCCAGCTTCCACCGCGCCTTCAAGTACATGGAATTCATGGAGGCGGCCACGCGGGCGGCGCGTGACGGACGGCGGGTCAGCCTGCCGCTCGACTGATTCGCCGGCGTCGGCAACGCGCGGGCCGGTCGTGGGGTTGACCCCGGCGTGATCGATCGGTCCCGCCCGGGGCGTCTCGCAGCTTTCGCCCGGACCGTCCTGGTGCTGGCGTGCATCGCGTCGCTTGCGGCCGGCACGATCGGCGGCGTCCAGGCGGCCGAGGCGGACTCCAACGGCGCCTTCTTCGAGGCCGGAACGCCGGACCTTGGATTTGCGGTGACCGATCATGACGGCGCGCGACTGTGGTCGTCGTGGCAGGACCTGGGCGGCGTCCGAACCCTGGGCGTGCCGGTTTCGCGCCGGTTTCGGCTGCAGGGCCGGGTTACGCAGGTGTTCGAGCGAGGCACGCTCCGCTGGGAGCCCGACAATGGCGCTTCCGTCCTGAATGTCCTGGACACGCTGTCGGCGCAGGGCCTCGACGACCGGTTGCTCAGCGAGCTCGGGATTCCGGCGTCCGCCGACTGGTCCGGAAACGCCGGCCTGTCCTGGCCGGACATTCAGCGCCGCCACCTGGCGCTGCTGGAGGGCACGGAGTCGTGGCGGACAGCGCTGCGCACGGCCTTCTATAAGGCAGGCGATTCGCGGATCAGCGACTCCGCAGCGATCCTCCTGCACGGCCTGCCGGTTGCCGTGGCTGAGACGCATGCCGGCTACGCGTTGCGGGCCCAGCGGGCGGCCTGGGTGTACGCGCCGGACGCTGACGACAAACCGCGGCGGATCGACATCTCCGGCTACCTGACGAGCACCGACCTGGTCCCACGACGCGCCACGGTGCCGCACGGCCCGGACATTGGCTTTCCGGCACGACCGGTCAGCGTCGTGCAGTTCTTCGACTGGTGGCACCACGACTACGTGCCGAGCGAGTTTTTTACCCACGGGCTGAGTTGGGAGCGGATTGGCATCACGCGGGAACAAGTCGGATCGCCCGCCTATTACGACGCCAACTTTCGGCTGATCCGCGACCTGGGCGTGGATGGCGTGATGTGGGAGTGGTACCGGACCGGCGACAGCCTCACGCCCACCCGGACGGTGCTGGACTCTCTGCGTCGCCATGACCTGAAGATCGGGCTGTTCTACGACTGGGAAGTGCTGAATTCCGGGGGCCAGGCCGTCCTGAGCGACAGCGCCTACATCGCGGCCGACGAGGCCAGCGTGAGCAAGATCGCGGACGAGGTGATTGCCTTCTACCGGGACATTCCGCGGGATATGTGGCTCTACGACGCCGACGGCCAACTCCCGGTGATCGTTTATGCGTACGGCTTTCCCGACACGCTGGACGACACGGAGGCGTGGACCTGGTTCTTCACCGAACTGGTGCGGCGTGTGGAGGCCGCGCTGGCGGTTGACGTGATCTTCGACTGGTCGGCCTCCTCGAGAGTCCATGAACTGGCGTTCGAGCGCTGGCCGGACGACTACGCCCCGTTCAACTTCGTGGTGGATACGCCGCAGTGGCAATTCGGGCGCCACGTGGTGACCTGGAACTACATCTTCGATAACCGCGGCGTCGCGGCGCGGGATGGGCTGCTGCGAGTCGTGCGCGACGACAACCGTTACCTGCAGGAGACTGCCTGGCTGGCGGCGCACACGCAGCCGAGCCTGGTCTTCATCTATAGCTGGAACGAGTTTTGGGAAGGTTCCCACCTGTTCCCGGACGACACCTACCAGTGGCGGCGCTACGAACTGGCACAGGCGCAACTGGCCGAGCTTGCCGAAACGCGGTCCGACGACCTGCCGCGAGCAGTCATCATCGGCGACGCGGTGGATGCCTATCCGGCCGGCGCCAGCGGCCTGTTCGAAAGCCAACGTCTGCATATTCGGCATACGCTGCCGCGCTACGTGCCGCAGGCCGACTACATCACGCCGGAGCGAGCCACGGCGGACGTGCTGGCCGGCTATGACCTAGTGGTGAGCTTGACGACGGACCGGGCCGTTGACGCGACGTTGGACGCCCTGCCAGACGAGGTTCAGATTGTCTACTGGAACGCCACAGACCTGACGACGGCACTGGCGCCGCGCTTCGCGCAGGCGGCGCGGGAGGTGCGGCCGGAGGGCCACGTCAAGATTCTGGACCAGGACGGTCAGGCAACCGGCGAGACAATCAGCTTGAGCCGCGACGCGTGGCTGGCAACGCCGAGCGATGGCGCCGACGTGGCGCTCGCGTTCGAGTACGAGGACGCGTCGTATCCGCTGGTGGTTCGGGTCGGAAACGACCACTGGATCAACGTCTACGGGCCCAGCGAAGCCGCCCTGGTTGCGGCGTTCGAGGTCATCTACGGCAGAGAACTCGAACCGGCAATCACGTTCGCGCAAGGCGACCGAAGCCAGCGGCTGGAGATCTACCCGGACGGGCGGGTGGTGCACAACACGTTCAGCGCGCCGGCGGTGTTCCTGCATGACCCGCTGGCCGTCCCCGACTTTCAGCCCGCGCCGCCAGCGGGTCTCTAGTGCAGTTTGGCGCCGCGATAGCTCTTCGGGCGGCGCTAGGCGGGTGAGACGGCAACCGCACGGTCGCGCCGTTACGCCTTGCGTCGCGGGCGGATATGGTTCGCAGGCCGGACACCGGACATCCAAGACCCCATGAGCATCCGCTGGCCCCCAGTCCGAATCAGCTGCCAACGATGATCGGACGGGTGTGGTCAGTGCGCCGCCTCGACCCGCGGCCGGGCGTGCTGCGGCATCGGAACTTCGCGCTGTTCTGGTTCGGCCTGGTGATTTCGCATTCAGGGACCTGGATGCAGATCATGGTGGTCGGCTGGCTGACCGACGAGATGACGCGCTCGGCCTTCTGGGTCGGCGTGGTGGCCGCGGCGCGTGGCGTCCCCATGGTGGTGCTGCCCTTTTTTGGCGGCGTGGTGGCGGACCGGATGGACCGCCGCACGCTGCTCTGGATCACCCAAGTCAGCCAGGCGCTGCTGGGCCTAATGCTCGCGATCATTGTTGCCGCCGACGTGGCGCAGGTCTGGCACTTCGCGGTTATCGCCATGCTGGCTTCGATCGCCGGCGCCTTCGATCAACCGACGCGGCAGGCCATCGTGCCCGCGTTGGTTCCCCGAGAGGACCTGCGGAAGGCCATTGCGCTGCATGCGGTGGTCTTTACTGGCGGGGCCCTGCTGGGTCCGGCTATTGCGGGCCTGCTGGTCCCCGTGATCGGCGCGGCCGGGGTGCTGTTCATCAACGCCGCCAGCACCTTGCCGGTTTTCGTGGCGCTGGCGCTGCTGAACCTGCCGCCGTTCAGGCCCCGGCCCCGAGAAGCGGTCTTGAAGAGCGTGCGGGACGGCCTGCGGTTTGCGTTCAACCGCGAATTGATCGTGCTGGTGCTGCTGGTGTCGGCTGTCGCCAGCCTGTTCGGGCGCTCGTTTCAGCAGTTGGCGCCAGTCTTTGCGCGCGAAGTGCTGTTTGCCGACGTAACCGGCTTGGGCTGGTTAATCGCGGCGCCGGGCCTGGGCTCTGTCATCGGGGCATTCGTGGTGGCGGGCGTCAACTGGCTACCAGCGAACGGCCGCCTGGCCGGCATCGCCGTGGCGGGGTACCTGGTGGCACTGGTGGGGTTTGCGCTCTCGACGTCCCTCGGCCTTTCGCTGGTGCTGCTGGTGCTGGTGGGGCTCTTGATTACCGTGTTTTCGGCATGCGTGCGGACGATGCTGCAACTTGAGGCGACCGAGGCCTACTACGGCCGCGTGATGAGCCTGAACACCATTACCTTCATCGGCTTTTCGCCGGTGGGGGCGCTGGTCATCGGGTCCATCGCGGAATCGGTTGGCATTCAGGCCGCGACGCTGATCGGCGCGGCTGTGGTGGCGACGGTGTTTGCCGTGGTGTGGCTGGCGCGTCCGACACTGCGGCAGGCTACGTAAACTTCATTGGAATCGCGTCCGACGGGGCAATGACAGATGGCGCACATCGGGGTGTTCTATTGCGAGGGCTTCGATCCCGGCGCGTATTCCATGGCGCTCTATCACGCGCAATTGGAGGCAGCGCGCGGCGGGCATGGGATGAGCATTCACCAGTTCCCGGAAGGTTCGCTGGCGGCTGCGGCCGAGCGCGCGCCGGAGGTTGACGGCTTGCTGGCCTTCGCCTCGGGAACGACCGACCTTGCGTTCCTGCGTGGGCACTCGCGACCGTCGGTCGTGTGCGAGCGCATCGTGCCCGGCTGCGCCTATGTGGCGCCGGACAACTTCGACATCGGGCGCACCGCCGCGCGGCATCTGCTGGACCTGGGGCACGAGCGCCTGGCCGTGGTGCTGCCGGGCGACCCCGCCAACCTGGACAGCTATCACGGCTCCCGCTTTGCCGGATTCCGGGACACGGCAGCCGCTGCGGGATATCCGCTGGACGACTCCGACATCTATTTCGGCGAAAAGGCGGAAACGACCGGACAAACGGCGGTCGAGGTCATGCTGGCGCGCGGCGATCTGCCGGATGCCATCTACGTGCAGAACCTGCCGATGGCGCTGGCCGCGCTGCGCACGCTCACGGAGGCCGGGGTAGCTGTTCCCCGCGACGTTTCCTTCCTTGGAACCACCTTCGCCCAGTTGAATGTGCCGGCGGCCACCGAGCACACGATGCCGTCGATGACGGCGGTGACGTTTGAGAAAGCGGAGATGGGCCGGCAGGGCGTGGCTTACCTGGCGGCGGCGGCCGAGGGCCGGGCGAGCGGGCGACTGGAAGTGCTGCTGCCGGGAGTGCTGGTCGCCGGCGCGTCGACCGCAGCCGCGCGGGCCGCCGCGTTGGTGGGCTAAGCGGCGAACCAGAGCGGCGGCTGGTCCCAAGCTGCGTAGACTGCGCCGAATCAGGTTCGGCAGGAGGCGAACTGATGGCGCACATCGGGGTGTTCTATTGCGAGGGGTTTAACTCCGGCGCCTATAGCGTGGCGCTCTATCACGCGCAGTTGGCGGCGGCGCGCGGTGGGCATGGGCTGAGCCTGCACACGTTTGCCGAGGGCACGCTGGCGGCAGCAGCGGCACGAGCGCCGGAGGTTGACGGGCTGCTGACCTTTGGGCCCGCGGGCGCGGACCTAGACTTTCTGCGAGCACACGAGCGACTGTCGGTCGTGTGCGAGCACGTTGTTTCCGGCTGCGCGAACATTGCGCCCGACAATCACGACATCGGGCGCACGGCCGCGCGGCACCTGCTGGACCTGGGGCACGAGCGCCTGGCGGTGGTGCTACCCGGCGACCCGGCCAGGACGGACACCTACCACGGGTCTCGATTTGCGGGGTTTCGAGACGCCGCCGCGGCCGCCGGCCACGCACTGGACGAGACGGACCTTTACTTTGGCCCACAGGTCGAGACGACCGGACACACGGCGGCCGAGGCCATGTTGGCGCGCGGCGATCTGCCGGACGCGATTTACGTGCAGAACATGCCCATGGCACTGGCGGCGCTGCGGACGCTGACGGAAGCCGGCGTGGCCATTCCGGGCGACGTTTCGTTCCTGGGGACCACGTTCACCCAACTGACCGAGCCGAACGCTACCAATCACACGACGCCGCCGATGACGGCGGTGACCTTCGAGAAAGAGGAGATGGGGAGGCTGGGCGTGGCCTACCTGGCCGCGGCGGCCGACGGCCGGGCGAGCGAACATCTGGTTGTGCGGCTGCCGGGGTTGCTGGTGGAAGGCGCCTCCACGGCACGGGCACGGGCCGCGGTGCCGGGCTAAGCGGCGCGCACTCGTAGCGTCCCAGGCTGCGCGCAGCCTGGGCCACGGATGGCTTCAGCCGTCTAGTCGGCCGGCTGGCGCTGGAGGACGGGGCGTCGCAGGGACTGCGGGAGCGGCGGGCCGACGAAGCCTTCCTCTTCCAACTGGTGACCGAGTTTGAGCGCCAGCGAGCGGCCGATGCCGAGTTCCCGCGCCAGCTGGTCGGGCGTGATGCTGTCGTGGCGTATGACGAGCTCGGTGGCCTCCACGAAGACCTCGTCCTCCTCGTCTTCCTCGGTCCGCTGCAGCTCCTGCTTTGAAACCTGGGCGGGTTCGCCCTGTTCGCGCCAGTGCCGGACGACCGCGCGAACTTCCTCGTCAGTGACCCGCACGCCCTGGATGCGCTGGGCCTTCCCACCTTCGGGCGGGGCGTAGAGCATGTCGCCGCGTCCGATCAGCCGCTCGGCGCCGGCCGCGTCCAGCACCGTGCGGGAGTCGGCCTGGCTGCTGACCATAAACGAGATGCGGGTGGGGAAGTTGGCCTTGATCAGGCCGGTGATAACGTCGACTGAGGGCCGCTGGGTTGAAATGACCAGGTGGATGCCGGTGGCGCGAGCCATCTGCGCCAGACGCGCCAGCAAGCGTTCGACGTCGCCGGGAGCCGTCATCATCAAGTCGGCCAGCTCGTCGATCACCACGACAATATTTGGCAGCGGTCCATCGGCCTCTTCGGGCAGCGCGGCGTTGTAGGCCGCCAGGTTGCGCACCCCGGCCTTGCTGAAGGTGCGGTAGCGGCGAGCCATTTCGTTGCTGACCCAGGTCAGCACGTCCACGACTTCGTTGACATCGGTGACCACGGGCATGCGCAGGTGCGGGATGCCCTCGAACGCCACCAGTTCGACCATCTTGGGGTCGATCAGGACGAACTGCATTTCCTCGGGCGTCTTAGTGAACATGATCCCGCTGATCAGCGACGTCAGGCATACCGACTTGCCGGCCCCCGTGGCACCGGCGATCAGGACGTGCGGCATCTTGGCCAAGTCGGCAACGCGCACGTGACCGGCCACGTCCTGGCCCAGTGCGACCTTGATGTCGGCGTCGGACGCGGCCCACGCCTGGCTCTCCATTACCTCGCGCAGGGTCACGACCGCCGGGTTGTCGTTCGGCGTTTCGAGTCCCACGAAGGGCTGCCCAGGTACCGGGGCTTCGATCCGCACGCTGCGGGCGGCCAGCTTCAGCGCCAGGTCGTTCGCCAGCGCGGTGATGCGCGACACCTTGACACCGGGTCCCGGCTCCAGAAGGTACTGGGTCACCACCGGCCCCGGTACCGCCTCCGCAACCCTGACCTGAACCTTGAAGGAGTCCAGCGTCTCTTCGATCGACGCGGCTTTACTGACGATCTCGTCTTCCGAAACCTCGCCCGAATCCTCGGCGGGCAAGAGCATGTCAATGCCCGGAAGTTGCCAGCGACCGTCCTCCTGCGGGGGCGCGGCAGCGGCGGGCAAGCGGTCCGCGACCCGAATGAGCGGCTGCTGGCCCCAGGCGGGCGTCTCTTCAGCCGCTTCCTCGGGCGGCGCGTCGCCAACGACCTCTTGGGCACCGGCATGTTTCTCTTCGGTGTCGACGCGATCCGCCGGAGCGAACCATGGGCGTGCTCGGGCGTTGGCGGCGGCGATTACTCGCAGAAGCCCGCTGCCCAGGAAGCCGATAGCCTGGATGACGAACCGCCCGGGGCGCATCACGGCTTCGGTGCCCCACGGCGACGCGACCAGGCCATAGGCCAGAGCTAGAACCGCGGCCACCGCAAGAACCAGAAACGCCGGGACATCGCCGATTCCCGCCCGTATGGCCGACCCGATGAGCCCGCCAATGACACCGCCGCCTTGCGGTTGACCCTGGTTGGCGGCGACGGCAGCCAGGTCGGTCATTGCCGCCAGGGCCGCGACAAACACGGCTGCCGCGACGAAGTGAGTGACGTCAATGATGGACTGCCGACGCGCGCCGGCGACCAGGACGGCGGCGCCAATCAACGCGCCCGCGAATGCACCCAGGGGCGCGGCGCGGCCCAGCCCGGCGGCCACGGTTGCGGCGGCCCCGGTCACGACCAACGCGTCGTCAACCATCAGGCCGACGAACGACAACAGGCCGAAGGCGGCCACGATGAAGCCGCCAAAACCGGCAATGTCCCAATGCTCGGGCCGCGTCGAGCGCGCTGGCAGCGCGGCGGCCTTTCGACTCGTGGCCACGGGAGGCCCTCCTCCGGTGCGAGCCGAAGCCCGCCCCTTAGCTAGACCTCAGTGACGATCGGCAAAATTACCGGTCGCCGCCGGGTCTCCCGGAACAAACGCCTCCCGAGTGCGTTCCGGATCTTCCTTTGTAGATGCTCCGGGGATGCGTCCGCATGGTCGCCGGTGTCCACCACCGACCGAACGGTGTCGCGAGCACGTGCCAGAAGCTCGTCCTCGGCATCCGACGCGTACACAAATCCCCTTGTGATGATATCCGGCTCTGTCAAGCATTGACCAGTGTGACGGTCCACGTTGACAACAGTAATCACCAGGCCGCCTTCAGCCAGGTGTCGACGGTCCCGCAGCGTGGCGTCGCTTTCTTCGCCAACGGTCAACCCGTCGACATAAACGTTGCTCACGTCGGTCTCGCCCACCACGCTGATGTCGTTCGCCGTCAGTTCGATGATCGATCCGGATTCGGCCACCAGCACGTGCTCGGCGTCCACGCCCACGCGCTCCGCGATGCGCCGGTGCTCCTCCAGGTGCCGGTACTCGCCGTGGACCGGCATGAAGAACTTCGGTCGGAGGGCTGTGAGCATGAACTTGAGGTCTTCCTGACCCGCGTGCCCCGAAACGTGCACCGGCAGCAGGCGCTCATAGAGCACGCTCGCGCCCTGGCGGGCCAGTCGGTCGATGGTCTGATTCACCGCCTCCTCGTTGCCGGGAATGGCCGAGGCCGAAACCACCACCGTGTCATCAGGCAACAAGTCGATGAAGCGGTGGTCGCGGTTGGCCATCCGCACCAGCGCGGACCGAGGTTCGCCCTGGGATCCCGTGCAGATGATGGCCAGGTCGTCCGCCGGGTAGTTCCGCAGGTCGCGCGGATCGACCTCCATCGCGTCGTCGGGCACGTGCAGATAGCCCAGGTCGCGGGCCACCCGCACATTGCGCTCCATGCTGCGTCCAACGAAGCAAACGCGGCGGCCGTAGGCGTAGGCCGCGTCAACGACCTGCTGCACACGGGAGATCAGCGACGAGAAGGTGGCCACGATAATCCGGCCCGGCGCGTCGTTGAAGACCCGGTCGAACGTCTCGGCAATAACGGCTTCAGACGGCGTGTGCCCGGGCTGATCCGCGTAGGTGCTGTCCGACATCAGCAGCAGCACGCCCTCCTCCCCCAGCCGTCCCAGCGTCTGGATGTCGAGCGGCACTCCGTCCACCGGCGTGTGGTCGATCTTGAAGTCGCCCGTGTGGACGATGGTCCCGATCGGCGTATGGATGGCCACGCCCATGGCGTCGGGGATGCTGTGGCACACGTCGAAGAACTGGCAGCGGAAGGGGCCAATGGAGACCGTTTCGCGCGCTTTGACCTCGCGCAGGTCCGCTTGATCGCGTAGGCCGGGCTCTTCCAGCTTCACGCCGACCAAACCGAGCGTGAGCCTGGAGCCGTAGATCGGCAGGTCGAACTCGCGCAGGGCGTAGGGCAACGCGCCAATATGGTCCTCGTGCCCGTGGGTGATCACAAAGGCGCGCAGCTTGTGGCGGATTTCGCGCAGGTAGTTGAAATTTGGCAATACAAGATCGACGCCGAGCATGTTGGCGTCGGGGAAGGTAATGCCGCAGTCGAGCACGATGGCTGCGTCGCCGTACTCGATCACCGTGCAGTTCTTGCCGATTTCGCCAATGCCGCCTATGGAGACGACACGCACGGGTTGGGCTGTAGGTTTGCCAGTCATATGCAGGTTTCCGGTGTTTGGAACGCTAGCCGAAGAACGAGAGTTGCTGCGTATCGGGCGGCGGTGGTGGATCAGGCTCAACCGTCGTGGCGTCGGCCAGCAGCTTGGGAATCATCTGGAAGTCCTGCGACAAAATGTCGCGAAGGCGTAGCTGCCGCAGCGCCGCCGCCGGGTGGTAAACGGGCAAGTACACACGGCCGTTCAGCCGACGCGCCACGCCGCGTGCTCGTGAAATACGTGCGTCCGGAAAAAACGCGTTGAGCGCGTGGCGCCCCAGCAGCACGACGAGATCGGGGCCGATCAATTCAAGCTGCTGGTCCAGGTACGGTCGGCAGGCCTCCGCCTCGTCGGGCAGCGGGTCGCGGTTATTGGGCGGGCGGCACTTCAAGACGTTGGCAATAAACACGTCTGCCCGGCGCATGTCAATCCCGTGGATCATCTCGTCCAGCAACTGGCCGGCCTGGCCTACGAACGGCCGGCCCAGACGGTCTTCATGAAAGCCCGGACCCTCGCCAATGAACATGACACGCGCCGTCGGCGAGCCCTCCCCGGGGACCGCATTGGTTCGACCATGGTGCAAGCCGCACCGCTCACAGGTCCGAACCACCGACGCGAGACTCGCCAGATCCGGAAAGGTCGGAAGTCCAATCACGCGTTACGCATGCACCGCGGCGGGCTGGAGGAAGGCGTCCAGTTCGTACAGGTCGAGCACCGTCTTCAGGTCGTCCTGCATGGCCTCGGGCAATTCGATTAGCGGCGAGCGTGGGACACCCACCAAAAAACCGCTCAGATTCACGGCCGCCTTGACGGCGATTGGGTTGGGCCAACCGGCGGGGAACAGCGCGCGAGCGATCGGCAGCAGGTGCAGATGCTTCTGACGTGCCGTCTCGAGGTCGCCTTCCACAAAGGCGTCAATCATGTCCCGGGTTTCGCCGCTCACGACGTGCGACTGGACGCTGACGACGCCCACGCCGCCCAATGCCATGAGCAAGTAGGTGTCGCTGTCGTTGCCGCTGTAAATGTCAAAGCCGTCTTCGGCGGTGCGCGCGATCTCGGCGATCTGGTCGAAGTCCCCGCTGGCCTCCTTGACGGCCACGATGTTGTCCACGGCGCTCAGGCGCGCCACGGTGTCGGCGGTCATGTTGAGGCTGGTGCGGGCCGGCACGTTGTAGAGCATGTTAGGCAGCGGGGTGGCAGCCGCGATGGTTTCGAAGTGGAGGACCAGCCCGTCCTGGGGGGGCTTGTTGTAGTAGGGGGTGACCTGCAGGAGGCCGTGGACGCCGATTTCGGCGGCTTCGCGCGACAGGTGCACGCTTTCGGCGGTGTTGTAGCCGCCGGTACCCGCAATCACCAGGGCGCGGTCGCCTACGGCCGATAGCGCCTCTCGGTAGAGATTAAACCGTTCGTCGTCGCTGAGCACCGGGGACTCGCCGGTGGTGCCGGTGACGACGACCGCGTCGTTGCCGGCGTCGACGAGCCCGGACACAAGACGTCCGAACGTGTCGTAGTCCACCGATCCATCGTCGGCGAACGGGGTAATCACCGCGGTAATGAGCCGGCCAAAGGTCAACATGCGACAGCCTCCGCCCGCAGCCTTACGAGTGGCCGCGATACGCCGTGCTGTGGGGGTTGATTGTACCTAGCGACCAGGAGATGCTTTCCCATGCGTCCAGCCTCTATCGAGTGGGCGCCCTGGCGGATCGCCCTACCAGTTGACGCGGCGGCTGAAGTAGCGGTGCCAGCGGCGCCAGACGCCCTTGCCGTAGAACTCCTCTTCCTGGCGTTCGATGATCACGGCCTCGGTGGTGAGAATCTGCGAGGCCAGGCCGGCGGCGTTGTAGGGACTGAGGGCTTTCAGCACATCCGGAAAGGCGGAGCGCCAGAGCGAGCGGAACAGCAACAGCCCCAGCGTCAGCAGGAAGAGCACGGGCACCGCGCTCGATTCGCGCAAGTATGGGGCCAGCGCCAACAGCAGCGGGGCCAGCATGGCCACCCAGAGAAGGATTTCAAGCTGCGTGTTAATGCGCCGCGCCCGGCGGCGATGGGCAAAGGTGTATGGTGCCCGCTGCCGCTCGAAGCGCGCCCGCTCCAGCAGGGCCAACCCCGCGCCCATCACGCCAAACAGGACGGATATCAGCATGCCCGTGGCAATAATGACGCCGCCCGGGGTCCCCACCGGCGGGTCGTCGCGCTCCCGTGGTATCTGCTCTTCGGCCACGGCCCGGCTGCCCTTGCCTTCGGGGTCAATCAGTAGTTCGACAACTCCCATGGCGACGATCATCACGATAAAGAGCGCCAGCGCGGCCAGGAGCACCCCCGCGCCCGCCAGGAAACCCGCCTTCAGGAGATCAAGCGTCGGCGTGCGGGCCGCGCGGATTTCCTCCAGGTAGATGTCCAGCTCTTCCTGCGAGGCCTCGGGCGACATGCCCGCCCGCACCAGCGCCTGCTGCGCCTGCCGATAGTCGTCACGGCGGTCCGCCGGACGCTTGACCGCGCGCCACCACGACTGGATCGAGTACAGCAGCCCCATGGCCCCATCCTAGCCCGGACGGCACCACGCCCTGGCCAGCGATGGCGGCTCGGAGAGTCTCCGCCTTAGACGAGCCCTTGCTCGATCATCGACTCGGCGATTTGGAGCGAGTTGGTGGCCGCGCCTTTGCGCAGGTTGTCGGAGACGACCCAGAAGACCAAGCCGTTGGGATGCGACATGTCCTGCCGCAGGCGGCCGACCCAGGTGGTGTCGTTGCCTTCGGCGGTCGTGGGCATCGGGTAGACCTCGGCGGCCAGGTCGTCCACGATCTCGACGCCCGGCACGTCTTCCAGCAGCGAGCGGGCCAGATCGGCGTCAATCGGATCGCTGAATTCGGCGTGAACGGCAGCCGAGTGCGCTCGGAATACCGGCACGCGCACGCAGGTCGCGGACACGGCCAACTCGGGGATGTGCATGATCTTGCGCGTCTCGGCCGAGACCTTCCACTCCTCCTTCGAGTAGCCGTCGTCGCGCGGATCGTCGATGGAGGGGATGAGGTTGGACGCGATCGGATGCGGGAACACGTCCGGCTCCAACTCGGCGCCGTTGGACATAGCGGCGCTCTGCTCGGCCAGTTCTCCCATGGCACTGCCACCGGCGCCAGACACCGATTGGTAGGTATCGGCAATCACGCGCCGCACGGAGCTGTGCTCATGCAGCGGTGCCAGCACCTGGACGATCGGCGTGGTGGAGCAGTTCGGAATTGCCACGATGCCCTTGTGATCCTTGAGGTCTTCGGCGTTCACCTCGGGAACCACCAGCGGCACGTCGTCGTCGTAGCGGAAAGCGGAGCTGTCGTCGATGGCGATCACGCCGGCGGCGGCAACCCTCGGCGCCACGGCGCGGCTGATGGAGCCGGACGCCGAGATCAGGACAAAGTCCAGGCCCGAGAAGTCGCTGTCGTCGTCCAGAACCATCACGGTGTGGGACTCGCCGTTGAATTCGATTTGCTTGCCGCGACTGCGCTCGGAAGCCCACAGGCGCAACTCACCAACCGGGAAGTTGCGCTCCTCCATCACGCTCAGGAACTCGCGGCCCACGGCGCCGGTGGCGCCAACAACCCCGATACCAAAACTGCGGCTCATGCGTCGTCACTTTCCTCAAAGAGCAGGTGCTCAAGGCCTATGACCAAGCCGGGCAAGTCTCGCACCCGGCGGGCTGCCATCAACACGCCGGGCATAAACGAATCGCGGCTCGTGGAGTCATGTCGAATAGTAAGCGTCTGACCGAGCGCCCCAAAGATCACTTCCTGGTGGGCCACGAACCCGGGCAGCCGCACGCTATGCACGCGCACGCCATGGTTTACGCCACCGCGCACCCCGTCGAGCGTAAAGCGCTCGGTCGGCGCATCGATGGCGGCCTTGCCGCCACGGGCCTGGGCGATAAGTTCGGCCGTGTGGGCGGCCGTGCCCGAGGGGGCGTCAATCTTCTGGTCGTGGTGAAGCTCAATTACCTCGACGTGGTCAAGATGCGGGGCCGCCAGTTGGGCCATGGCCATCATCAGCACCGCGCCGATGGCGAAATTTGGCGCGATAAAGGCGCCCACGCCTTCGCTCTCGGCGGCTGCGCGAATCGCATCGATCTGGTCCGGGGACATCCCCGTGGTTCCGATAACGGGTGAGACGCCGGCCCCGATGGCCATCAAGGCGTTCTCCGCAGCCGCGTCGGCCACGGTGAAATCAACGGCGACGTCGGGCTGGGTCTCGCGGATGGCCGTCGCCACGTCGGTGAACCAGGGAAAGTCGACGTCCCGATCCATCCGGTTGACGCCGGCCGCGAGGTCCATGTCGGGCGCGCCCTTCACGGCATCCACCACGGTCTGCCCCACGCGGCCGGAGGCCCCGAATACGGCGACTCGCAATGGCGATCCCATTACAGCGCTCCCCTAGTCCCGGTAGCGGGGCCGCCTCGGTCCGCGACCGCCGCCACGGCCGCCGCCGCGGCCATTACGGTCAAAGCGTCCGCGGCCACCACGACCGTCGCGGCCGCCACCATCGCGGCGCGGACCGCCACGGCCGCCGCCGCGCGGGGCGGGGGCGGCGGAAGCCAGCGTCTCCTCCGGCGAGAGTCCCATCAGGACGGCCCGCCGCGACAGGTTGACCCGGCCCTGGTCGTCGGTCTCGATGACCATCACCATGATGTCGTCGCCGACGTTGACCACGTCTTCGATCATCCCGGGCGGTTCCTCGGCCAACTCGTGGCGGGGAACCAGGCCTTCGCGGCCGGGCAGGAACTCGACCATCGCGCCGAAGCCGAAGATTCGAGTCACCTTGCCGAGCATCGTGCGTCCGGCGTCGATTTCGCCGGTCATATCCCGAATCATCTGCACGGCTTGCTCAGCGCCTTCGCGCGATGGCGAGCCGACCATGATCGTGCCGTCTTCCTGGATGTCGATCGACGCGCCGGTGTCGGCCTCGAGCTGGCGAATCATGCGCCCACCCGGGCCGATAACCGAGCCGATGTTCTCGGGATTGATCTGGGTTCGCATGATCTTGGGCGCGAACTCGCCCACCTCCGAGCGAGGTTCGGACAGGGCGCCGCCCATCACCTCCAGGATCTTCATCCGGGCGTCACGTCCTCGCCGCACCGCCAGTTCCACGATTTCAGGCGTCAGGTGCTTGACCTTGATGTCGAGCTGGATCGCGGTGATGCCCTTCTCGGTACCGGCCACCTTGAAGTCCATGTCGCCGAAGTGGTCTTCCGCGCCCTGGATGTCGGTCAGCACCTTGAAGTCACCGTTGTCGGACGTCACCAGACCCATCGAGATGCCGGCCACCGGGGCGCTGATCGGCACGCCGGCGTCCAGCAGCGCGAGGGTGCTGCCGCAGGTGGAGGCCATGGAGGTCGAGCCGTTAGACGACAGGACCTCGGAGACCACGCGCACGGAATAGGGGAAGTCCTCGTAGCTGGGGACCACCGGCAGCAGCGCACGCTCGGCGAGGGCGCCATGCCCGATCTCGCGCCGGCGCGGCGAGCCAAGTCGGCCTGCCTCGCCGGAGGCGAAGGGCGGCATGTTGTAGTGGTGCATGTAGCGCTTGGGCTGGGCCAGTTCCTCAAGGTCGCGGAGGCCGATCTTCTGCTCGTCGCGCTGGGTGCCCAGGGTCACGATTGAGAGCACCTGGGTTTCACCGCGCTCGAACAGGCCGGTGCCATGCGTCCGCGGCAAGATCCCGACGTCGGCGGACAAGGCTCGCAGGGCGTCGTCGGAGCGACCGTCCGGCCGGATACCTTCGTCCACGATGGCACGGCGCGTGTAGGCGCTCTCCAGGTCGTGGAAGGCCTCGCCGATGTCCCCTCCGTCGTGCTCCCCGTCAAAGGCTTCCTCGGCCTGGCCTTCGATCGCGGCCAGCTTCTCGACACGGGCCGAGCGGTCGGTAATGCGCGCGGCCTCGGCGATCGCGTCGCCAAACCGGGAATCCACCGCCTCAAGCACGCCGGCGTCAAGCTTCTCAATCTTCACTTCGCGCGGCGCGGGGTTGACGAGATCGCGCAGCTGGAGCTGCAAGTCAATGGCGGCCTGCAACTGCTCCTGCCCCCAGGCAATGGCCTGGATCATCGTGTCGTCGTCAACCTCCCGCGCCCCGGCCTCAAGCATGACCACGCCGTCACGGGTCCCGGACACCACCAGATCCAGGTCCCCGCTGGCGTTTTCCTCGATCGTCGGGTTGAGCGTGAACTCGCCGTCGCTCAGCCCCACGCGCACCGCGCCCACCGGCCCTTCGAACGGGATACCGGAGATCATCAGCGCGGCGGACGCGGCGATGGTGCCGATCACGTCGGTCTCAGCCGTGCGGTCGTGCGAGAGCACGGTCAGGATGATCTGCACCTCGTTGCGCATGCCCTTGGGAAAGAGCGGTCGCAACGGACGGTCGGTCAGCCGGGAGGCCAGGATGCCGGCCAGCGGCGGCCGGCCCTCGCGCCGGAACACGCTGCCCGGAATCTTGCCGATGGAATAGCTGCGCTCTTCGTAGTCCACGGAGAGCGGGAAGTAGTCGATCCCTTCGCGCAGGCGATCGGACATCACGACGGTACCGAGAATCACGGCGTCGCCGTAGGTCACCAGGACGGCGCCGTCCGCCTGCTGGGCGAAACGGCCGGTCTCGAATGAGAGCCGCCGCCCGCCAAATTGAGTCTCAACGGTATGCATACAGGTCACTCCTCGCCGGCGGGCTGGACGAAGAGCGAAGAAGCGAGCCCGCAACCTGCGTTGCGCCCTCGGTTCTTGGCTCTTCCGTCAGGTTCCCCCGGCGTTCTGCTCCGAAGCCGTTTACAACAGAGAAAAGCGGTCCGGCTTCGGAGCGGACCGCTTGTCAATCCGTGCGTGCTCACCGCGCCTGAGGCGGCGTGCCGCGTATCGCCAGGTATTCATGCGCCGTTAGCGCCGCGCTCGAATCTGGAGCTTATCGATCACCTGCCGGTATCGCTCGGGATCGCGATCCTGGAGGTACTTCAGGAGCCGACGCCGGCGCCCGACCATCTTGAGCAGTCCGTAGCGTGAATGCTTGTCTTTCCTGTGCTGCTTGAGATGTTCGGTGAGCTCTTCAATTCGCGCGCTGAGCAGCGCGATCTGCACCGGCGCGGAGCCGGTGTCTTCGGAGTTCAGGCGAAGCTCGTCTACGAGTTCGCGCTTGGGAGAGGTAACGACCATTCGTGGTTTTCGATCTCGCCGACCCTGCGCGGGCCGTTGCGTTGCGGAAGGGCAGCGTCAAACACACTGCCCGAATCTCGTTAAGTGTAACGCACAGCAGCCGCTGGTGGACTTTAAAATCAAGACGCTGGGCACGATGCACGTTGCACGGTCGGCCTTACCCCTATAAACTAGTTTGCAAAACAAACTGTCGAGTGGCAAATGGCCGTCTAGCGGCTGGGAGGCGCGATATGCAGCGCGTAGAGCACGAAGCTTCGGCGATTCCACCCGAGGATAGTTGGAACGCCATCCACACCACCATGGACCGGGCGCGGAGTTCCATGTATGTGGCGGGAATGGAGCCGATTCTGCTGCTGTGGGGCGCGATCGTTGCGCTGGCCCTGCTGGCGCAGTACGCCGTCGTTACGCTGGTGCCTGCGTTCGTCGCGGACAATCCGTGGTTTCCCGCGCCGGTGTGGGGCGTCCTGGCGGCGGCCGGAATGGTGGGCAGCGCCGTTCTGGGGCATCGGGCTAGCCAGGCCAACGCCTCAGGTCCCGCGGCTCGCAGCGCGGGGATCCGGGTCTTCCTGTACTGGCTGGCGGTGACGAGCGCGGCGTTTGCGGTTCCAGCAGCGGCCGGCCTGTGGACGGCCGATGTCGAGGGGATCACGATCGCGCGGGTCTCCATGGGCATCGTGGCCCTGGGCTACATCCTGTTCGGCATCATGCACCGTCCGGTGCTTGCGGCCGTGGGCCTGGGCTTTGCGACGCCGTTTTTCTTGTCCAGCCACTTCGCAGGCGAGGCCGCGATGGTGATCTCGGCTGCCGCAACGCTGCTCGTGGTCGCGCTGGGCGCGGCATGGATCCGCTGGAGCGACAACCGTTGACCGACGGGGCCATCGTCCTCAACGAGACAATCCACCAGTCCACCCGGCTTCGCATCATGACCATGCTGGTTGTTCAGTCCGAGACGGACCGGCTCGCGTACGGATTTATCCAAAAGACGCTCGGTCTGACCGGCGGTAACCTGACCACGCACTTGCGAAAACTGGAAGGTGCGGACTACCTGGTCATGACCAAGGAGTTCGTGGACTCAAAGCCGCGTACATGGGTACAGGCCACGCCGACCGGCCGCGTCGCGTTTGCCGACTACCTGGCCAACCTGGAGCGGGCGCTGACCTGGCAGCCGCCACCGTGATCCTGTCCGTTCTCCGCGCGGCGTAGACATCAGTCCGTGTGGATCCTGTATTCGCCTGAATCGTGCTAACTACGCGAAACCCTGTAGATCAGCTTGCCCACGTGGTCGCTGATCACCACCGCGCCGTCGGGTGCGATGACCACATCCGTCGGCCGGTCGAGGCCGGTAACAAACGGGTGGACCTGGCCGGTATAGGTCTCCCCCTGCGGCTGCAGGCTCACGCGCAGCACGTTGTGGGTGTACGAACTGCGGCCCAGCCCCGGCCCCCACGTCGCAATCAGGGCGTCCCCGGCAAACGCCCCCGCCTGTGGGCCGGTAAAGAACGTGATGCCGGTCGCGGCCGCGTGGGCGGGTAGCGCGGCCACGGGTCCCTCGACCGCGGAGTCCGCAGGCGCCTCGTCCCAGCTGTCCGGGTGCCCGTAGTCGCGGCCCTCGATGACGTGGTTCAGTTCGTCCGGCGCGTCATCGGCCGAACGCACGGGAACGTCCGGCGCGTTGTCCGTGCAGAACAACTGCCCGTCGGGCGCGAACGCCAGGTCGAACGGGTTTCTGAAGCCACGCGCCACCACCTCCACGCGCGACCCGTCCGGCGCAATGCGCAGGATCGTGCCCGAAAGCTCGGTCTCCGGCTCTTCGCCCAAGTTGCTCGTGCTGCCCACCGCCACGTAGAGCAAGTCGTCAGGTCCGGCCACGATCCCATTGTTGCGATGCAGCAGTTCGGCCCGTTCCGGCAGCCCGGTCACGATCTCCACGGATTCGTCCGCCGCGCCCGTCCCGCTGGTGTCGCGCAGGCGGATGATCTTCTGTCGCACCGAGGCGTACGCGGCGTCGCCGATGAAGGCCACCCCGCGCGGCTCGTCCACCCCCAGCGGATCCAGCCCTTGGGCAAAGACAACCGGTGCCTCGGCGCCCGGCGCGCCGGAGTGCGAGAGGATCGCGTTGTTCGACATCGAGATGTACAGCCGCTCGTCGGGACCATAGGTCAGGGCGACCGGCAGTCCGATATCGGCCGTATCGAGCACGGTGGAAACGCTGAAGCCCGCGGGGGCCCTTGGGGTACTCGCAGCCAGCACGCCGCGCTGGCGTGCCAGCACCTCCAGCTCAATCCTGTCGCCGACGTTCAGCGAGCTTGCGGATCGGAAACTACGAATCAGCGTCCACAGGCCGGCGGGGTACGCGCGATTCCGCACCACGTCGCCGCTCAGCCGCAGCCGCGCCGATTCGGAATGGCCTGAGACAAACTCCAGCACGCCCGCCTGAAAATACTGCCGGATCGCGCCGGGCTCGGCCGTCGGGTCGATCACGGTGCCTGGATCGCCCGTGTCGCGCCGGGCTTCGGTCTTGGGAAACCCAAGGCCCGCGGCGCCGCGTAGCGCCTGGAATGCGTCCAGAAACCCGATGGCCTCTCCCTCGACTGACGTGTTCGACACCGCATGACCAAACGGACCGACGACCGTACCGCCGTGCGGGTTCGTAGTGCCGGCTTCCGTCCCGAGGTCCGGGCTTCCCTCTAGGCCGCCGCCAATGAAGTCCCAGACGAGTCGTGGTCGCGGTCCGCTCGTGCCGGTCTCCCCCGGCCACTCCATAACGCCGCGCTGGAAGTACTGGACCAGCAGGCCGTTCTCAATCAGCGGTTCGGAGACCGCGTGCCCCCACCGCCGCAAGCCGCCGGATGCGTGGTAGTAAGTCAGCAGCGAGGCGGCATGCCAAATGCCGTCAAGATTGAGGGACAGATCGGCGATGTTGTGGCCCAGCGCCGCGTCGAAAGTCACGTGGCGAACCGTGACGCTGCCCAGGCCGGGTAACGCGCCCGCCTGGCGCGTCAGCAGCGCTGGAAGACCAAGCGCCGCGACCGCCAGAACCGCTCGGCGGCCGACATGAATGCCAGCGGACGCTAGACGCACGGTGGAGAAGTCACGCGGTGGTGGCCGTGGGCGCGCGAACGCGCAATAGTAACGAGACCCGCGGCTGGTTTTCCTATACTCGCGGCAAGCCGTCAGAAGGTACAGCCCTATGGCATCGCGCCGCCGCCGCCGCACTCGCCGCCAGTCCAGCGGCGGCCAGAGCCGCTCCGCACGCGACGCCGGCCGTGCGTCGAGCGCCGGCAAGACCGACAGGCGCGAGCAGCGCAAGGGTGCGCAGCGCAATCAGCAGAAGGGCGGCCTGGGCCGCGGGTTCTGGCTGTACATGCTGGCAGTCATGGCGTTGTTTATCCCGCTCAACCTGTATTGTCTGAACCAGGCCAGTCCGCCTGGCCCGGGCGAAGAGACCGACCAGCAAGCGGCGACCATCCTCAACTCGGTAAACGATCCGCACGAGCCGTACGCCACCGATCCGCCAACCTCCGGCCCGCACGTCGCGCAAGTGGCCCCTCACGGTTTCCGCATGGACACCTTGGCCGACGAAATCCAGGTCGCGAACCTCGCGCGCGGATTCGTAATCGTCCACTTCAACGACGCCGGACTCAGTACCCAGATGCGCCAGTTGGCGGCGGAGTTCGAAGGACACGACGTGATCGTGCAACCGGACGCCAACCTGCCGGCCGAAACCGCCGTGGCGCTCACGGCCTGGGGCCGCATCGAGCGCCTCGACTCATTCGACAAGAGCCGCGTCTACAACTTCGTTCGCAACTATGCCGGTCTTGGTCAACCGGCGGCCGCCTTATCGGGCGGCGGCTAGCCCACGCGCAACTGAACCGGGCCAAGCAGCCCGGAGACCAGCGATTCGGCTTCGATGTTGTCCTCGTGCCAGTACCGGTGCCAAGCGTTCCCCATCTTCGACTCGTCCCGTTTCCAACGCATTTCGTTGGCGTAGAGGTTGCTCACCCGCACCCGCAGGTTGTTCGACCCGGTCTGTACGAAGCCGCTCAGATCGAATCGATAGGGCGGCCAAAGCCGGACGTCGACCCGTCGGTTGTTGACGAAGACCTCCGCGTGATGGCGCACGTCACCCAAGTCCAGCGTCACCGTGGCGTTGGCCTGGTCGGCCGTAAGGTCAAAGCTCCGCTCGTAGACGCCAGTGCCCGAATACCAACCGTATCCGAAGTTGTCCCACGGCTGTAGCGCAATCGTCGTGGGCCGTGTAAACAGGGCCAGCGGCGCCAGGATCCCGTTGGAAAACTCAGCCGCCTCAATCTCGACGGTCAGCGTCCGGCCGGTCGTGATGTTGTAGATACCGTTAATGTCGGGCGTGCGTTCGCGTACGTCCACGTACACCTTGTGCGTGCCCTTGATGTTGGGGATCCCAATGCCCACGCACCCCACGGGCAGGCGCTGGCGGTAGACAAGCGTTCGGGGAAAAGCCACCGGCTCGCCGAGCAGCGGAATGTGGCGCCACGGTTCCACGGGCGGGCGTCCGCGCTCCCACGTCACCAGTGGTGTGTCGCGCTCGTAGCCGAGCCCCGACCACACCTCGGTGGGTGGCGCCTGCACGTCCCACCCGTCGTCGGACACGATGACGATGGAACCGCCTGAGCGCAGGTCGATCTGACCCTCGAACAGGAATGAAATCGGGTCGTCGGACATGCACTCCACGTCCGCCACGATCGTGTTCTGACCCGGGCGCAGGTAGGGCATGATGTTGTACGTCACGGGGCTGGACCAGTCCTCCGACTCTCCCAGCTGTGTGCCGTTCATGTAGACGGTCACGCGGTCTACGCCCACAAACGTGGCCCACGCCTTAATGGGCGGCTCGGTCAGTTCGAGGGTCCGCCGGAACCGCAGGCGCCGGTGCTGGTCGCTTGTCTTCTTTACAGCCCAGCCCCCGTGCTTACGAACGCCCGTGATCCAGCTGGCCCGCCAGTTGCCGATCGTGTCGGCGCCAGCCCGCGCCAGCCAGGTCTCCGGCCACTCGGAGTGGTCGAAGGCCGGATCGCGCAGTTGCTCCAGCCGGCCGGCGCCCAACGAAAAGCTGGCCACGCGCATCACCGGCAATTCGAACTGGCGAATCGATCCCTGGCCGGTCGGTATTCCACCCGCCAGCGCAAAGGACCAGTCCGTCTTGAATTCCAGACCCTTCTGTTGCCGCGCCACGTCGCCGACCGCCCGCTTCCGCGCGGCGCGGACGGACGTGTCGAAGACCACGATGCGGGCCGCGCGCGGCGGTAAGTCCAGCGCGAATCGCCGCCGCCCGCGCGACCTTGTGGTTGCCAGCGTTTCGGTATCGCCCGATTCCGGATTCCAGATCTCCGGCCGGCCGGATACGTCGGTCAAGACGGTCGCGGTCGCGTCGGTCGCGGAACGATTGACCACCATCAGCACCTCGGCGCCGTCGAGACGCCGCGGCACCACGATGACGTCCGCTTCGCTCTCGACCGTCGTTCCCGGCGACAGGATCTGGGTCAGACGCTCGAGCGCTGCCGGCAGCTCCTCGGCGACCTGGTAGGTCCGACCCTTGCCCACGGGCGAGCCATCGAGCGTGGCGGAGGCTGGGCCAAAGAGGGTCCCGATGGCTCGAGTGATCGAGCGATGTCGCCAACCGCCCTCACTGCTGCCGGCCGGACACTCGCCCATTGCGATCAAGTTGCCGCCCGACCGGGCGAACGCGCCGAGACGACGCATCGCCTGAGGCCCGATAACGGGCGTTGGCGGCAGTATCAGGCTGGTGACCGTCAGCGCGCCCTGCCGCAGTCGGCCGTTCTCCAGGCGCGCCTGGCCGTGACTGATGAAGCGCTCGTCCACGATCTGCACGTCAATGCTGGCCTCGGTCAGCCCGTCGATAAGACCTTCGTACGCCTCGGCAATCGCCTGCGCGCGCACATTGGGTCGACCGTCGGCGGTATTGGCGGCAATGCTGGTCCAGGGGTACAGCACGGCAACCGTCGAGGCGGCCCTGGAATTCCCCACCACCGCCGACAGGCGGGCGATGTAGTCGGAAAGACTCTTGAAGTGCGGCCAGTACGGATTCTGGTAACCCAAGCTGGGCGGCCAGTCGTCGGCGGCTTCGGCCGTGGCCATGGAATAGAACAGCCCGTGCAGCACCTGCATGTTGACGCCGTAGGCGGCCAACAGGTTGGCCCCGTGCCGAATCTCGTCCAGCGTCACGCCCCAGCCGGCACCGCCGAACGCCTCGGCCATCACGCGCGGCCGGCCCTCCATGGCGGCCACGGACACGGCCGGCTTGACCTCCGCCGCCTGCACGCTGCGCGGACGGTCGTAGCGGAAGCCGTGATGGTCGGTACCCGGAATGGTCAGGTGGCGCAGCCCGCGGAAGTAATCGCCTTGGCGGGCCGGATGGGTCGCCACGTGCTCCTCGGTGTGACCGGTCCACTCCAGACCGCGGCGTTGACACCAGGCGCCGATCTGGACGAACCAGGCTTCCTCATACAGCGTGGCCACGGTGTCGTAGAAGTCGCAGCGCACCTTCACGGTGTTGTTGCCGCCCCGCAATACGAGCAGCGGAAGTGACGTGAGCAGGTCGTAGCCCTTGTCCTGCTTGAAGCGGTCTGGCAGGTCATCGGTCCAGGGCAGCGGCTCGGCGGTGATGTAGGGCTCGTCGAAGAAAACTCCGGGAATGCCGTCGCCAAACGCGGGCGTGTAGCGCTCGGCGTAGCGTTCGTAGGCGGCGCTCAGGAACGCCTTGACGGTCGCCGGTCGCAGGTAGTCGATGCGGTCATCGACCGTGCGGACTGAGAAACTGAGCACCCGCCAGACGCCTTCCGGGCAGGACCAGGTGCTGAGCTTGGTCACGTCCTGCAACGTCTCGGGATTCAGGTCCCCCTCCTCGTCGAGACGGGCGGCGACCTGAACCAGGGGGGTGCCGGTCGGGTAGCGGCCTTCCAGGGCCACCTCGGCAGGACCTTCAACCTCGTGGATCATGCGCGTCAGCGTCTTGGCGTAATGCTCGGTGCCCTGCGACAGGACGGCCGACTCGGTCTGCCCGTTGCGGGCACGCGGCGAACCGGCGGGGCCGCTGGGCCAAGCGTATTCGTCATAGATCCAGGTCTTCAGGCCAGCGTCACGACCCTTGCGGACGGCAAAATCGACCGCGTCCCACCATCGCTCGCCAAAGTACGGGATCTGCAGGCTCTCGCGGGCATGCATGAACACGCCGCCGATGCCCTTGTCCGCGAACTCCTTGATCTGTCGACCGAGCTCGGCTTCATGCAGCCGACCGTTCCAAAACCACAGCGCCAATGGCGCGTATTCGCGGTCTGGTTGAACGAAGGCCTTTCGCAAACGATCAAGTGCTCGGCTCACAGTGGTTCAGTCCTGACGGGGGGAGCGCGCGCGGCACGCACCAGCGGGTCATCGTCAGCGCAGGCGCGTGTTCAGAGGCGCGACGTGTGGGTTAGGGGGTGCTCGGAAGCTCGTGCCGGAGCGGCACAAGGCGGCAATTATAGGAAAAAACGCCAAATTACACCAAATCGCTCGACATAACGTCGGCCTGCTGGCTCATAACCCAAGCTGTTCCCTTCGCCGCCGCTGGCACGCTTAGCCTACGGCCGTCCAGAGAGCGGCCACTCGCCCACTCGACACGCACCGGACCTCGCCGCGCTGGGCTATTCCTCCGGCCAGCCGTCGGGGACTTCGTTGGCGTCCAGGGCAGCCTGAATGGTGGCCGCGGCGTCTGCCGTCACCCAAGCGGTCCAGATGCCGGGGTTGCTCTTCAGCCACCACAGGGCGGCGTCATTGGTGCTTGCATCCGCGTTTTCCCGCTGCCATTGGGCAATGGCGCTATAGACCTCAATGTTCAGGCCCCAGGCCCTCAGCATGTCCACGACGTCCGGCGCGTTGCCTAGCACATCGGGATGCACCGCGATCAGGATCGTAGCGTCTTCATACGCGCACGCCTTGGTGGTGAACCAGCACTCGTCGCTGTACTCGGGCTCTTTGAGCCGCACCAGATCCAGCACCAGGGATGGGTCATTCGTACCCCATTGGTAACCCAGCCAGGGCTCCCGCCGCTCATAGGCGCCGTATAGGTCGGCGTTCAACGCTGCGCCGTCCCCGGGATTGATGATTTCCACATGGTCGGAGAGACCATAGGCCTCGATCTGAGCCGCGTTCACCTCTTCACAGGCCCAACCGATCACGCACGACACCAGGCGAGCCTTGTCCCCGGTTTCCGTCGTTCGGAACAACGCCTTGAACTTCTCTTCCTTCAAGTCCTCCACGCTATCCAGGTCCGGATATTCTTCCTGGAGGTAGGCCGGAATAACGAACGAGGATTGCCAGTCCTTGCCCAGGCTCTCGCCGATGGATACCACCTCGCCCGCCGCGAGCGCCTCTTCCCACGCTTCATCCTGGTTAGGCAACCAGATCTCCATCGTGATATGGCTGTCACCGCGACGCAGGCCTTGGAACAAGGGAAGGGTGGCGCCGAACACCACGTCCGTCGGATAGCCGTAGCCCTTCTCAACGATGTACTGAGCAATTCGATTCTGTAATTGGGCGCTAGTCCAGTTGAGATCGCTGAAAACAAGGGTCGATCTTTCTTTGGCCGGCTCGACAACCTTCTCAACGACTTTCTCGACAACGACTTCCTGCGTCACGACTCGGTCGACCTGAACTTCCTTCACAACCTGCTTCTCAACGACTTTCTCGACTGGAACTTCCTTCACAACTTCCTTCACAACCTCGACTGGAACTTCCTTCACAACTTCGACCGGAACTTCAACGGTTTTGGTTTCCCCGCACGCAGCCGCGATTATGCCTCCCGCAACGCCCAGCACTCCCAGCCGCATGATCTGGCGCCTGCTCACAGTTTTCATAGCACCCCTCCACGTCAGGCCGGACGACCAGATCGGGCCTCCGCCGTATCAGGCTGTCGCAGCTAGAATCACAGCTTTGAGTTATTAGTGCCGTTGCAATACTGCACATGGCACTCCCAAAGTTCAGCTTCGCAAGGAATGACAGCCTTGTCAAATCGAGTCGAGCTTGGCTGGTCAATTCGCGGCCCGCTCCCGAGGCGTTGCGCGACCTTCGCAATCAGCCGACGGACCGCAGCATCTCTTGCCGGCTGCGCGACACCGCTTGCGTCAGGCGGTCAATGATGATGGCAAGAAACACGATGGACAGGCCAGCGATCGCCCCGTTGCCCGGTTGATTCTTCTGGAGCGCTCGCAGCACATTGTCGCCCAGACCGCCGGCCGCCACCATGCTGGCGATAGTCACCATGGATAGTGCCATCAGGGTTGTCTGATTGATCCCCGCCATGATTGTCGGCAGAGCCATTGGAATCTGAACTTTCGCGAGTATCTGCAGCGGCGACGCGCCGAACGACCGAACGGCTTCGATTGTCTCACTGGGCACCTGGCGGATCCCCAGATTCGTCAGCCGGATGACGGGGGGCACGGCGTAGATGATCGTGGCGAAAATTCCGGCTGGCTTCCCAAGGCCAAAGAACAGAATGCCCGGCAGCAGATAGACAAAACTGGGCATGGTCTGCATCGCATCCAGTACGGGACGCATCAGGTTGTCGGCAAGCTGACTTCGCGAGGCCAGCACGCCCAGCGGAAGGCCGCTCAATACGGCAATCGCCACCGCCACCACCATGAGCGCAATGGTGTCGATCATGTTCTCCCAAAGGCCCATAAAGCCGACAAATAACAAGGCGGCTACCGTGAACCCCAGCAGCCGCCAGCCTCCTGCGGCAAAGGAGAGGAGCGCAAGACCGCTCACGATAGCTGGCCAAGGCACCCACCGCAGCCCGTTCTCAATCAATATCAGCACAGCGTCCACGGCCGTGCTCAGTCCGTCGAACAGCCAGCTGCCACTCTGGGTTATCTGCTTTACCGTCGCGTCAATGGCGCCGCTCGTGACTTCGCGCACGGTGCGGTCCAGCGTGATGGATCCGCCCCCGGAGGTCGGAACTTCGGAGCTGGATACCGTCGTTGGAAACGCCATTTCCGTGCCCCACAGCAGCAAGCTGACCAGCAACACCACGCCAACGACTGCGAGCCCGGCCAGCCATGTGAAGTTGTGCCGAACAACGTCAAGTCGACGGTGCGGCGAAGTCCGCTCCCTGGGCGGCGCGCTGTCAACTCCAGCCATATCTACGTCTCCTGCCTGCCCTCGGCCATACCGGCGAGCAACGCCCCGCGCCGAATCTCCCCCAGCAACGCTCGCGTGTCATCAACCACGGCGATCGGATGGCCGGTCTGCGCCGCGATCGGAATAAGGTCGTCGATGAAAGCGTCCGGCGTCGTTGTCGTCGCCGGATCCACTTCCACACCTTCGAGCGAGCGTCGCCGCTCGTCGACGAGCGTCATAACTCGGTCTCTCGTGAGCACACCCCGCAGCGTGAAATCGCGTCCGATCAGGAACAGCGCCTCCAGACTATGGCTGTCCATGACGTGGAGCGCCGCACGTGGACCCTGCCGTTCGTACACCACCGCTTCGGACTCCTGCATAATGGCCCTGGCCTGAATCACCTTGGCCCGCGAAACATCCTGCACGAACTCCGTTACGTATTCGTCGGTCGGCAGCGTTACGATCTCCTCCGGCGAACCCTCCTGAATGATCTCCCCATCCCGCATAACCGCAATGCGATCGCCAATCTTTAGAGCTTCATTCAAGTCATGGGTAATGAATACAATGGTCTTGTTTAGCTTCGTTTGCAGCGAGATAAGCTCGTCTTGTAGTTCCCGACGTATGAGCGGATCAAGTCCGCTGAATGGCTCGTCCATAAGCAGCATTTCTGGGTTGACCGCCAGGGCCCTCGCCAGTCCGACGCGCTGCTGCATACCCCCGCTCATCTCGCTCGGGCGATAGTCTTCCCAGCCGCCGAGGCCCACGGTCTCTATGCTTTCCGAAGCCATTTGGTAGCGTGTTTCTTTGTCAATCCCTCGTATCTCTAGTCCAAGAGCTACGTTATCGAGCACGGAACGGTGCGGGAGCAGCCCATAGTTCTGAAACACCATCGCGATCTTCTGACGACGGAATTGCATCAATTGGCTCGACGTATAGGACAAAACGTCCTCGCCATCGATGTGTATGCTGCCCCGGGTTGGCTCCACCAGCCTGATCAGCGCGCGCACCAGCGTCGACTTGCCGCTGCCCGAAAGTCCCATCACCACAAATATCTGTCCCCGGTCAACGCCAAATGTCACATCGCGCAGGGCGACGACGAGCCCAAGTTCGTCCTGAATTTCACTTCGAGACTTCGAGCTGTAGGCGGGATCCACGGCGCGCTCCGGCCTGTTGCCAAATACTTTCCAGAGTCCTTGCACGTCCACTTGCCGCTCATCCTGTTGCAGGTTGGCCATGCGCCGACTCACACCTCTACCGCTGCCCGAACCGGCGGCTGACACGCAAGCGCGCCTGCGCTCGGGCGCTTAGGTCTGGCATTTGACTCGGGCCGGACCGGCCAGCGGTCGCCGTGCCTGGGCCCGCACGCAGGCGCCACGTAGCGTCCATTGCCTTTCCCCCAACCCGGAGCGACACGCCGTTCATACTGCCCCAAGCTCGCTGGGCTGTCATTGGTCGGCCCCCGGATCCGCCAGCGTCTCCACGTTCGTGACAGAATCAAACCAGCATGCAGGTACCGCGCGTCACCGCAACAGCCCTGACTCGCCTCCGGAGCGCATGACCGTCGGCCAGCCCCCGTCGCCCGGCCAGCGGGATGTGTGGGCCATGGTGGATCTCCTGGCGGACGACGACCCCGAAATTCGCGCGCGCGTTATCCCGCACCTCGCCAGAGCCGGCGACAGAGCGATCGCCGCTCTCGAGTCGGCCAGACCCACGGTCCCGCACGCGGACCGTATTGCCGAAGCGCTGGCCGCCATCCACCGGACCAACGCGCTTGAGGCACTGGAGCGCTTCGCCTCCGTCGAACCAGCGGGCCTGGCCGAAACCGGCGCGCTGCTGGTGACCCGAGTGCTGAACCCGGCCATTGATCCCATGGGAGTCAACCAGGCCCTGGATGACCTTGCGGCTCAGGCCCCGGAGCCCACGCGCGATTCGAACCCGACCATCGCGCTCCCAGCGCTGGCCGCCCACCTGTACGAAGGGTGCGGGTTCGACGGCGCTCGCGCCGACTACCCGAACCCCGCCAACAGCCTGCTGGACCGCGTCATCGAGCGTCGGGTCGGCCTGCCCATCACGCTGTCAGTCGTCTATCTGGCGGTGGCCGGACGGGTTGGGATACCACTGGAAGGCGTGGGACTGCCCGCACACTTCGTGCTCCGCCATCCCAGCTCCACCGATCGTCCGTACCTGGACCCATTCAATCGTGGCCGGCTGCTCGGCGAGGCCGACTGCGCGGATATCGTGCGAGCACACGGCTTCACCTTGCGGCGCGAGCACTTGACCGCTGTCAGCCCACAGGAGATCGCCGCGCGTATCTGCCGTAACCTCCTCGTGGCGTATCGGCGCCGGCGCGACCACGAGCGCGAGCAGTTGGCTCGCGACGCGCACCGCCGGCTGCGCCCAAACCTGGACATACCAGTCGGATGACGGTTCGAGAGACTGCCGGACGACCGGCAACCCAACACACCGGGTTCCACGAATGGCAGCTCAGCCACATTGACGCGCACCGCGTCTACGCCGCCCTGGACGTGGGCTGCGGTGAAGGGTGGATGACGCAGGCCCTGCGTGCACAGGCCGCCCCGGGCGCCTGGATCGTGGCCCTGGACCTACAGCCAGCAGCGGCTGCGGTCACACGCACGCGGCACGCAGCGGACGGAATCTGCGCCAGCATTGAGTCACTGCCGCTGGCCTCAGGTCAGTTTGACCTTGCCACCGCCGGCCACGTGCTGCCGTCCACCAGGGCCATTCCACGCGCCGTGGATGAGTTACGCCGTGTGCTGGCCCCCAGGGGCGTTCTGCTCGTCGGCGCGGACAGCGAATCCTCAGGCCGGCGCCTGCTCAACTGGCACGTGGAGGCCTGCCGGCGAGCCGGCCTGACCGATCAGGCCAAGCGGGCGGCCGAGCCGTCGGCGCGCGGCCGTTTCACGCTCGAAAACGGCGGGCGGGCGCTCTCAGCCGCGTTTGAAGTCGTCGACGTGCGCACCCGCGACGAGGCGCTGGCGTTCCCTTCGGTCGACGTGCTTCTCAAGCTCTATGTGAACGGGCTGCACCTCCGCGGTTCTCGCGCACACGATGATCCGGACGCCGCCGCCGACCTGGCGGCCCGGCTGCGACCACACCTGCGCGACCTTGCCGCCGCCGCCGCTGAACCGGGTGGCCGGATCATCGTGCCCCGCCGATCCGGCTGTTTCCTAGCTCGGGCCGCGTAGTTGTAGACCTCGCCGCCACCCGCGTAGGCTCGTGCGCAAGGAGGCGCAACTATGTCGGACACGGCACAGTCGGGGATGGGTCAGGCATTCCGAGGTATAGCCGGTTTGGCCACCCTGGCCACGCTACTCGCCAGCATCATCGTCACCATTCTGGGAATCGTCGGCGTCGTTGACATGGACTGGGTCGTCGTTGATCAGACAGTCTCGTTCGCCTACATCGTCGGTCTTGGATCCGTGGCCCTGAGCCCCCTCGTCGCGGTCGGAATCGTCGCGATCGGCCTCGGCAACGCCATCGGCGTCGTTGCCATCAGCGCCGGGAACGCCAGCGGCATCATTGCCATCTCGGGAGACAACGCCAGCGGCATCATTGCCATAAGCGCCGGCGGCCGGGCCAACGGCATGCTGGTCGGCATTGGCGATGAAGCCCGCGGCGCGCTGGCCATCGCGTACTCCGGCCGCAAGGCCGGCACCTTCGCCAGTTGGCCAGCTTGGCCAGGCGGCGAGTCTTCGTCCGACTGACCCGAGGGAGCACCGACACGTCCCGCGGCCTGCCGCGCGGGCCGCGGGGCACACACGGCCAACTGGCCTGAGGCGCCGCCCGGCGGCGAAACGCGAACCGACTACAATTCAGGCAACGGCGGGGCGTCGGGCGCACGCCTACCGGGCAGCGTGCGGCGACAGGCACTGGTTCCGTCGAACCCTTGAATCGTAGGAACCGCGAACAGGTTTTATGTCCACCAGCCGCGCGCTAACAATCGCCGCCATCGTCGGGACCATCATGCTGATCCCCGTGCTGGTGATCCTGGCGCTGGGTCTGTACGGGTCGTCGATCACCGGCGACTTCCCGCTGGCCGAAGATCACGGCCCCGAACTGCGCATCGAACCGCCCAGCGGCGCCGCCGGCTCGGACATCACCATCCGCGGCGTCGACTGGGTGCCGCGAACGCTCATTCGCGTGGAGATGATCGTGGCCTCGGGCCGTCCCACGCTCACGGCCGACGGGCGGATCGACACCACGCAGGCAACCTCGCCCGCCGTCTACGTGGGCGAGGTCATCGCCTCGCGCGCGGGTACGTTCACGGTCGAAACGCAACTCCCCACCACCCTGCCGCTCACGGCCCAGTCCACCATCAGCTTCCAGGCGAACGCCAGATACCGTGGTGGCGAGTTCGCCGGCGCATCGGAGACCGACTTCGATGTGATCGCCGGACCCGGGGTCATCGAGGTGACAATCGTTGATGAAGCAGGAGAAGCGCCGCTGACCAGCGGCTTCGTTGACCTTCTCGGCTTACGCGGCGACGTGCTGGCCATCCTGCCCATTGCGGCGGACGGCACCGCCTCCTTCACGGGTCTGGCCCCTGGCAGCGGCTACGACGTGCGCGCCCGCGTACCGGGTTACCAGGTGCTGAGATCGCGTGGGATCGCCGTGACGGAAACCGAGCCGTCCACCGTGCGGTTCCAGATGCCGCAGGGCTTGTCCAGCCGAATCGTGGCGGGCGGTGTCCCCATGGTTGACGTGACGGCCGAATCCAGCATGGCGGTTATCGATCTGCCCTCGCTCGTCCCGCTCTCCCCGGCGGCGGCCAACCCTCTGCCGGCGGCCTGGGCCATCGCGCCCGATCCCGACCGCGGACGAGCCTTCACGGTGGATGAGGTGGCAACACACGTCGAGGTGATCGACGCCGAGACGGGCAGCGTGGAGTTGCCGATTCCCCTTACCTTCACGCTCGAAGTGCGCGTGGTCGATACCCGGGAAAACCCAGTCGTCAACGCCTTCGTCCGCCTGTTCTGGAACGTCCGCGGCACGCGCGTGTTCGTCAGGTCGGTGCGGACCGATGCGGAAGGTCGCATCCGCGTGCCCGACCTGATCAGCGGGAGCCAATACGAGGTCCTGGTGACCGCCGACGGCTATTTCCAGCCGCTGGGCGAGCGCACGTCCGTCCAGATCAAACCCAACGTGATTTCCACCGCCCGCGTGGTGGTCCGTCCGGAGCCTCGACCCGAGCAGAGCCTGTGGTCAGGCGAGCCGAGCCGGGGATCGGGCGAGCCCGGTTCGGCCGGCGGCGTTGGGGCGCTATTCCGGCTGGCGCCGCTTGCGGGTACCAGCCGCGCCCCGGCCACCGCACTGGTGGCCGCTGACATCGCCGTAGAACCGACGAACGGACGCGTCTACGTCACCGGCTCCGACCTCGATCGCGGACACCTCTTCGTGCTGGACCCGGAATCCCGCCAGGTCATTCACGATTGGGAGGTTCCCGCCGGCGTCGGCGACATCGTGCCGACCGGCGACGGGAAAACCGTCTATCTGGCCAACCGGCCGTTCTCGTCCGTGTCTCGCTTCAACGTCGAGACCGGCGAGGAAGAAGCGCGGGCCGTAGTGCCCTCGTGGCCCGAGGCCCTGATTCGCGATGCAGCCGGTCGACTGTTCGTGGCCAGCCTGCGCGATGGCAGCGTAAGTCGGCTGGATCCGGAGACGCTGGCGGTGCGGCAGACGCGCGTCCTTGAGGAAGGGGTGAACCGCCTGGCCGTGGACGAACGCACCGCCACCGTCTTTGCGGCCAACCTCTGGGCTGACACCGTGACCGGCCTGGACGCCGAGACCCTGGACATGCGCTTTCTGTTGCCCGTGGCCAAGTCCCCGCGCGCTGTTGCGTTGGACCCCGCCAGCGGGTCCCTGATCGTCGGCAGCGCCGATCAGGGCACCGTGGCGATCTACAGTCCCGAGACCTTCGAACTGGTTCAGACGCTGCAACTGCACATCCCAATTAACGACATCGTGACCGTCCCGACGGCTGACGCCTGATGGACTGGCGATTTGTGGGCAACGCTCACGCAGCGCGGGGCGTCCAGGGCTCGTTGCGGGCGGGCCGGGCCGCCCAGACCTACCTGATTACGGGACCGCCCGGCGTTGGACGCCGCACCTTCGCTATCCGGCTGGCGCAGGAGATCTGGTGCGCTGGTCTACTCGAACCGGTCGAGACGTCCGACGCCTACCAATTCCTGGACGCCGCCAACCCCATGTGGCGAACGGCCGTACGGCGGGGTCACCCCAACGAAGAACCGGATCCCGACAAGCTCGTGACCGGGGACGGCCGGCGCGTCGACGTGCGGTTCGTGCTCACTGCCTACAACGACTTGCACGTTCTGAGGCGAGCCGACCACGCACGGGATATCGTGATCGACGGCGTGCGCGAGTGGGGCGCGGGGCTGTACCGGACGCCGGCCACCCAGTCCATGCGCATCGGCATCATCGACGCGGCGCACGAAATCAACGTGCTGGCGGCCAACGCGCTGCTCAAGACGTTGGAGGAGCCGGGCGCGCACGCCATCCTGATCCTGCTCGCCCCACGGCCGGCGGACGTGCTGCCAACAATCGTGTCCCGTTGTCGGGTCATAGAACTGGGTCCCGTTCCCGCGGCCGAAATTGCGGCCCACCTGGCCGCGCACTTCCCGTTGTCGGCGGACACGGTGGGCCAGATCGCCCAAGCCGCGCGTGGCCGACCCGGCTGGGCGATCCGCATGGCCCGTGAGCCCGCGGCCTGGGAGACCTACCGAACCTCCCGCGAGGAAGCCGCGGCTTTCGAGCAGGCGCCGGTGCCGGCGCGCTTCCGCGCGACAGACGGCCTGCTGCCACGTGGCCGCATGGTGGCGCAGACCAACGAGGCCTTGGCCTGGCTGGGCACGGTCGAAGAGGAACAGTCGCATACACTGCGCTCGGCGATGCGGGGCCATCCGCCCGGCGCTCCGGCCGAGCGTCGGGCAGCCTTGGCCAGCGCCGTGGGACGGTTGACCCGTCTGCGCGAAACGCAGCGCGCGTTAATCGCCAATGTCTCACCGCGGCTTGCGCTGGAGGACTTGGCCCTGCGGCCGGAGTCCGAGCCGAGCGACGCACAAGGAGGTGGTCGTGGTCGCCGCTGATGCCCCCGCCAGGGCCACCAGCGCCATTGGCATCCGCTTTCGACGCGCCGGACGGCTCTACTACTACGACCCGGGCGACGCCGATCTGGCAGTTGGCGACTACGCGATCGTGGAGACGCCACGCGGGCTCACCGCCGCCCGCGTGGTCATGCCGTCCACGAAGGTGAACCTGGACGACCTGCGCGGCGAACTCAAGCCAATCGTCCGCCAGGCCACGGACGACGATCTGGTCAGCATGACGAACTACCGCAAAGAGGAAGTCGAAGCGGAGCGTGCCTTTGCCAGGGCCATCATGACGAACCGGCTGCCGATGCAGGCGGTAAAGGCGGAATACACCTTTGACGGCGCCACCCTGACCCTGCACTTCTCGTCGCGCGAGGCGCGGCTTGAATTGGGCGAGCTCGTGGCCGAGATGGCGGCCCGGTTCCGCACGCGCGTGGAACTGCGGCAAGTGGGCCCGCGTGAGCGCGCCGCCATGCGCACCGGCATGGGCCGCTGCGGCCGTGAACTCTGCTGTTCCACGTTCCTGTCGGAGTTGGACACCGTCTCGCTGCGAATGGCGAAGGACCAGAACCTGCCACTGAACCCCGACAAGATCTCCGGCGCCTGCGGGCGGTTGCTGTGCTGCCTGCAGTACGAGCACGACGGGTATGTGCAGGACAAGCTGGCCGCCGAGCAGGCCCAGGGCGGCGGCGGGTGCGCCACCAGCGGTGCATGCGACACCTGCGGAGTGCACGAACTGAAGGACGTGCTGGGGCAGGCCGTCGCGCCTGGCCACGAATCCGAGCCGCCTGTCGACCCGCCTCAGCAATCTCAAGCTCAAACGCCGGAACGCGCCGAATCCGAGCCGCGGCGTCCTCGACGCAGCCGCAGAACCAGGTCCGCTTCGCCCAGCCAGGCCGACGCCGCCTCCGGCCAGGAGGCCAAGACCTCCGGACCACAGCCGCGGCGGCGCCGTCGTCGCCGGAGACGCGGACGGACCCGCCAACGGCCGCCGTCTGGTTAAACCCCGCGACCCCCGTTGCCGGGGGCCGCGGCAGATGAGGCTGAGGCTCGACGCTACGCGTCGTAGTAGAGCATGAACTCGTAAGGGTGCGGTCGCAGGTTGACCTCGTCCGCCTCGCGCGTGCGCTTGTATTCCAGCCAGGTGTCGATGACGTCCTGGGTGAACACGTCGCCGACCAACAGGAATTCGTGGTCGGCTTCCAGCGCGTCCAGCACCTCGTAGAGAGAGCCCGGAACGGACTGGATCTTGGCCGCTTCCTCGGGTTCCAGCTCGTACAGGTCCATGTCGGCCGGTGCGGGCGGCTCGATCTTGTTGCGAATGCCGTCCAGCCCCGCCATCAGCATGGCGGAGAAGGCCAGGTACGGGTTGGCCGTTGGGTCGGGCGGGCGAAATTCCACGCGCCGCGCCGCCGGACTGCTGGAGTACGTCGGAATGCGAATGCAGGCGCTGCGGTTTCGCATGGAGTAGACCAGGTTCACGGGCGCCTCGAACCCGGGCACCAGGCGCCGGTACGAGTTGGTGGTTGGCGCCGCGAAGGCCAGCAACGCCGGCGCGTGCCGCAGCAGGCCGCCGATGTAGTGACGGGCCGTCTCGCTCAACATGGCGTAGCCGCTCTCGTCGTAGAACAGCGGCGTGCCTTCCTTCCAGAGACTCTGGTGGACGTGCATGCCCGACCCGTTGTCGCCGAAGATCGGCTTGGGCATGAAGGTGACCGTGTATCCGGCCTTCTGCGCCACGTTCTTGACGATGTACTTGTACAGCATGATCCCGTCGGCGGACTTGACCAGCGGGGCGTAGACCAGGTCGATCTCAGCCTGACCGGCGGTGGCGACCTCGTGGTGGTGAACCTCGACGTCAAGGCCAACCTCGCCTAGCGCCAGCACCATCTGCGTGCGCAGGTCTTGGAGCTTGTCGTTTGGCGGGACCGGGAAGTAGCCCATCTTGTGGCGCGGGCGGTGACCCAGGTTGGCCACGTGCATGTCGTCCGCGCCCGTGTTCCAGACGCCTTCCTCGCTGTCCAGGAAGAAGTAGCCCGCGTTGGCGGTCTGGTCGTAGCGCACGCTGTTGAAGATGAAGAACTCGGCTTCGGGACCCCAGTAGCTGGTGTCGGCGATGCCGCTGTCGATCAAGTGCTGCTCAGCCTTGTGCGCGATGTTGCGCGGGTCGCGGGAGTACGACTCGCGCGTAATCGGGTCCTGGATGTCGCAGGTCATCACCAGGGTCGGAACCTCGGGAATCGGGTCCACGAACGCGGTGGCCGGGTCCGGCACCACCAGCATGTCGCTTTCCTGGATCTGCTGGAAGCCGCGGACGCTGGATCCGTCGAAACCGAGGCCGTCGTCGAAGAGGTCTTCCTCGAGCTTGTCGATCGGCAGCGAGAAATGCTGCCAGGTGCCCGGCAGGTCGGTGAACCGGAGGTCGAAAATCCGGCAGTCGGCGTCGCGCGCCTTGCGCATGACGCCTTGGATGAGATCGTCTCGAGAGGGCTCAGACATTGCGATGCCGCTCCTCGCGTTGGCAGCCCACCCGCCTCCTGCGGCCCGGCCTGCCGGCTACATGAAAAACGCCCCGCGGCATCGCTGCCTTACGGGGCGGGAGGATCAACGTCCCAACGCTCCGACGCTGGAGCGCTGACAGCCGACAGGCATTGCCGGCGTGGCGCAATTGTAGGCGCGGGGCCGCCGGACTGTCTATGGATTCCCACTGTCGCGCCCGGCGTGCGATACCGTGACTTGGCAACGTGGCAGCCACGGGACGAGCCGTGAGTTTCTGGGACCGCTGGGCTCGCGAAAGCCGCCTGGCCCTGGCTATTGGCCTGCTGGGGACGCTGGCCGTGCCGGTGGTGGGCATCGTGATCCTGCGCTTTCTGCTGTTCGGCCCCCAGGTGGAAGCCGTGCCCAGCCAGCGCATCCCGCCGCCGCGGCCCGGCGCCGACGTCGGCGTGAGCAGCCCCGGCCCCGTGCCCAC
>DAOUIX010000044.1:0-34244 GCA_034423235.1 Chloroflexota bacterium | reverse complement strand
GTCCAGGGGCGTTCGACGATGAGGCGCCAGCCGGTGGCGCCCAGGGGGGCGAAGCCGGTGATGCGCTGGGTGCCGACCATGGGACCGCGGAGGAGGGCGCCGGAGGCGGTCTGGAAGAGCGGATCGCCGGGTTGGCCGGAGGAGGTGAGGGAGAGGCCGTGCTGGTCGACGTCCTGGTGGAAGGCGACGTAGGCGGCGGCGTCGACGAGGCCGAGGGTGGCGTTGGGGGCTTCGGGGATGAGGTCCCGGAGGAATGCGAGCCAGGGCGACTCTTCGGATTCAGCCGAGACACGGATCGCGCCGACTCGGATGACGGTGCCGTCGGGGACGGCGGCGACTATGGCCGATTGGCCGTTGGAGGTCTGGACGACGTTGGAGAGGGCGAGGGAACCGGTGGCGCGGGCTTGTTGGAGGGCTGTGGCGGCTGGGGCTCGGAGGACTTCGTCGAGCTGTTGGGTGAGGCTGGCGCCGGTGGTGCGCTGGAGGAACAGGTTGGACGGTGTAGGGGACGTTGAGCGGCTATTGGCGCGGAGGGTGTCGGTGAGGGCGCGTTCGATGGGGGTGGCGAGGGCGCGGGCGCGGTCGGCTTCGGCCTGGAGCAGGGTTTCGAGGCGCGAGTGCTGGTTGAGAAAGAGGGTGAGGACGGCGACGGCGAGCAAGACGGCGGCGGTAGGGACGGCGGCCAGGATGGCGATCTGGCCGGCCAGCGAGCGGGTCCAGGAGCGGCTGGACCGGGTTGGGGAACGGTCTTGCACCAGGCAGCGTTTCGGGGCCGCGTAGACTGATCAGTATGGACGCTTCCGAGCGCCCCCGCCTGGTGATCCTGGACGCGATGTCGTTGATTCATCGCGCCTACCACGCGGTGCCGCGCCACTTCGCCACCTCCAGCGGCGAGCCGACGAACGCGGTCTTCGGCTTTACGAACATCCTGCTGCGGGTGGTCGAGGAATTGGCGCCGGATCACGCGGCGGCGGCGTTTGACCTGCCGGGTCCGACGTTTCGGGACGAGATCTACGAGCCGTACAAGGCCCACCGGGAAGCGCCCGACGACATGCTGGTCGCGCAGTTCGGGCGGATTCGGGAGCTGCTCGAGGTGTTGGGGATTCCCATCTACGACCTGGAGCCGTACGAGGCCGACGACGTGCTGGGCACGCTGGCCCGGCAGGCGGAGGCGGACGGGTTTGACGTGTGGCTGATCACCGGGGACCGGGACGCGCTGCAGCTGGTGACGCCGCACGTGCGGGTGCTGAGTACGAATCCGCGGACCGGGCAGCCGCTGGTTTACGACGAGGCGGCGATCGCGGACCGGTGGGGGATCAAGGCGTCGCAGGTGGTGGATTTCAAGGGCCTGGTGGGCGATAGCTCGGACAACATTCCGGGCGTGAAGGGGGTGGGGGAGAAGACGGCTTCGACTCTGCTGAAGGACTACGTGGATATCGACGACATCTACGCGCACCTGGAGGACATCCGGCCGGCGATCCGGCGGCGGCTGGAGGGGCAGGAAGAGGTGGCGTACCTGTCGCGGCGACTGGCGACGATCGTGTGCGACGTGCCGGTGGAGTTCGACCAGGACCGGGCTCGGCTGTGGCAGGCGGACGTGGATGCGGTGCAGGGGCTGATGCGGGAGTTGCAGTTCCGCAACGTGGTGGAGCGGATGGGGTTCCTGGACACCTCGGCGCGCGAGGAAGCGGAGGCGCTGGAGGTTGAGCCGGCGGTGGTGACGGATGCCGAGGGCGCCTCGGCGCTCGTGGGGCAACTGGCGGGCGCGGCGCGGGTGGCGGTGTATCCGTATACGCGGGGGGCGTCGTGGAGCGAGGAGTTGCTGGGGCTGGGGCTGGCGTGGGACGACGAGACTGCCTACGTGAGCCTGGATGAAGCGGCCGATCCGCTGGACGAGTTGCGGGGCTGGCTGGAGGACGGAGAGGCGGCGAAGGCGGCGTTTGACTCGAAGGAGCTGCATAGCGCCCTGGCGTCGCGGGAGGTAGCGCTGCGGGGCGTGGAGGCGGACCTGCTGCTGTCGGCGTATGTGGCGACGCCGAGCGCGATTCCGCGGACGCTGGACGACCTGGTGTTCAGACGGAAGGGGCTGGAGGTCGAACCGGCGCTGCCAGATGCGCAGGTGGCGGGCGGGTTGATGCGGCCGGATCCAAAGGACGTGGCGGCGCCGGCGGCGCTGCGGGCGGCGCTGGCGCTGGGGCTGGCGGAGGAGATGGACGCGGAGATCGACGACCTGAAGCTGACGGAACTGTTGCACGACGTGGAGATGCCGCTGGCGCTGGTGCTGAGCGAGATGGAGCGGCGCGGGATCAGGCTGGACGCGGGGGCGCTGGGGGAGTTGTCGCGGGAGATGGCGGACGAGATCGCTGAGTTGCAGTCGGGGGTCTACGCGGACGCCGGGCATGAGTTCAACATCAACTCGCCCAAGCAGCTGGGGACGGTGCTGTTCGAGGAATTGGGATTGCCGGCGGGGCGGAAGACGAAGACCGGGTACTCGACGGCGAGCGGGGTGCTGGAAGGTTTGGTCGATGACAACCCGATCGTGCGGCGGGTGCTGGAGTACCGGGAGTTGAGCAAGCTGAAGTCAACGTACATTGACACGCTACCGGACCTGGCGCATCCGTCGACGGGGCGGCTGCATACGACGTTCAACCAGGCTGGGACGGCGACGGGACGGCTGTCGTCGGCGAATCCGAACCTGCAGAACATTCCGATCCGGACGGCTCGGGGACGGGAGATCCGGCGGGCGTTCGTGGCCGGGCGCGAGGGGTGGGCGTTGCTGGCGATCGACTATTCGCAGATCGACCTGCGGGTGTTGGCGCACATCAGCGAGGACGCGGCGATGTGCCAAGCGTTCGCCAACGGGTACGACATTCACGCCGCTACCGCCGCCAGCCTGCACGAGGTGTCGCTGGACGAGGTGACGGAGGACATGCGGCGGCTGGCGAAGACGACGAACTTCGGGATCGTGTACGGAATCAGCGCGCAGGGGCTGGCGTCACGGACGGAGTTTTCGCGGCGGGAGGCGGCGGCGTTCATCGAGACGTACTTCGCGACGTATCCGGGCGTGAAGGGGTACATGGACTCGACGATCGCGCTGGCGCATGAGCGGGGGTACGTGGAGACGCTGTTTCAGCGGCGGCGGTACTTGCCGGAGTTGAATTCGCGGGCATTCCACGAGCGGGCGGCGGCGGAGCGGATGGCGATCAACATGCCGATCCAGGGGACGACGGCGGACATCATGAAGGTGGCGATGGTGAAGCTGGACCGGGCGATCCGCGAGCAGGGGTTCGCGGCGCGGATGTTGCTGCAGGTGCATGACGACCTGCTGTTTGAATTGCCGTCGGAGGAGCTGGACGACTTTGCGGGGGTGGCGCGGAAGCTGATGACGAACGCGGTTCCGCTGCGGGTGCCGCTGGCGGTGGACGCGAAGGCGGGGGCGAACTGGCGGGACATGGAAGAGGTTTAGACATCGACCCGGCTGGCCGTTGCCTGCGTGCGATACTGGACGGATTGGGGCGCGTACCCCAAAACACTGCTCGGACGTCTCGTCTGCCGCGAGTGGGCGCAGACGGACGGAGTACACGGCCTGGATGGCTTGGCGCCGGCGAAGGAGCCGAACCGCGGTGAGGGCGACCATCGTGTATGGGTTTCTGGGGGCCGGGAAGACGACGTTGTTGCGTTCGCTGGTTCCGCGGCTGGCCGCGCTGGAATCGACGGCGCTGCTGGTGAATGAGTTTGGGATCGAGGGCGTGGACCAGGTGGTGCTGGCCTCGGACGACCTGACGGTGCGGCAACTGGTGGGCGGTTGCGTGTGCTGCGAGGTGCGGGGCGATTTGATGGTGGCGCTGGATGAGATTCACCGAACCGTCCAACCCGACCGGCTGGTGATCGAACCGACGGGCCTGGCCTCGCCGGACACGTTGGCGCACGTGTTCGCGAGTCCCGCGGTGCGGTCGATTGTGCAGGTGGACTCGGTGATCACGGTGCTGGACGCGACGCGGTATGCGCTGGTGCGGGATCACCTGGGCGAATTTTTCCCGAATCAGGTGCGGCACGCGGACCTGGTCGTGGTGAATAAGACGGACGCGGCGAGTGCCGGGGAGTGCCGGGACGCGCGGGCGTGGGCGCGGAGCCTGAATCCCGGGGCCGCGATTGTGGATACCGTGTATTGCGATGTCGATTCCGACCTGTTGCTGGCCGCCGTCCGGCAGGGGCGCGCGCGCAGGGCGGGACCTGGCGACGACGTTGACTTTGACGCGCATACTCCGCATGACGATTTGGCCGCGAGCGGCCTGGAACGGCTGGTGCTGGACACCAGCGGATTGCCCGCCGAGCGGGTCGACACGTTTGTGGGCGACCTGGCTGCGGGCGTTTACGGCGAGGTGGTTCGCGCGAAGGGGTTTGTGCCCGACGCGGCGGGCTGCGCGCTGGTCGATGTGGTGCTGGGCGCCTGGGAGGTCCGCGCGTTCGGACCGGCGCCGCTGTACGTCGACGTGATTGGACGAAACCTGAACACCAACGAAATGGAGCAAGCCCTAACTCATGGCATCGAGGAGCTCGCGCGCACGGCGTAGCCGACGCGCGTCAACAGATACGGCGGCGACATCGGCCAACGGGACCGAAGCGGCCGCCAAGACGAACACGGACAAGACGGTCTCGCATCTGACGCATCACCGGATGATCGCGCGCAACCTGAACGCGTTGCGGGAGAACTTTGGCGAGTTGCGAAAGCAGGTGGTGGAGACGGAACGGCAGTACAAGCGCGGCGACAAGAAACTGGATACGTCGCTGTTTCAGACACGGAACCAGGTTGAGGCGCTGGAGAAGCGGCTGGTCGAATTCATCGAAGAGATGACGGAGGTGGCGTTCAATTCGAACCTGGAGATCCGGGGGAATACGGACCGGATTGGGGCCATCTGGGAGGCGCTAGAGTCGATTGCGCCGGACGCGGCGGAGATCAAGCGGCGGCGCGAAGAATGCGAGAAGCGCGAGGAAGCGCGGCAGGTAGAGATCGATCGCCGGTTGCAGGACCTGGCGGATGAGAACCAGGGCAAGAACGGCACGGGCACGCGAGGACCGCGCAAGGCGGCGGCCTCGGGTTCCAAGCGAAAGAGCGACAAGTAATGCGGCGCGTATCGGCTATTCCCGAAGACATTGAGCTGGACATGGGCGATGAGGTGTCGTCCGACGGTCAGGACCTGCGGATGCTGGTGGACGAGTTGAAGGACGTCATCTCCAAAGAGCGGCCGGGGGAACGGGCACTGGCGAATTCAGCGCGCGAGTTGACGCGGATGGCGGGGGCGTTGCGCGACCAGGGGGCGACGGCGAACACCGGGCCGCAGCTGCGGCTGGGCGTGTTTGTGGATACGGCGAACGTGAGCGACCGGGACCCGGACGATCCGATTCGGATCGATTTCAAGAAGTTGCTGGACGAGGTGACGGCGGACCGGCGGCTGATCCACGCGCGGGCGTATTGTCCGATCTACGCGGACTTTGCCGGACGGCTGGAGCACCAGCGGTCGGTGTCGCCGGTGTGGGAGAAGGGGTATGACATCGTCACGAAGTCGATCAAGGTGTTTGCCGACGGCACGCGGAAGGCGGACCTGGATATTGTGCTGGTGATGGATGTGATCCGGCGGCTGCCGACGATGGACGTGGTGGCGCTGGTGTCGGGCGACGGGGACTACGTGCCGATGGTGGATTACCTGCGCGAGCACGGGCTGCGGGTTGAGGCGTATTCGTTCGCGGATGCGATGTCGGAGGACCTGCGGGTGGCGGCGAACGATTGGTTCGACCTGTCATCGGCCACGAGTCTGCACATGAAGTCCACGCCCCGGTCGCGAACGTCCAAGCGCGCGGCGGCGCGGGTGTGATGCGCGCGGTGGCGCAGCGATGAGCGCACGGCGTCGCCGGCGGGCGCGACGACGGGCTCGAGCGGAGGAGGCCCGGCGAACGCGGCGGTTCAACCCGCGGCGCTGGATCACGCTGTCGGGCGTCTGGTCGATTTTGGCTTTGCTGGCGGTGCTGATGCTGATCGTGTCGTTGATCGCACCAGCCCTAGGTGGCGGGGGCGGAGGCTAGGCCACTGCAGGATCCAGGCGGGGCGCCGACGGAGCCGGGCGGCCGTAGGCGCCTGCCCTTTGGTCAGTGGCGGTTGTTCGGAATTGGCGGCACCGACTTCAACATTGATGCCAGCTGGCTGATCATTTTTGCGTTCGTCACGTGGACGACGGCGACCTGGTTAATCCCGCGGCGGTTGATCGAGGCCAGCGTGGCGGCGGGCGTACCACCGGACGCGACGTGGCCCGCAATCTGGGCGGCGGGCGTGGCGACGAGCTTGCTGTTCTTTGCCTCCATCGTGGCGCACGAGGCCGCGCACACCGTGGCGGCCGTGCGCTCCGGCATTCCGGTCCACAGCATCCGGCTCTTCATCTTTGGCGGGCTGGCCGAGATGGAGCGAGAACCCGAGCGGCCCGGCCAGGAGTTTTACATCACGGTGGTGGGCCCGCTGGCGAGCGCCGCACTCGGCGGCCTGGGGCTGCTGCTGGCGGATCAGCTGCCGGCGACGTCGATCCCCAGCGTTACGGTCCGCTGGCTGGGCGAGATGAACCTGGCGCTGGCGGTGTTCAATCTACTGCCCGGGTTTCCGCTTGACGGCGGGCGCATCTTGCGGTCGATCGTGTGGGCGGTTAGCGGCGATGTGGTGCGAGGCACGCGGGTGGCCAGCTTTGTGGGTTCGGCCTTGGGCGCGGCGTTGATCGCCTTTGGCCTGATCCAGTTCCTGGTTTTGGGCGGGGCGATGCAATCAATTTGGACGGCTGTTATCGGCTGGTTTCTATGGTCCGCCGCGCGCAGCGGGTACCGGCACGCGGTTCTGAGGCGGCAACTGCAGCGATTTCGCATCCGCGATCTGCTGCGTCCAGAGTCCGGGGCGGTGCCGTCGGACGGGACGGTGCAAGAGTTCATCGAGCGTGGGCTGTACCACGATCGCTTTAGCCTGCGGCCGGTGGTGGACGCCGCCGGGGAGTTGATCGGGATGCTGGAGGGTGACGACGTGCGTGACGTCCCGCTGGAAGAACGGGTTGACACGCGCCTGCGCGACATCGCACGTCCGGTGGATGGCATGGCGGTGGTGGCGCCGGACGACCTGCTGAGCGTGGTGATCGACAAGGCGTATGAGACCGATCGGCAACTGTTTTTCGTGGTAGAGGACGGTCGTGTGCTTGGGACCGTAGACGCGGCGGAGGTGGTGGACACGCTGCGGGCACGCAGGCGGCGCTAGCGCGGGCCGGCGGGGCCGAACTGCCGCGTCCACTATCATTTTGCGACGTTCGCCCATGTGTGAGGGAGCACGGCCAATGGAAGTCTCGCCCCGACTGGCGTTGTTCCTCGACTTGGCGTCGCTGGATGTGATGTCGAGTCATCACGGCGTGCGCGTTGCGCACGGGCAGTTGCTGGAACGACTGGCCACGAAGCGCCGGCTGGTGCGGGCGGCGGCCTACGGCGCGCGGGATGACGACCACCCGGATTCCGAGCAGCGGCTGGCCAGCCTGGCCGCGGAAGGGTTCAAGGTGATCGCGAAGCCGCTGCGGCGCCGCGCCGATGGCGTGCGCCGAGCGAGCCTGGGCGTGGATATTGCGGTGGACGCCCTGGAGCTTGCGCCCCACGTGGACGAGTTGAGCCTGGTGACCACGGACGCGGATTTCGCCACGCTGATCGAGGCCGTGCAGCGCCGCGGCGTGCGAGTTGAAGTGGTGACCAGCCGCGATCTGGCGCCGCCAATGCTGGTGGAAGCGGCGGACAGCGTTGTTGAGTTTGCAAGCCTACTGGCATCCGTGGCCGCGGCCGGTGAACGCCGGCGTGAGTTGCCAACGGAGCGGGGCAACGCGCGGCCTCGGCTGGAGCCGCCGCCGCGCCGGCGTCCGCGGCGACGATCGTCAAGTCGACCGGACGCCGAGGCGGGAGGCGCCGCTGGCGCAGCCGATGTGCCCGAAGCCGCGAGCGACTCCCCCCCGGCCCCGGCGGAACCAATCCCGAAGGCTGCCGCCGAGCCTGCGACCAGCGAACCATCGACGACCGCGAGCGGGGCGCCGGTGAAGGTGCTGCCACAGGAGAAGCTGACCGGGCGCGCCGTCCGGACGTCGTCCGACGAGGCGTAAGTGCGCGTTGCCGTTACCGCCACCATCTGGGGCGGGACCCCATTTGCGCAGGTTGCGGAGCAGGCACGCGATGCGGGGTACGCGGGAATTGAGGGCGTAGGCGATTTGGCGGGCGCTGGGCCGATGGCCCGGCGGGTGCTGGCCGACGCCGGGCTTGAGGTGACGGCCGGCCGCTTTTTCGCCAACTGGTTCGCGGAGATGTACCGCGACATCGAGTTCGACCAATTGCAGCGGGCCTGCGAGTTCTACGCGGACATCGGGGCGCGATTCCTGATCACGTCGTCGCGTCCGGTTCCGGAACGGATGCTGACCGCCGGTCACGTCACAACGCAACGCCAGGACGGGTTATTGGATTACCAGTGGACGCAGCTGGCGGACTCATTGACGCAGGCGGCGTATCTGACGCAGCGAGATTTCGAGCTGCCGCTCCTGTTCCGGAATCAGCTCGGCTCTTACCTGGAGACCGGTGACGAGATGGACCAGTTGGTGGCCATGACCGACCCGGAGAACCTGCGGCTGGCACCGGACATTGGGTATCTGGCCTATGCGGGGGTCGATCCGCTTGCATTTGTGCGCCAGTATTTCGAACGCATTGTCTACGTGACCTTGAAGGATCTGGATGCGGACCTGCACGAACAGCACATCTGGGCGAAGGGATCGCTGGAAGAATTCTGGGAGGCTGGCGGGTTCCTGGAGTTGGGACAGGGCGACGTGGACGTGGAGGGCGTGGTTGAGCTCTTGCGGGAGCGCGGCTTCGACGGCTGGCTGGCGGTGGGCCACGATCAGCCGGGCCGGGACCCATCGGCCAGCGTGCAGATTTCGCGGGACTACCTGGTGGGGCTCGGACTTGAACTGGAGGCGGACCTGACGTGAGGCGGGTTTTCGGGCGTCGAGCGCTGCTGGGCGGCGGCGCCGGCGCGGCCGCGCTGGCCGCGCTGACGGCGTGCGGCGATCCGACGGTGCGCCGCTTGCAGTCCAGCCCTATCGCGCTGGCCAATGTGTGGCCCTGGGGCGTCAACACCTTTCTGGACCTTGAGGTTGAAACCTGGAAACGCCGGGAAACGCTGGCGATGGTTCGAGAAGCCGGCATTCGCTGGATCAAGCAGCACGCGCCGTGGGCCGATATCGAGACGCCGGCGCGGGGGCAGTATTTTGACGCGACGGCCCGTCGCTCGACCTGGGACAAGTACGACGAGATCGTGGACCTGGCGGACGACGCGGGCCTGGACATCATTGTGAGGATCGATCGCGCGCCGGCCTGGGCGCGGGTGAATAGAGACCATCCAACAACGCCCCCGACGAACTACGTGGATTACGGGCGCTTTCTGGCCGCGTTTGCCGAGCGCTACCGCGGTCGCGTGCGCCATTATCAGATCTGGAACGAGCCGAACCTGGCGCACGAGTGGGGTGGTGCGCCGCCGCAGCCTGAGGCCTATGCCAGGCTGCTCCGCGTGGCGAGTATGGCCATAAAGAGCGTGGACGACGACAACGTGGTGATCGCCGCTCCCATGGCCGCCACGTTGGAGAACAGTCCGCGGGCCATGGATGAGGTGAGCTATCTGCGGCGGCTCTATGAGGCCGGGGCCGGCGACGACCTGGACGTACAGGCGGCGAATGCCTTCGGTCTGGAGCATCCGCCGGAATCGCCGCCCGATCCGGACGTGCTGAATTTCCGGCGTGTGGAGTTTGTGCGAGAGCTGATGGTGGAGTTTGGCTTGCGCAACAAGCCCGTCTGGTTCAACGAATATGGGTGGAACGCTTCACCAGCGGACATGAATCCAGCCAAGCTGGTGTGGCGACGGGTGTCGGAGGAGACGCAGGCCGAATGGACGGTGGAAGGCGTGCGGTACGCCCTGACCCACTGGCCGTGGGCGGGCGTGTTCAATCTGTGGTTCTTCCGCAAACCCCTGACGGCGCTACAACCGGACGAGAGCGAGTACTACTTCCGGATGGTGGAACCGGACTTCACCCCGCGGCTCGTCTACCGGGCCGTGCAACGCGCCGCGACCGGCGCATCATTTCCCTAGGACGAACCTGAGACACCTACGGCGACCGCGGCGCGGCTGGTTTCTGATTGCAGCTGTGGCCGTAGCTGCCGTGGTCACGGCCGGAGTCGCGGGCCTCACGTATCTGGTTGACCGGGGAGTGACGTACGGCACGGCGACACTGGGCGAGATCCGCGACGCGGATACGCCAGCCATCGGCGCCAACACCTTTCTGCACCGAGAGCCGGATGCCGCGAAGGTCCGGCGGGAACTGGAGGTGCTGCGTCAGGCCGGCGTGGGACTGATCCGGCAGGAGTTCAATTGGGCGGAGTTCGAACCGCTGGACCCGGACGAGCGCCCCGATCTTGGCGAGGACGCGTGGGTCAAGTACGACCACATTGTGGAGGCGGGGCGGGATGCGGGGATCGAGATCCTGGCACGGCTGGACCGCGCGCCTGCCTGGGCCACGCCGGGTTTCGATCCGCGGGCCAACCCGTGGATGCAGGCGCCGCCGGCCGACAACGCGGAGTTTGCGCGTTTTGCCGGGGAACTGGCGGCGCGATATCGGGGCAAGGTGCGGTACTACCAGGTCTGGAACGAGCCCAACCTGTTCGGCGAATGGGGCGGGCGCCCACCGAATCCGGCCGAGTACCTGGCGATGTTGCGGGCGGTGGGCGGGGCGATTCGGGAGGCGGATCCTGAGGCGCGGATTGTGCTGGCGGGGCTGGCGCCGACGATCGAGACGGGTCCCGAGAACCTCAGCGACCTGCTGTTCCTGCGCCAGTTGTATCTGCTGGGCGCGAAGGGCGACTTCGACATCGCCGCCAGCATGTCCTATGGGCTGTGGACGGGACCGCGGGACGTTCGCATCGACGATCAGCGGGTGAACTTTCCGCGGGCCGTGCTGTGGCGCGAGGTGATGCTGGAGTTTGGCGACGCGCAGACGCCGGTGTGGGCGACGGAGTACGGGTGGATGTCGCTGCCGGTCGGCTGGACCGGGGATCCGGGCATCTGGGGCAACCATCCGATTGAGGTGCAGGCGGCCTGGACGGTGGACGGGATCCAGCGGGCGCGCGAGCAGTGGCCCTGGATGCCGACCATCGTGATCTGGGCCTCGCGCTGGCCGGAGGACCTGGACGCGCGGAATCCGACGCCGTATTTCCGGCTGATGGACAAGGACTTCACGCCGCGGCCCAATCTCGAGGCGGTGCGGGCGATCTTTGGCGGACCGGCGGCGGCAGGGGCTGGATTGCACCAGGAGACCCACGCGGCGGTGAGCTATGAGGGGCCGTGGCCACGGGTGCCCAGCGACCTGGCGTCGTTGACCCTGCACCGACAGACGGGGGTCGCCGGCGCGACGGTGAGATTCCGGTTTGACGGCACGGATGTGGGGCTGCTGACGCGGCGGGGTCCGGACATGGGGCGGGTGCTGGCGCGGATTGACGGGCAGGACGCGCTGGCGGACGCGCTCCCACGGAATCCAGCGGGCGAGGCGATCCTGGACCTGTATGCGCCAGGCGTGGAGCCGCTGGCGCGGATCCCAATTGCGACGCGCCTGCCGGCCGGGACGCACACGCTGGAACTGACGGTGTTGGCCGAGTCGAACCCGGCGTCGAGCGGGGGCCTGGTGATCGTGGACGGGCTGCTGGTTGGGAATGCGCGGCTGATGTGGCCGTGGCTGGCGCTGGGCGGGATGTGGGCCGCGGTTGGGGCGCTGGCGTTGTGGACGGCGCGATCGCGGCGCAGCCCGCGGCGGATGTTGGCCTGGCTTTCATGGACCTGGACGGACCGGCGGGTCGGCCCGCTGCGCCTGGGCGAACTGGTGCTGGCGGTGGCGGCGGTGCTGTACGCGGTGCTGCCGGGGGGCGGGGTGATCTCCGCGTGGACGTTGATCCGGGTGCTGCTGGCGATTGGTATTGGTGTGCTGGCCGTGGCGCGACTGCGGGACGCGGCGCTGGTGGCGGCGGCGGCCATACCGTTTGTGGGTGTGATTGGGCGGACCGGGGTGTTTGACCGGCCGGTGGGTGAAGTCCTGATCCTGGCGGTGGTGGCCGCGTGGATGGTGCGCGCGCTGTGGAGCGGGCCGCCACGCCTGCCGCAGGTTCGATGGCTGGCGGCAGTAGCCGTATTCGCGGTGGCTGGAATTGTGGCAGCGGTGCTGGCCGACTATCCGAAGTTTTCGCTGCGCGACCTGCGCACAGTGATCCTGGAACCGGCGGCCTTTTTCGTGGTGCTGGCTTCGGTCTTGCGCGACCGTAGCGATGTGCGCCGATTGCTGGCGGCGCTGGTGACGGGGGTGGCGCTGGCGGCTCTGGTTGCACTGGCGCTGATTCCGTTTGGCGCGGTGGTGACCGAGGTGTTTCCACCGCGTGTGCGGGGCACGTTCGGGTCGCCCAACAACCTGGCGCTGGTGCTGGAGCGGGCGGCGCCGGTGGCGTTGGCCCTGGCGCTGGCCGCAGGCTCGAACACGCTGGTCAGCGGTCGGTGTTGTTGGAGCTGGGGGCGGATGGCGAGCACACGCGGGTTCTGGCTGCTGGCGCTCGCCGTGTTGCTGGTCGTGCTGGTCCTGACGTGGAGCCGGGGCGCGTGGCTGGGGGCGCTAGTTGGACTGGCGGTGGCGGCGCGGCCGCTGTGGGCGCAGATCGGATTCAGGCGCCGCCTGGGTGCAGCGGCCATTTCGCTGGCGGCGTTGGTGGCAGTCGTGCTGGTCACGGGCGTTGAGCGGATCGGTCAGCTGCTACGCATCGGGGACAGCGGGGCGGTGTCGCGACTGGCCATCTGGGACAGCGCCTGGCGGATGGGGCGCGACAACTGGCTGTTTGGGGTGGGTCCGGATAATTTCCTGACGCATTACCGGGAGTACATGCGGCCGGAGGCGTGGCGGGAGCCGAACATCTCGCACCCGCACAACCTGGTATTGGACGCCTGGGTGTCGATGGGTCTGATTGGACTGCTGGCGCTAATCGCGGTGCTGGTGCTGTTCTGGCGGGACTGGCGGCGGATTCGACGGGATGGCGCCGGCGGCTCCGATCCGCTGGCCTTCGGATTGGCGGGGGCTATGGCGGCGGCGCTGACGCATGGCCTCGTGGACCACACGTACTTTCTGCCGGAATTGGCAGCAATGTTCTGGGTGCTGGCGGCGGCGGTGGCGGCGCTGGGGGCAATTGCTGTCCCCAGACAGTTGACGGCGGATGGTTCGAGGAATGCGGGCAAGGCGCCAACGTAGCTTCGGTGGCCTTAGCCAGTTCTCTTGTGCACCCGGTTGGTGGCGTGGGTTATAACTGTCGTGTCAGCACGACGTGGAGCCGGCATGGCTGAGATCACCCTGGAGATCGCGGCGTACGAGCGCATGGAGAGCCACCTGGAGCGCGAGCACATGGGGAAGTGGGTGGTCGTGCACGACGAGCAGCTGATTGGGGCGTATGAGGACTTTGAGGATGCCGCCTGCGCGGGGGTTCAGCGCTTTGGAAGCGGACCGTTCCTGCTACGTCAGGTAGGCGCAAAGCCGTTGAATCGATGGACGCCGGCGGCATATCAGGAGGCCCGTGCCATCAACTGACTTCGGGTTCAGCCGATGGGACGATTTGTTCAGCCTCGGGCCGACATTGGAAGTACAGATCGGCTACGACTCCACGTATCGGCTTGACGCCGACCGCGCGCCCTACATCCCTGCGGATCGGCATCCCGCCCTCGTGGACACGGGATCAGCACTCAGTTGTATTGACTCCGTCCTGGCAGCCCGCCTGAACCTGCCAGCGGTTGGGCACCAGTCGATTGCGGGCGTCGGCGGTGTCTATCGGGCGGACATGTACCTGGCGCAGATCTGTATCCCCGACCTTGAGTGGGTCATTCACGGTCAGTTCGCCGGTGTTCACTTAGCCGCTGGCGGTCAACCTCACCGCGCACTGCTCGGCCGACATTTTCTTCGGCGATTCAGACTCATGTACCACGGCCCGTCCGGTTCGGTGACGCTTAGCAGTGACTAGACGGAGGCGTGGGGCCTCACTTGCCGATGCAGAACTTGGAGAAGATGACGTCGAGGAGGTCCTCGGTGGCGGATTCGCCGGTGATTTCGCCGAGGGCGTCGACCGCGCCGCGGACGCCGATGCTGATGAAGTCGGACGGTTCGTCGTCGGCCACGGCACGGCGGGCGCCCGCGAGTTCGTCGCGGGCGCGAGTGAGGGCCTCCTGATGGCGGACGCTGGCCACCAGGGCGAGGCCGCCGTCGCCGCCGACGAGGCCGATGACGTGGCGGAGGGCCTGGCGTAGCTCGCTGACGTCCTCGCGGATGGCGGCGGTGCGGACGATGGGCGCGCCTGGGGCGAGGTCGCGGACATCGTCGGCCCGGACCGCGTGCGGAAGGTCTCGCTTGTTGAGCGCGACGATGGTGGGTTTGGCGGCCTGACGCACGAGCGCGGCAGCGGATTCGTCGTTGCGCAGGAGCGGGCGGCTGGCATCCAACACCAAGACCGCGGCGTCCGATCCTTCGAGGGCGCGGGAACTGCGTTCGACGCCCAGGGTTTCGACGGGGTCGTGGGTTTCGCGCAGGCCGGCGGTGTCGTTGAGGACGATGGGGACGCCGTCGAGGTCGAAGGACTCTTCCAGGACGTCGCGGGTGGTGCCGGGAATCTCGGTGACGATGGCGCGGTCGGTGCTGAGCAAGGCGTTCATGAGGGACGACTTGCCGACGTTCGGACTGCCGACGAGGGCGACGCGGACGCCGTGGCGCTGCACGATGCCGCGGCCCGCCGAGGCCAGGGCGTCTTCGAGGCGTTGGTGAAGCGAATGGAGGGTGGTGGCGACAACGGCGCGGTCCATGGCGGGGACTTCGTCCTCATCGAAGTCGACTTCGGCCTCCATCTGGGCCAAGAGGTCAAGGCAGGCGGCGCGCATGTCGCCGACGGCATCGGAGAGGCGTCCGGCCAACTGATTGGCGGCGACGGCGAGGGCGGCCGGCGTGGGGGCGGCGACCAGGTCGGCGACGGCTTCGGCCTGGGCGAGGTCGAGACGGCCGTTGAGAAAGGCGCGGAGGGTGAATTCGCCGGGGCCGGCGGGGCGGGCACCGGCGGCAAGGATGCTGTCAAGCACGCGCCGGAGAGCGACGGGACCGCCGTGGCAGCTGAGTTCGGCGACGTCCTCGCCGGTGTAGGAGCGGGGACCGGGCATGAACAGCAGGAGAGCTTGGTCGATCAGTTCGTTGTTGCCATCGTAGACCCGCACCAGGTGGGCGTAGCGGGGCTTGGGATCACGGGAGCGGCGGGTGACGCGGCGGGCGATCCAGAGGGACTCGGGGCCGCTCATGCGCACGACACCGATGCCGCCGCTTCCCATCGGGGTGGCGATGGCGGCGATGGTGTCGGAGGTAGGAGCGCCGGGGTTCATGAACGATTGGCTGGGACCTGCGCCCAGGCGGTGGTGGATTCTACGGGCGGGCCGAGGTGCCGGCGGGACTTTGGTTAGGCTGGCAGGCGGCGCTGCGGTAGCGCCCGAAAGCAGACGCGGGAGCCGGCGCCGATGCCGCAGATGACGGGTGGGCAGGCCCTGGTGGCGGCGATGCGCCAGGCGGGCGTGACGACGTTGTTCGGGATCCCCGGCGTGCATAACGGCGGGCTATACGACCCGTTGCTGGACGCGCCGGACATGCGGGTGGTGATCACGCGGCACGAACAGGGCGCGGCGTTCATGGCGGACGGGTACGCGCGGGCCTCGGGCCGGGTGGCTTGCGTGGCGACCATCACGGGACCCGGCATCACCAACGCGGCTACCGGGTTGGGCGAGGCCTACGCGGAGTCGTCGCCGGTGTTGCACATCGCTACAGCTCTAGGTCCAGCTTCCCGCCTGCCCGAGGCTGGCGAGTTGCATGAGCTGCGGGACCAGTCGGGCGTTCTGCGGGCTCTGGTGGGGCACCACGAGTTGGTGGAGAGGGTGCCAGAGATTCCAGGCGCGGTGACCCGAGCCATGGACGCGATTACGACGGATCGGCCGGGCCCGGCGAGCATAGAGATTCCGCTGGAATTGTTGACGGAGACGGCGGACGTGGAGTTGGTGAAGGCGGAGGCGGCGACGGTAGCCGCACCTGATTCGGAGGCAGTGGATCGAGCAGCGGAGTTGCTGGCTAGCGCGGATGCGCCACTGATTTTCCTGGGCAGCGGGGCGATGGACGCGGGATCGGAAGTCGAGGCGCTGGCGGAGCGGCTGCAGGCGCCGGTGCTGACGGCGCACACGGGCAAAGGGGCGTTCCCCGAGTCGCATCCGCTCTCGCTGGGCTGCAAGCACCGGCTGGACGAGGGCCTGTACGAACTGTTGCGCACGCGCGATCTCGCGCTGGTTGTGGGGTGCCGCCTGGGGGCGCGAGTAACGGACGACGACCAGATGCCGCTGCCCGACACCCTGATTCAGATCGATCGGTCGGCGGCGGAGCTGGGCCGGCACCGGGAGAACGCAGTGTCGATCCAGGCCGACGCCGCGGCGGCGGTGAGCGAGCTGCTGGAGGCGCTGCCGGATGAGCCGCCGCCGGACGCGCCCGACATTGCGTTGGGAATGCTGGCGCGCCGCGGCAATCGGCAGGACGCCGCGGATGACCCGAGGTCGGCAGCCATCCTGGACGAGCTGCGGCGGGTGTTGCCGGACAACGGCGTGCTGGTCAACGACATGACGATGACCAGCTACCGCTCGGCCGGGCTGTTTCCGGTGGACCAGCCGCGGTCGTACATGTTTCCGATCTACTTCGGGACGCTGGGCTTCAGCCTGCCGGCGGCGATCGGGGCGCAAGTGGCGTGCCCTGAACGGCCGGTGCTGTCGCTGAGCGGTGACGGGGGATTCCTGTTCACGGCGGAGGAGTTGGCCACGGCCGTGCGAGAACAGCTGCCGGTGGTTGCGGTGGTATTCAACGACTCGTCGTACGCGGCCATTGACGGGCATTTCCGGCGCACGTTCGGCGGCCGAACGGTGGACGTGCGCCTGCACAACCCGGACTTCGTGGCGTTTGGAAAGTCGTTCGGGGCGGCGGCCGAGGGCGTTGATACGCCGGAGGCGCTGGGGGCGGCCGTGGAGCGGGGACTGGCGCGGCGGTGCCCGACGCTGATCGAGTACCGGCTGCCGCCGGTGGGCTGATAACGGACCCCCTCGCTCCGCGCTGTCGGGGCGGGCCTACACTGACCGCGGCACCCCTCAGATGCGGCAGGTCAGTGGCATGGGGCTTTCGGAGCAGCAGGTTCGGTTTTTCGAGACGTTTGGGTATTTGAGCTTTCCCGGGGCGTTTGCGGACGAGGCGGAAGCGATCAGCGAGGAGTTCGAGCGGGTCTGGGCGGAGCGTGGGGGCGGGCACGAGGGAAGAGAGCATGACCACAAGCAGCGGTCGGCGTTCGTGCCGTTCATTGACCAGAGCGAGTACCTAAGCGGGCTGATCGACGACCCGCGAATCAATGGCGTGGCCTCGGCGCTGCTGGGAGACGACTACAACTACGAGTCCAGCGACGGGAACTTCTATGTGGGCGACACGCGCTGGCACTCGGACGGGTTTGCGCGAACGAAGTACCGGTTCTTGAAGTTCGCGTTCTACCTGGACCCGGTGACGGCGGAGTCCGGCTGCCTTCGGGTGATTCCGGGCAGCCACCACCGGCGCGACGGATATGCGAACGCGCTGCACAAACTGATGAGCACCAGCCGGGTTGACCAGACGGAGGAGGCGTTCGGCGTCCCAGGTCCCGAAGTGCCGGCGGTGGCGCTGGAGACGCAGCCGGGCGACCTGATCATGTTCAACCAGGACCTGAAGCATGCCTCGTACGGGGGCGGGACGCGGCGGCGCATGTTCACAATCAATGTGTCGGAGCGCTTCGACGACGAGGACCTGGACACCCTGCGCAACGACATCGCCTCACTGGTGCGGTTCTGGGCCGAGAGCGCCTACGGCGACGCGATGGTCAGGACGGCGGGGCCAGAGCGGATGGTGCACCTGGAACAGCGGATGGCGAATGACGACCACCTGCCGGCGCTGGTGGCGCAGGCGCGCGAGGAGATGAGCGAGCCGGCGCGGGGATAGTCTCCGGCCAGGAGCGGGTGCTTCAGTCGACGAGGAGTCTAGGAAGGCGGCTGGGTGCGCCTGGCCAGCACGCCTTCGATTACGCCTTCGATTCGAGCGACGCGCTCCGTCAGGTTGTCGACGCGGGTGGTCAGGTGCCGAACGTCCGTGCGCACGTCACGCCAGACGGCGACGACGACGGCTATCACGGCGGCGCCTACAGCAAGGATTCCAATCAACTCGGGCGACATAGGCGATTCCTCGGTTTGGGATAGTTCTCCGCGCACTCGAATGAGACGCCGGAGACCAGCGGATCGGCTGCCGCCCGCAGTCAATAGATTCTACTGTCGGAAATCCGAGGGCGAAGGACCGTAGAGCTAGGCCGCGGTGGCCGGTTCCGTGGCAGCGTCGGCGAGGGCGCGCTGGTATTCGCGCTGCAGCATGCGCTTGCTGACGAAGATGTCGACGAGGTCCCAGGGCAGGGGTTCGTCGGGGTCGCGCTGGCGGTGGATGTACCAGTCGAGGTCAAGGCCGGCGGCTTCAATGGCCTGGTACCAGCGCTCGGGTTCCAGATGCTCCATCCAGCCGTCGAAGCGGCAGCCGCGTTCCCACGCGCCCTTGATGGCGCGGCCAACTCGGCGGTCGCCCAGGGCCAGCAGGGCCTCGATGTGGCTTTCCTGGGGGTCGTGCCACATGAGGTGGATGTTGCGGTCACGGGCGATGTCAAAGCAGGCCTGCTGCTTGGCGCGAATGGCGTCGCTACGGTCCTGCGGGTGCCACTGGAAGGGCGTGAAGGGCTTGGGGATGAAGGTGGAGACGGTGACGTTGACCTTGGCGCGCTTGCCGTGGTGGTGGCGGCCGAGGGCCATGACGCGGTTGGCCAGGTGGGCGATGGCCTGGGCGTCCTCAATCGTCTCGGTGGGCTGGCCGATCATGAAGTAGAGCTTGATGGTGCGGAAGCCGCGCTGGAAGGCCATGTCGCAGGTTTCCAGCAGGTCCTCGTCGGAGATTTCCTTGTTGATGACGCGGCGCATGCGGGGCGTGGCGGCCTCGGGGGCGAAAGTGAGGCTGCCGCCGCGCTTGCCGCCGCGTTGCAGAGCGTCGGCCACGTCCACGTTGAAGGTCTCGACGCGGGTGGAAGGGATTGAGACGCGAACGTAGTCCTCGGCGCCGTCGTAGACGTCGTTGATGACACCATCCAACCCTTCGTAGTCGACGGCATTGAGGGAGAGCAGCGAGACCTCGCTCTGTCCGGTGGCGGTGAGGCATCGGTCCACGGCCTGCTCCACCAGGTCCTTGCGGCGGTGGCGCACGGGGCGGTAGAGGTAGCCGGCCTGGCAGAAGCGACAGGCGCGCGCGCAGCCGCGGTCGAGTTCGACGGCAATGCGGTCGTGCACCACGCCAGTGTTGGGAACGACGGGACTCCGGGGTCCGCTGTAGACGTCAATGTCGACGTATTGACGCTTGATCCGCTCCGGCAGATCGTCGCGCAGCCGCCGGTGGCCCAGGAAAGCGCCGTCGTCACCGTACTGGGGCTCATAGAGGCCGGGGGCGTAGATGCCGGGGATGGTGCGGGCAGCGGCGGCAATGAAGTCGTGGCGCCAGCCGGGTTGGGCGCGGTCGAACTCGGCGTGCAGATTGAGCACCTGCTGAAGCAGATCCTCGCCCTCGCCGACGGCGATCAGGTCGAAGAAATCGGCCATGGGCTCGGGGTTGGAGACGGCCGAGCCGCCGCCGAGGATTAGCGGGTCTTCATCGGAGCGGTCGGCACGCTCGATCGGGATGCCGGCAAGGTCGAGCATTTCGAGGACGTTGGTGTTGCCGCTCTCGTAGCTCATGGAGAAGCCGAGGATGTGGAATTCGCGGAGGGGCCGGCGCGATTCCCAGCCGAAGAGCGGGAGGTCATGGGCGCGCATGGCGTCGGCCATATCGGGGAGCGGGGTGAAGCAGCGATCACAGAGGTGGGGGGTGTCGTCGTTGATGAGTTCGTAGAGCAGACCCATGGCCAGGTTGGACATGCCGATTTCATAGGCATCGGGAAAGCAGAGCGCGAGGCGGGTCTGGGCAGCGTCCCAATCTTTCTGGCGCGCGTTGTGCTCGCCCGCGAGGTACTGGGCGGGTTTGGTTACGCCATCAAGCAAGTGTTCGAACTGGACGGTGGTTGGGGCCGACACAGGCAGGGCAGGGGATCAGGACCGGTCAGCCAAACCTACCAGAGGCTGACGGTCCGACAACCGAATCTCGCCGGCTATTCGCCGGCTCGGAAGCGTTGGAACTCGCCAGCGATGTCGGCGTCGTTGTGGTCGCCGTCGTGGATGACAAAGCGGACGGTCTGATCCCAGGGCTGCTCGGCGGTGATCTCGACGGCCTGCATGCGCATGGTGCTGATGCAGAGCGAGCCGTAGTCGCGGACGAACCAGGGGGCGCCATCAAACGAGGCATCGGGCAGCACGCCCACGCCGGCGATCTTGTCGAAGGCCAACGGGCCGTGGGCATCCACCCAGTCGGCGGCCTGGTCAAAGATCTCGGTCTCGTTTGTGCGGCCTTCGGAGTCCTTGATCACGCCGTCGTGGGTGACGTGCAGGCGGTCGGCCAAGCGAACGCCATAGTAGCTGTGCTTGGTCGGGCCGATCGTCACGCTGTCCGGGGACTTGGCGGAGCCAGCGACGGACTTGCCGGGCAGGGGGGTGCCGTCGGCCAGACGGCCCGCCGGCGCCGGCGGGCCGCCGCCGGGGACGAGCTGCGAGCGGATGGTGAGGAGGTTGGAGACGTCGCCGGGCTGGATGTCGGTGGTGCGGGTTTCGACCAACATGAGGCGGCCGTCCGGATCGCTCCAGTCGGGGGCGCCCCGCCATTCGAGGGTCTGGCTCACGCGCAGCCTGTCGGCGGCCAATTGCTCCCAGGAGGCGTCGATTTCGCGGATGGCGCCGGCGGTTCGGCCACCGTAGGCGCGTTCGATGTAGAAGTTGTAGCCGCCGACCTCTTCGGCCGCAATCCAGATGGAGCGGTGGTGGGGGTGATCCACTGGTGTTTCGTCGGTGACGGCCTGGCCGGCGGGCGTGTAGACGGGGTACAGGTAGTTGCGGGTGTGGCCCTGGTTGAACGCGGTGATGAAGCGTCCGCCCCAGCGCACCATGCGGCGGGACTGCAGGACGTCAATCGTGAACACACTCATGGCCAGGGTCCTTTGAGCAAGGCGGCGTGAGCCGTCATTATGCGGTGCAGGACTAGCGGCGGCATTGGCCGGCACGTCCACCGGGCAGGGTCAGCCGGATGAACCGGTTACTGACGATTCCGCATCCCGCAGGTTGGCGGCGACCGGCAGCAGGACGCTCTAAGCTAGCGGTCGAAGGATCACCGCTAACCGGGTCTCCGTGTGTCGTTGAGGATTGACTACAACCTCCAGACGCTCCGTGGCGACCTGTTTGGCGGCGTCACGGCGGCGGTGGTGGGGCTGCCGGTGGCGCTGGCATTTGGGGTGGCATCGGGTCTGGGGGCGGTGGCCGGGCTGTACGGAGCCATTGCGGTGGGATTCTTCGCGGCGGTGTTCGGCGGGACACGCTCGCAGATATCGGGCCCCACCGGTCCGATGGCGGTGGCGATGGCGGTGATCGTCACGACCCATGCGCAAAGCCTGGCCGAGGCGTTCACGATCGCCGTCATGGCGGGTCTGATCCAGATTCTGCTGGGGGTCCTGCGGATTGGACGCTTTGTGGGCTACACGCCGTATTCGGTCATTTCCGGATTCATGTCGGGCGTGGGGATCATCATCATCCTGGTGCAGACCCTGCCGTTTCTTGGAGCGCCGGTAGCTTCGGGCGGGCCGTTGGGCACGGTGCAGGCGTGGCCTGACGCGGTACGGAACATCAACGTCAGCGCCCTTGCGATCGCCGGCGTGACGCTGGGTGTGGGCGTCGCGTGGCCGAGTCGGCTCAGGAAATTCCTGCCACCCGCGCTGGCGGCGCTGATTGCAGGGACGCTGCTGGGCGTGCTCTGGCTGACCGACACGCCGGTGATCGGGGAGGTGCCGACCGGCTTGCCCACGCTGCGGTTCCCCGAGCTTGCGCCGGACGTGCTGGTACGCGCGGTGCAGCCAGCCATCATCATCGCGCTGCTCGGTTCAATCGACAGCCTCCTGACGTCGCTCGTCGCCGACTCGATGACCCGGACGCGCCATAACCCGAACCGGGAACTGGTGGGCCAGGGAATCGGCAACGCGGTTGCGGGATTGATTGGGGGCCTGCCCGGGGCCGGCGCGACGCTGGGAACGGTGGTGAACTTGCGGGCCGGCGGCCGCACCCCGGTATCGGGCGCGCTGCGGGCGGCGATCCTGCTGGCGCTGGTCCTGGGTCTGGGCCGCTACGTGGAAGCGATTCCGCACGCGGCGCTGGCCGGGATCCTGATGAAGGTTGGCTGGGACATTATCGATTGGCGATTCTTGACCCGAATCCGCCGCGTGCAACGGGAACACCTGCTGGTAATGCTGATCACGCTGGGGCTGACGGTGTTCCTGGACCTGATTACGGCGGTGGCGATTGGTCTGATCGCGGCCGGCATGGCCAGCGCGCGGCAGTTCGAGCGGCTGCAGATGGACAGCGTGGTGTCGGTGCCGCTGCTGGACCGGAGTTTCTTCGGCGCGCAGGACGACGACGAGACGGTCGATGCGTTTTCGGCCCGAGTCGGTCTGGTGGCGTTGCGGGGCAGCTTTACCGTGGCGTCGGCCAACAAACTGATCAGCACGATCAGCGTGGACATCCGCGATCACGAAGTGGTGATCCTGGACTTCTCCGACACGGTGTATATGGACGACAGCGCGGCGCTTGTGGTTGAGCAGATGATTGACTCCGCCATCGCCGAGAACACGGAGGTGATTGTGTTGGGCCTGGAAGGACGGCCGGCCATCACCTTGCAGGCGCTGAATGCGCTGCAGCATGTCCCGCGAGATCGATTTGTGAAAACCGTGGACGAGGCACGGGACGTGGCGCAGCGGCTGCTGGCGGGCTAGGTCCTGCTTGGCGGGGGCATGCCACGACCTCGGGCGTGCAGGTCTTAGAGTCTTGCGTGACGAAATCCCGCTGGACGCTTGCTGATGGCACGCTCACGTCCAATGAAGCAATCGACACTCGCCATTGTGGACTGCGGGCGCTGTGTTGAACGGGAGCCGTTGAGAATCCTCCTACTCGGGAAACCATCGTCGCGTGAACGCTGATCCCTCGGTGATCCCAGGTCTGCTGCTGCTGGCGGGCGAGCTCATTGCTCTGGCCCTGGTGGGTTTCATTGTGGCGCGGGTGGCGCTTAGGCAAATGGACGACCGTCTGGCCCTGGCGCAGGGGCTGGTGGTCGGGCTTGCCCTCTGGGGCCTGATCGTCAACTTCGTCCTTTACTTGTGGCCGGGCTCGGGTGGCGCGCTGGTGGGCTGGGCGGCGGTATTGGCCATCGGCGCGGGGCTGGCCTGGCGCGGGCGGAAACGCCTGAGCCTGAAGCCAAGGGTGGCGACCGGGATCGGGACAGCTTTTTTGGTGGTGTTCTGGATCGCTCTGGCCGCGCGCCAGCTACTCGGGACTCCCGACCGAGACCTGCATCATGGACTGATTGCGGCGATTCGCGCCGGGGGAGCGCATCCGCCGGAGCTGCCCTGGAATCCCGGCTTGTCCGCGCCCTACCACTACGGCGTCGATTTGCTGATCGGGCTGCTCACGCCGCCGATTGGGCCGGATCCGGCCTTCGTGACGGAGTTGCTGGGCGCGTACATCTGGGCGAGCTACGCGCTGATCGTTGTGACGTTCCTTGTATGGCGCGGATCGTGGGTGGCGGCCGTGACGCTTGGGCCGCTGCTGCTGGCGGCCGGTACGCAGACGTATCTCTTCACTTCGCCGGGCGTTGTCCAGGTGCCGGTTCCGGCAGGTCTACCGGCGCCGGGCTTGCGCGCATCGCTGGCGACGGTCTACGTGGACGGAGTCACACAGATCGAAGCGTGGCCTCCAAACATCTGGAAGCCTAACTTTCCGCTGGTGTACGCGCTTGCGTTGGTCGTGCTGGAGCGGGTCATGGGTCGTGCGAGCGATCACTGGCTGCTGCCGGTGTTCCTGGCGACCCTGGTGGGGTTTCTGAGCCTTGTGGACGCCGTCGCTGCTGTTGCTGTGCTCGCCGTGTGGAGTGGACTCACGGTGCTCAAGGCTGTGCAGGCCCAGCGCGGCGGTCCGACTCAATGGAGTGCCGTTGGTCGCACCGCCACCGGACCTGTGTTGGCCGCCCTGCTGCTTGGCGCCGCCGGCGGCGCGATCTCGGGAGTCCTGGTCGAGAGTTCGGGGACCGGCCTGTCGCTCGGCTGGAAACAGGACACGAGCCTGCGGCAGCCCGTGGGCACCCTGACGTTGCTTTCAGGCGGGCTTGGCTTGCTGGGGCTTGGACCTCTCGTCCTGGCCATTGGCGCCGTTGTACTGGCTTGGCGAAATCGCCTTGTCGTGGCGCTGGCCGCGTGCAGCGGCATTTGTCTGCTCGGCGGGCTCGCCCTTCAGTACGAATACGCTCAACATGACGTGACCAGATTGGACGGGCATGCGCGGAATTTTGCGATGCTCGGAGTACTGCTGGCACTCGGCCTTCGGTTGGGGAGTTGGCAACCCGCTCGGCGTTATGCCGTGGGCGCCGTGATCGTGGGGCTGATGACGTGGCCGGCCGTGGTGTTACCGGTGCGGGCCCTTGGTCCGGCGCTGCGGCAGGGCGTGGAACTCGCGAACGCTGGGGCGGAGACGCGGGAATCGCGATCGCCGCGCGCTGGACAGCGAGACGTGTTTCCGCGCCTCCGGTCCGAGCGACTCGCCGACTTTGTCCGCAACAACACGAGCGATGACGCGCGCATCCTGTCGCCGCGTCCGACGGATCTCTCCGGCGCCACCGGAAGACCGAACGCATCGGGATTCAGGCAAGCAGCACATTACATCTATGCAGTCGGGCCGGAGTACCTGGACGCCATTCGCTTCCTGAGTCCGTCCGCTGTCCGGAGCCTGGGGATCTCATACGTGCACGCCACCGACGCCTGGATGGCCGAGCTGCCAGCACACGCCCAAGGGTGGCTGGATAATCCGCAGCTGTTCGAGCACCTGGCGCGAGACGGGGCCGACAGGATCTACCGCGTTCAGCCGGCGTTCCTCAGTCTTGAGACCGAACCGGCAGCCGGGTCCTACGAAGCCCTGCGCCGAGCCGTGCCGGCCGCCGCGATCGTGTACCTGGAGCCCGCAACTGAGGTGGGGCATGCCCTCCGCATAGCGTCAGCTCTGGCACAGGCTCAGCTCGTCGGCGAATTGGGTCCGGGTCACATACACCTGCGGACCGATTTTGGGGTCGAGCCGCTGGGCGAACGTCGGCCCAGTTTCGTGGTTGCGCCGCGGTGGTACACGCCGTCGATGTTTCCGCCGCCGGCTCGACGGCCGGTCTGGTGGAACGACTGGGTGGCGATCTACGCACTCGAGGGCCTACCCGATCCGATTATGTCGGCGGCGACCCTAGCGCCGGCGCCCGTCACGGTCGAAGTCTCGGATCCCCGAGCCGAGGATGGACGAGCCGCCTTTACGCTGCGGCTGACTAACCGTGCGCCTGATGCGTGGACCGGACAAGACTGGTTGGTGCTGCCGGCGAGGGTGGGCGGGCTTCCGGTGTTGCCGCACATGGGCAGGACCGAGGCCGCGCTGTGGTTTTCCGGGCAGATAGCTCCAGGGCATGAGAACACCCGATTGACGTACGTATTCGATCCTCAGTCTGCGAGTTTGAGCGTTCGCGCCGGCGACGGAAGCCTGAGCGCCGCCGGAGGGGGCGGCGACGCGCTTGATCCGGGGCGCTGGACCCTGGCGCTGCGACTCAACCGGGACGTGAGGCACCGGGGCTACGTGGGGCAGCAGGCCGCTGCGTATATTCCAGTGATGCACGTGGACATCTCGCAGAGCCGGGAGGTGTCGTACACGGTTTACGAGGGCGATCTGAACGCGGGACTGCGAACCTGAGCCGACGGTGTGCAGCCTGCATTGCCAGAGAAGCTGCGAAGGCTCTTCGGCAGACGATCACCGAGACTGACGTCCGCCGGTTGTGGGGTCGATTCGCGCGGCGTGACGGCAGGCCACCTCAAGTCGACACCTACATGAATGCTCATTGACCCTTCGGTGATCCCGGGACTGCTGCTGCTGGCCGGGGAGCTTGTTGCGCTGGCCGCAGTGGGCTTCGTCGTGGCGCGGGTGGGGCTTGGGCAGCGTGATGACCCGGCGGCGCTGGCGCAGGGGACGGTTATTGGGCCTGCTCTCTGGGGACTGGTTGTCAACTTCGCGTTGTACCTGTGGCCGGGATATGCCGGTGCGCTCGTTGGCTGGGTGGTTGTGGCGGCCATGGGCTCAGGCCTGGCGTGGCGCGGGCGCGAGCGGCTCCGAGTTCGGCCGAGGAGGGCGGCGGGGATTGGGATTGCGTTTCTGGCGCTGTTCTGGATCGCTCTAGCTGGTCGTCAGCTGCTCCCGAATCCGGACCCGTATATCCATCACGGGTTCATTGGAGGGATACGGGCCGGAGGTCCGCACCCGCCGGAGTTGCCGTGGAATCCCGGGATGGCTGTGCCGTATCACTACGGGGTCGATTTGCTGATCGGGCTGCTCACGCCGCCGATTGGGCCAGATCCCGCCTTCGTAACGGAGTTGTTGGGCGCGTACGTCTGGACGAGCTTCGTGCTGGTCGTGGGGACGCTGGTGTTGCGGCGCGGATCGTGGTTGGCGGCGGTGACGCTGGGGCCGCTGTTGCTGGCGGCCGGCACGCAGACGCTGCTCTTTGCCTCGCCGGGTGTGTTGCAGGCGCCAATTCCGGCGGGCCTGCCGGCGCCGGGTCTGCGCGCAGCGCTTGGGACCGTCTATGTAGATGGACTGGGCGCGAGCGAGTCAGTGCCCCCGAATGTGTGGAAGCCGCCGTTTCCGCTGGCGTATGCGCTGGCGCTGGTGGTGCTGGAGCGGGCCGCGCAAACCAAGGATTGGCGGTGGCTGCGCCAGGTGACGTTGGCGTTGCTGGTTGGGTTTCTGGGGCTGGTCGATGAGGCCGTTGCGCCCATCGTGCTCATGCTCTGGGTTGCGCTGGAGATGGTGCTGCTCGTACAGGCGGGGCGCGAACGCGCAACGTTGGAGGCTATTGCGCGCGTTGCCGCGGGGCCGGCGCTGGCCCTGTTGCTGCTGGCGGTGGGCGGCGGCGTGCTGACCGCTGTTCTCGGCGGCGAAGATGCCGGTGCGCTGTCGCTGGGCTGGATCGGCGACACGAGCATCCGGCAGCCGCTGCTTTCCTTCCGCGAGCTGTCAGGCGGTCTTGGGCTGCTGAGCCTAGGCCCTGTCGTCCTGGCCGGTGCCGCCGCGCTGCTGGCCGGGCGCGATCGCCTGACCCTGGCGCTGGCAACCGCGGCCGGCGCGTTTGTCTTGGCCGCCTTGATGGTCCGATATGACATTGGACAGCAGGACGTCACGCGGCTGGACGGATTCGCACGCAACTTTGCGCTGCTTGCGGTGCTGATTGCCCTGAGTCTGCGGCTGCGGGCGCTCCGGCCCCGCTGGCGCTGGGCCGCATGTGCGGCGGTCGCCGGACTGGTGACCTGGCCGGCCGTGGTGTCTCCGGTCCGCGCGCTGGGTCCGGCGATTAGCCAGGGTGTGCAATTGGCGAACGCCCAGGCGGAAGCGGATGAGGCGAAGTCAGGGCGCAGTGGGCAGCGAAGCGTGTTTCCGAGCTTCAGGTCGCAGCGCCTGGCCGCGTACATTCGAGGCCACACCGCCAGTGACGCTCGCATCCTCTCGCCCAACCCGTCGGGCATGTCCGCCGTGACCGGCCGTCCGAGCGCCGCGGGGTTCATCCAGGCGTCGCATCTTCTGCATGAGGTCGGCCCCGAATACGTAGATGCGACTCGCTATCTCGACCCGGCAGCTGTCGAGCGGCTGGGCATCGCTTATGTGCATGCAACGAATGCCTGGGTCTCGGGTCTGCCCGATCACGCCGGGGAGTGGCTCGATGATCCGCAGCTATTCCAGCCGCTTGCAAAGGACGGGGCCGATGCGCTCTACCGGGTTCTGCCTGCATTCCTCAAGCTTGACGCAGCGCCGGAACCCTCGTCGTATGAAGCCCTCCGGCGAGCCGTGCCTGCGTCGGCCGCGGTGTACGTAGATCCCGCCATCGAATCCCCCTTTGCCCTTCGCATCGCGTCGGCGCTGTCGCATGCGCGGCTGGTTGGCGAGATCTATCCGGGGAACCTGCACCTGCGAACTGACTTCGGGATCGAGCCACTGGGCGAACATCATCCGAGTTTCATCGTGGCGCCCCAGTCGTTTACGCCGTCCATGCTGGCACCGGCGGCGCGGCGGCCGATCTGGTGGAATGCCGGGTTGGCGGTCTATGCGGCGGACGGTGCCGCGCAGCCGATCATGAGCACGACGCAGTCACGGTTGCCGCCGGTCTCCGTCCGGGCAGCCGACGAAGGCCGCATGCGCGGGGGGATTGCGTTTAGCGTCGAGCTGATCAACCGCGCGCCCGACCGTTGGACCGGACAGGATTGGCTGGTGCTGCCCGCGAACGCCAGTGGGCTGCCTGTGTCGACCGATTCGGATGGGGCCAGAGGGGGCCGCTGGTTTCCAGGCCATATTGACCCAGGGCACGAAAGCGCGCGACTGTCACTCGCACTTGATCCGAGCGTCGTGAACTTGAGCGTCCGTGGCCGCGACGGACGTCTCAGTTCCGTTGGGGATAGCGGCGCCCCGCTCGGTCCGGGGTACTGGACCGTGGCGCTACGACTCTCGGGCAAGGTGGACCGCGGAAGCTACGTGGCCCATGAGCCCGTTGCTTTCGTGCCAGTCATGATATTGAGGGTTTCAGCCAACGGCGAGGTGGCCCACAGGGTGTTCGAAGGCGACCTTGCCGCACGGTTGGGGGATCGGCCGTAGGCACGACGACAGCGACATCGAACGTCGGCACGGGCTTTCAACGCGGGTATCAGGCGGGGGGCACTTCGTTTAGGCGGCCGGTGGCGCAGTCGTAGATGAAGCCGCGGATGCGATCGCGGTGCGGGAGGAAGGGGCTGGCCTGGAGGCGGGCGATAGAGTCGCGGACGTCCTGTTCGAGGTCGTTGAAGGGTTCGAAGGAGAACGGTGGACGCAGCCCGGTGTCGGCTTCGATGGCGTCCTTCAACTCATCGTCGGTGAACGTCTGCATGCCGCAGTCGGTGTGGTGGACGAGCATGATCTCTCGGGTGCCGAGCAGGCGTTGGGAAATGACGAGCGAGCGAATGGCGTCCTCGGTGACAACGCCGCCGGCGTTGCGGATGACGTGGGCGTCGCCCGGGGCGAGTCCCAGCGCCTGATACACATCCAGGCGGGCGTCCATGCAGGCCACGACGGCCAGCCGACGGGTGGGCTGGGCGTGACCGCCTTCCTCGCGGAACCCAGCGGCGAAGCGGGCGTTATTCGTGAGGATGTCGTCGACCGCTGACACCCGAACCTCCGTTAGCCGATGGCCGCTTCCACGGCGCAGAGGCGCGCTAGGTCGGCGGCGCGGTTGGTCTGTTCCCACGGGACGTCGGCCAGGTCGTCGCGGCCAAAGTGGCCGTAGGCGGCCACCTGCCGGTAGAGCGGACGACGCAGGCCAAGGTCGCGAATGATGACGCCGGGGCGCAGGTCGAAGACCTCGCGGACTGCGCCCTCGATGTCGCCGTCGGGCACCGTTCCGGTTCCGAAGGTCTCGATGTTGACGGAGACCGGCTCGGCCTTGCCGATGACGTAGGCCAGCTGGACCTCGAAGCGGCTCGCCAGGCCGGCCGCGACGACGTTCTTGGCGACCCAGCGGGCGGCGTAGTTGGCGGAGCGGTCCACCTTGGTTGGATCCTTGCCGGAGAAGGCGCCGCCGCCGTGGCGGGCCATGCCGCCGTAGGTGTCCACGATGATCTTGCGGCCGGTCAGTCCGGCGTCGCCCATGGGACCGCCGATGACGAAGCGGCCGGTGCCGTTGACGATGAAGCGGGTGTCGGCGTCGATCCACTCCGACGGGACGACTTCGCGGATGACGTGCTCGACCAGTTCGCGCTCGATGGTGTCGCTGTCGATGGCGTCGGCGTGCTGGGCGGCAAGGGCGATCGTGTCCACGCGGGCAGGCTGCCCGTAGCGGTACTCGACGGTGACCTGGGACTTGCCGTCAGGCCGTAGCCAGGGCAGCGTGCCGTCCTTGCGGACGGCGGCCAGCTGACGTGCGGCGTGGTGGGCCAGGGCGATGGGCGCCGGCATGAGTTCCGGCGTCTCGTCGCAGGCATAGCCGTACATCATTCCCTGGTCGCCGGCGCCCAGGCCTTCGACCTCGGCGTAGTCGCCCTCCAGGTCGCGAACTTCCAACGCTTCGTCGACGCCCATCTTGATGTCGGCCGACTGTTCCTTGACGGAGACGGCCACGCCGCAGGTCTCGGCGTCGAAGCCGTGATCCGAGTGGGTGTAGCCGATTTCGCCGACGGTGCGGCGCACGACCTTGGGGATATCCACGCTGTCGCCGCCGGCGGTGATCTCGCCGAAGACGAGCACCAGGCCGGTTGAGGCGGCGGTCTCGCAAGCCACGCGGGCCTTGGGGTCGGCCTGGAGGTAGGCGTCCAGAATCGCGTCCGAGACCTGGTCGCAGAGCTTGTCGGGGTGACCCTCGGTTACGGACTCGGAGGTAAACAGCAGGCGCTCAGCCTGCGCGAAGGTGCTACTCAAAGTGCTCTCCCATGCTGTCGCCGAGTGTGGTTGCCGTGCGACCGCAGCCTGACTACGTGCCTTCCTGCCAGCCGGACAGGTAAGCGGCCTGCTCGGCGGTCAGGGTGTCGATTGCCACGCCCATCGCCTCGAGTTTGACCGAGGCGACCTGGCGGTCGATGTCGGCGGAGACATCGTAAACATCCGGGGCCATGTCGTGGGCGTTTTTGGCCAGATGCTCGAGGGCCAGGGCCTGGTTGGCGAAGCTCATGTCCATGACGCTGGCCGGGTGGCCCTCGGCGGCGGCGAGGTTGATCAGGCGGCCCTGCGCCAGGAGGAAGATGCGGCGCCCGCCGGGCAAACGGTATTCGTCTACGAAGGGCCGCGCCTGATCGACGCTCTCGGCCATTTCTTCCAGGGCCTCGATGTTGATCTCGACGTCGAAGTGGCCGGAGTTCGCCAGGATCGCGCCGTCCTTCATGACTTCGAAGTGCGAGCGATTGATGACGTGCTTGTCGCCGGTGACGGTAACGAAGACGTCGCCGACGACGGCGGCGTCCTGCATGGGCATGACGCGGTAGCCGTCCATGACGGCTTCGAGGGCGCGGACCGGATCGACTTCGGTGACGATCAGGTGAGCGCCCATGCCGGCGGCGCGGCTGGCGAGACCGCGACCGCACCAGCCGTAGCCGCCCACGACGACGGTGCGGCCGGCCAGCAACAGGTTGGTGGCGCGCACGACGCCATCGAGCGTTGACTGCCCGGTGCCGTAGCGGTTGTCGAACATGTGCTTGGTCATGGCCTCGTTAACGGCCACGATGGGGTACTTGAGCACGCCCTGTTCGGCCATGGCACGAAGTCGAATGACGCCGGTGGTGGTTTCCTCGGTGCCGCCCATGACGCCGGCGATGACGTCGGTGCGGTCGGTGTGAAGGGTGGAGACAAGGTCGGCGCCGTCGTCGGTGGTGAGGTGAGGCCGGCCGTTGAGCACGGATTCGATGTGGTCGTAGTAGATCTCGGAGTCCTCGCCGTTGATGGCGTAGGTGGCGGCCCCGTAGACCTCGACGAGGGCGGCGGCCACGTCGTCCTGGGTGCTGAGGGGGTTGGAGGCGCAGAGGGAGGTTTCGGCGCCGCCGGCCTGCAGGGTGCGGACCAGGTTGGCGGTCTCGGCGGTCACGTGCAGGCAGGCGCCGATGCGGAGGCCGTCGAGGGGTCGCTCCTGCTCGAAACGCCGCCGGATGCTCTCCAGGACGGGCATGGACTGGTCGGCCCATTCGATACGGCGGACGCCGTCATCGGCAAGTGAAGCGTCCGCGATATCGGACTGGTTATCGGCCGTGGCCATACGAGTTCCTCCGGGCGTGGGTCTGGCAGTTAGAAGGCGGCGAAGTCGCCGAATTCAACGTAGCGCGAATCGATGTCGTGACGAGTGAGCTCAGCGAGGCGATCCACGCTGAACGCCTCAACTGTAAACGACGCGGCCACGCTTCCATAGACTACGGCCCGGCGAAGGGCGGCTTCATCAGTAGAACCGGCGGCCGCCAGGCTTCCCAGGAAGGCCCCAGCGAAGGAGTCGCCGGCGCCGGTGGGGTCCACCACGGCGTCCAGCGGATACGCCGGCGCAAAGAACCAGCCATGTTCGCTCACCAGGGCGGCGCCGAACTCGCCGCGCTTGACGACGACGAATCTCGGACCCAGTTCCAGGATTCGGCGCACGGCGCGGGGGACGTTGACGTCGCCGCCGAAGAGGCGGACTTCCTCGTCGTTGAGAACGACGCAGTCGCAGCGCTCGAACACGCGCGCCACCTGATCGCGGTCACCTTCGATCCAGAAGTCCATCGAATCGACCATGACAAAGCGCGGGTTTCGCGCCTGGTCGAGCACCCGGAGCTGAATGCCTGGCTCGGTGTTTCCCAGGAATACGAAGGATCCGGCGATGGTGTGCCGTGGGACCTGGGGATCGAAGTCTTCGAGCACAGGCAGCCTGACGAATGTGGTCTCGCGGATGTTCATGTCGACGGCGTAGCGCCCGCCCCAGCGGAAGGTGAGGCCGTCGGCGGTCTCGAGACCACTGAGGTCAATGTCGCGCTCCGTCAGCAGGTCGCGGTGGGCCGCCGGGAAGTCGCGGCCGACCACGCTGGACATGGTGGTGGGCGCAAAACAGCGGGCGGCCAGGCAGGCGTAGGTGGCCGAACCGCCGAGGACGCCGTGAACGCTGGCGTGGGCGGTCTCGATGTCGTCGATGCCGACGGTGCCAATGACTACCACGCGGCCGGGTTCGGTCGAATTGCTCATGCGCGGCGATCTAATCCGGGGCGGGGCCGTTGAGGTACTTGCCCACGAGCAGGTCGTGGCGCTCGGCCAGTTCGGGCAGAATCGCGTCGGGCGCGGTGATGATGGCGGTGGCCAGGGCGTCGGCGCACTCGCAGGCGGAGTCGTCGGTGGGAATCTGACCAACGGCGCGGCGCACGACGCGCTGGGAGAGCGAGGTGTTGGCCATGAGATTGGCGATGACCATCTCGGCGGAGACGTCCTCTTCGCTCTCGTGCCAGACGTCGTAGTCCGTGACCATGGCGAGGAGGGCGTAGCAGATCTCGGCCTCGCGGGCGAGGCGAGCCTCGGGGAGCGCGGTCATACCAATGACGTCCACGCCCCAGGAGCGGAACGTCTCGGACTCGGCGCGGGTGGAGAACTGCGGACCCTCGATGCAGACATACGTGCCGCCGCGATGGACGCGGGCGCCCTCGGTCTCGGCAGCCTCGGCGAGAACGGCGGACAGGCGGGCGGAGAAGGGTTCGCCCATGCCGACGTGGACGACGAGCCCAGGGGTGTCGAAGAAGGTCATCGGGCGCTGGCGGGTGCGGTCGATCAGCTGGTCCGGCACGACGACGTGGAGGGGTTCGATGTGCTCGCGCATGCTGCCGACGGCGCTGACCGAGATGACCCAGCGCACGCCGAGCGACTTGAGCGCCCAGAAGTTGGCGCGGGCGTTGACGGCGGTGGGCATGATGCGGTGGCCGCGGCCGTGGCGCGGCAGGAAGGCCACCTCGACGCCGTCCAGGCTGCCGATGCGAATGGTGTCGCTTGGGTCGCCGAACGGCGTTGCAATCGTCTCGTCGCGGATGTTCTCTAGGCCGGGCATGTCGTAAAAGCCGCTGCCGCCGATGACTCCAATCGCAGGCATTGGTCCTAGCTCCGCATGTCAGGCCGCCGCGAGCGAGCGTAACGATTCCAGGTACGGCGGCCGGTGGACGCCGTGCTCGGTAATGATGGCGGTTATTCGTTCGTGAGGTGTGACGTCAAAGGCCGGATTGGCGACGGGCGCATCGGAGGGCGACCAGCGCCAGTCGCCGTAGCCGTGGACTTC